>NZ_JAZDRK010000012.1:0-2853 GCF_047501505.1 Rhodopseudomonas sp. G2_2311
ACGCGTATGGACGATCTTCTTCGTGAGTTTTTGACGGAGACCTTCGAGAGCCTGGACACGGTTGACAACCAGTTGGTCCGGTTTGAGCAGGAGCCGAACAACGCGAAGATATTGGACAATATTTTTCGTCTTGTTCACACCATCAAGGGGACGTGCGGGTTTCTAGGATTGCCGCGGCTTGAAGCGCTTGCGCATGCGGCCGAGACCCTGATGGGCAAATTCCGGGACGGGATGCCGGTGACGGGGGAGGCGGTGACGCTGATCCTGACCACGATCGACCGGATCAAGGACATTCTGACCCAGCTGGAGGCGACCCAGGCCGAGCCCGAGGGCGAGGACGGCGACCTGATCGGGGAGCTGGAGCGGTTGTCGATGCGCTCGCCGGAGGAGATCGCGGCCGAGCTTGGTGGCACGGTGCCGGCGGACGTCGCCGAGGTCGCTGTGGCCGAAGCTCCTGCCGAAGCCGTTGTGGCGGCTGCGGCCGACGCCAATTCGACCGAAGGCACCCTGGTGGCGCAGACGCTGGAGCGTCCGCTGCGGCCGGGCGAAGTGTCGCTGGACGAGCTGGAGCGCGCCTTCCGCGAGACCGAGATCGAGATGGCTTCCCCGCCGCTGCAGCCGGCCGTGAGCGAGGCGCCGGCGGCCGTGGCCGAAGCTGCGCAGCCTGAACCGAAGCCGGCCAAGCCCGCCGCCAAACCCGCCGCCAAGCCGGCGGCGAAGAAGTCCGGCGGCGACGGCGAGGGTGCGGCTGAAGGTGGTGCCGCCGGCGGCGTCGCCAACCAGTCGATCCGGGTCAATGTCGATACCCTCGAACACCTGATGACGATGGTGTCGGAGCTGGTGCTGACCCGTAACCAGCTCTTGGAGATCAGCCGGCGCCACGAGGACAACGAGTTCAAGGTGCCGCTGCAGCGGCTCTCCACCGTCACCGCCGAGCTGCAGGACGGGGTGATGAAGACCCGGATGCAGCCGATCGGCAACGCCTGGCAGAAGCTGCCCCGCATCGTCCGGGATCTGGCCGCCGAACTCGGCAAGCACATCGAGCTGGAGATGCACGGTGCCGACACCGAGCTCGACCGCCAGGTGCTCGACCTGATCAAGGACCCGCTCACCCACATGGTGCGCAACTCCGCCGACCACGGGCTGGAGAAGCCCGAGGACCGGGCGCGCGCCGGCAAGCCCGAGCAGGGCACCATCCGCCTGTCCGCCTATCACGAGGGCGGCCACATCGTGATCTGCATCGCCGACAACGGCCGCGGGCTCGACACCGAACGGATCAAGGCCAAGGCCTTGGCCAACGGTCTGGTCACCGAGGCCGAACTCGAGAAGATGACCGAGGCGCAGATCCACAAGTTCATCTTCGCGCCGGGCTTCTCGACCGCCGCCGCCGTCACCTCGGTGTCCGGCCGCGGCGTCGGCATGGACGTGGTGCGCACCAATATCGACCAGATCGGCGGCACGATTGAAGTGAAGTCGGTCGCGGGCGAAGGCTCGGCGATCACCATCAAGATCCCGCTGACGCTGGCGATCGTCTCGGCACTGATCGTGGAGGCCGGCGGTGACCGGTTCGCGATCCCGCAGCTCGCCGTGGTCGAACTGGTGCGGGCGCGGGCCAACTCCGAGCACCGCATCGAGCGGATCAAGGACACGCCCGTTCTTCGTCTCCGCGACAAGCTGCTGCCGCTGATCCATCTGAAGAAGCTGCTCGGCATCGACGAGGGCGCCAATAGCGAGCCGGAGAACGGCTTCATCGTGGTGACCCAGGTCGGCAGCCAGACCTTCGGCATCGTGGTCGACGGCGTGTTCCACACCGAAGAAATCGTCGTCAAGCCGATGTCGACCAAGCTGCGTCACATCGGAATGTTCTCGGGCAACACCATCCTGGGCGACGGCGCGGTGATCATGATCGTCGATCCGAACGGGATCGCGCAGGCGCTCGGCACCGCGGTGTCGGCGCAGCACGATATCTCCGATCAGGCGGCGGCGAGCCGCAACGCCTCGGCCGAACAGCTCACCTCGCTTCTGGTGTTCCGCGCCGGCTCGAGCCAGCCCAAGGCGGTGCCGCTGTCGCTGGTGACGCGCCTGGAAGAGATCGCCGCCGACAAGATCGAGAGGTCGAACGGCCGCTACATGGTGCAGTACCGCGACCAGCTGATGCCGCTGGTGCTGATGGAAGGCGTCGATGTCGCGACAAGCGGCGTGCAGCCGATCCTGGTGTTCGCCGACGAGGACCGGTCGATGGGCCTTGTGGTCGACGAGATCGTCGACATCGTCGAGGAGCATCTGCACATCCAGGTCGGCTCCAGCCGCGAGGGCATTCTCGGCTCGGCGGTGATCAAGGGCCAGGCCACCGAAGTGATCGACGTCGCGCACTTCTTGCCGATGGCGTTCTCCGACTGGCTGGCGCGCAAGGAGATGCGGCAGACGATGACCACGCGCTCGGTGCTGCTGGTCGATGACAGTGCGTTCTTCCGCAACATGCTGGGTCCGGTGCTGAAGGCGGCGGGCTACAAGGTCCGCGTTGCGACCTCGGCGGTCGAGGGCCTCGCCGTGCTGCGCTCGGGTGCGCAGTTCGACGTGATCCTGACCGACATCGAGATGCCGGAGATGAACGGCTTCGAGTTCGCCGAGGCGATCCGCTCCGACACCAAGATGTCGAGCCTGCCGGTGATCGCGCTGAGCTCGCTAGTGTCGCCGGCGGCGATCGAGCGCGGCCGCCAGGCCGGTCTGACCGACTACATCGCCAAGTTCGACCGGCCCGGCCTGATCGCGGCGCTGAAGGAGCAGACCACGATGCATGCGACGCCCGAAGTGCTGGAGCAGGCGGCATGAGCGAGACCAGGAAGGACACCC
>NZ_JAZDRK010000012.1:2953-157926 GCF_047501505.1 Rhodopseudomonas sp. G2_2311
TCTGACCGACTACATCGCCAAGTTCGACCGGCCCGGCCTGATCGCGGCGCTGAAGGAGCAGACCACGATGCATGCGACGCCCGAAGTGCTGGAGCAGGCGGCATGAGCGAGACCAGGAAGGACACCCGCGATGAGCCGCACCATCGACGCGATCAGCGGCAACACCACCCAGTTCGCCACCGCGATGATCGGCGGCCAGCTGTTCGGTTTGCCGATCAGCCGGGTGCAGGACGTGTTCATGCCGGAACGGCTGACCCGCGTACCGCTGGCGCCCGACGATGTCGCCGGCGTTCTCAACCTGCGCGGCCGGATCGTCACCGCGATCGACATGCGGGCCCGTCTCGGCCTGCCCAAGAACCAGGACGGCAAGCCGCCGATGGCGATGGGTGTCGACCTGCGCGGCGAATCCTATGGCCTTCTGATCGACTCCATCGGCGAAGTGCTGACCCTGCCGGACGAGGGCCGTGAGACCAACCCGGTCAACCTCGATCCCCGCATGGCCTCCTTCGCCAACGGCGTCCACCGCCTCGACGGACAGCTCATGGTCGTCCTCGACGTCGACAAAGTGCTCGAAATCGCAACTCAACGTATGGCTGCTTGACCTAGCGCACCGAACCCAGCTCACCGCCCTCGAATTCTCCCGGGAAGGAACGCATGACACCGCTCGATTACGAGTACCTGCAAAAGCTGCTCAAGGACCGTTCCGGCCTGGTGTTGTCGGCTGACAAGAAGTACCTGCTCGAGAGCCGGTTGCTGCCGCTCGCCCGCAAGGCGGGTGTGCCGGGCATCACCGATCTGGTGCAGAAGATGAAGGCCGGATCGGACTCGCTGATCAACGACGTGGTCGAAGCGATGACCACGAACGAGACGTTCTTCTTCCGCGACAAGACGCCGTTCGATCACTTCAAGGACAGCGTCATCCCCGAACTGATCAAGGCGCGCGCGGGTCGCAAGTCGCTGCGGATCTGGTGCGCGGCGTCGTCGACCGGCCAGGAGCCGTATTCGTTGGCGATGCTGCTGAAGGAGAAGGCCGCTGAACTCGCCGGCTGGCGGATCGAGATCGTCGCCACCGACCTGTCGCCGGAAGTGCTGGAGAAGTCCAAGGCCGGCCTCTACACCCAGTTCGAAGTGCAGCGCGGCCTGCCGATCCAGCTCTTGGTGAAGTACTTCAAGCAGGTCGGTACGATGTGGCAGCTCAATGCCGACGTGCGCTCGATGGTGCAGTACCGTCTGTTCAATCTGTTGCAGGACTTCACGGCTCTCGGCAAATTCGACGTGATCTTCTGCCGCAACGTGCTGATCTATTTCGATCAGGCGACAAAATCTGATATCTTCAACCGGCTGATGAAGGTCAACGAGCCGGACGGCTACCTGTTTCTCGGCGCCGCCGAGACCGTGGTCGGTCTCACCGACTCCTACCGGATCTGTCCGAAGCGGCGCGGTGTGTACCTGCCGAACAGTTCTGCCGCCTCGACGGCTCCGGGGCTCGCGCTTGGCGGCTTGAAGACGAGTGCCCTGACGGGGCGATAAAGGAGGACGAAGTGGCGTCCGAGAGCGGCGGGCCGGAACGGGTGTCCTTCGGGCGTGGCTACAACGTCTGGATCATGGGCATCGACGGCACTTGGCGGCGCAACTGCGTTCTCAAGGCGGTGTCGAGCGTCGATGCCGAACTCGAGCTCGAAGGATCGATCGAAGGCCTCAACCTGAAGGAATTCTTCCTTCTCCTGTCCTCGACCGGTCTCGCCTATCGTCGCTGCGAACTGATCCGGGTCAACGGCTCGGAGATCGACGTTCGCTTTCTCAGCACCCGCAACAAGAGCGTCAAACCTTCCAGCCGCGACGACCGGATGGCCTGAGCCTGAATGACAAATTGCGTCAAATTCGGCAGGGAACTGCTAACCGATTATCCGAAGGTGACGCGGGTCTTGGTTCTGCAAACGCTTCTTTCAACGGTCGAGTGGTAGGATCATTTCGCGCTCTGGTTGGCGGAAGTCAGTTCGTTCCTGACTACGTCAGCCGGATCGCAGAGGAAAACGCGCAGACGATAAGCGACGCGTTCAAGGAGCTCTGACAGAGAGCACGGCGATGCTAGATCCAACCAACCATAATCCGGCGATCGATGTTCTCGTCGTCGACGATGATCCGGTTCAGGGGGCGATCGTCAGCGGTGTCTGCACCAAGCTCGGTTACCGCCCGCATTTTGCCTCGTCCTATCATGAAGCGGCCGCGCGTCTCGCGACCGGCCGGTTCGACTACATCACGATCGATCTGTCGCTCGGCGATCACGACGGCATCGAACTGCTGCGGCTGATCGCGGAGACCGAGGCCAAGCCGCGTCGGATCATCGTCATCAGCGGATGCGAAGAGCGCATCCTCAATGCCACGGTGAGGATGGCCCACGCCGTCGGGATGCTCGACACCATTTCGCTGCCGAAGCCGATCGATCTGGCGCTGCTGCGCGGTGCGCTAGCGCCGTTCCAGGAAGCCGCGGCGTCGCGGCGCGGAGTGGATGCGCGGCTGTCCGACATCACGGTTGAAGATCTTCGCCGCGGTCTCGACGATGGTGAAGTCTATGCCGCGTTTCAGCCGAAGATCGATCTTTCCACCGGCAAGGTGACCGGCTGCGAAGCGCTGGCGCGCTGGGACAGCGCAGCGTTCGGTCCGGTTGGCCCGGATGTCTTCATTCCGCTCGCCGAACAGGGCGGGCTGATCAAGACGATGACGCTGCGGATGCTGCGCGACTCGATGACGTTCGCGGCCGCGTTCCTTCCGACGGAGCCGAAATTCGTCGTGGCGGTCAATCTGTCGGCCTCACTGCTGTCCGACACCTCGCTGCCGGAGGAGGTCGAGTGCCTGCTCGCCGAGATCGGCGTGCCGGCGCGGTCGCTGATGATCGAGGTCACCGAGACCACCGCAATGGCTGATGTCGGCCGTGCCATGGACGTGCTGCTGCGGCTTCGCCTCAAGGGCATCGGCATCTCGATGGACGATTTCGGCACCGGCTATTCGTCGCTGTCGGCGCTGGCGCGAATGCCGTTCAGCGAGCTGAAGATCGATCGCTCCTTCGTCAAGGACTGCCTGACCGACGCTGACATGTGGAAGATCGTGTCGTCTTCCGTCGCGATCGCGCATCAGTACAACATGAAGGTCGTGGCCGAAGGCATCGAGGATGCCGCGACCTGGCATGCGCTCGATGCGCTCGGCTGTGATATCGGCCAGGGCTTCGAGTTCTCGCGTGCGCTGCGCCAGGATGCTTTCGTCGAGTGGTATCGCGGCTGGATGGCGCGGCCTCCGGCAACGCGGGCGGCCGTTGTGCCGCTGCAGCGGGAGGCTTGAGCACTCAAGCCTCCCGCGCATCTCGATCCAGCGTCAGCCCGCCAGTTCCACCAGTTGATTGTCGTCTGCCGCCACGCGGCGCGCTGCGCTGAACGCCGCTTTGATCTGCCTGGTTATCGCCACGTATTCGGCTTGCGTCAGATGCGGTGCGGCGTGCTCGAGTTCGCGCGCCAGCCCAGACAGTGTGTCGAGCCCGAAGGTGGCCGCCGCGCTCTTGAGCGAATGTGCCTCGCGTTCGATCCGGCGGCGCTCACTGGCGATGTCGAGGCTGTCGAACAGCGCGATCCTGGCTTCGGTGTCGCGTGCGAACACCGACAGCACCGCCAGCGTCGCATCCTCGCCGATCTCCTCGACCAGATGGCCGAACGCCTGGCGGCCGACATAGAGCTGCCCCGCGCCGCCGAGGTCCGACGGCGCCGCAGTCTGCTCGGCGTTATCGCCCGGCGGCGGAGCGAGCGGCGCCGGGGCGGGTACGAGGCGAGGAGACTCCGCAGCAGGCAGCGGCGGCAGCGCGCGCAGGATCGCTTCGATCAGCGCCTTCTTGCGAACCGGCTTGGCGACATGGTCGTTCATGCCGGCGTTGCGGCAGGCGGCGGCGTCTTCGGCGAAAGCATTGGCGGTGAAGGCGATGATCGGGACATTGGCGAGCGCGCCGCCGTGTGAGCGGATCGCGCGGGTGGCATCGAGCCCGTCCATTTCGGGCATCCGCACGTCCATCAGCACCACGTCATAGCCGAACCGGGTCGCGGCGGTCACCGCCTCGGTGCCGTCGCAGGCCGTATTGGTCTGGACCCAGAACTCGCCCAGCATCTGCGCTGCGATCGCTCGGTTGGTCGGATTGTCGTCAACTACCAGCACCCGCAGCGGCCGGCCTGCAGCCTCGATCCGCGCACGGAATTGAGCATAGACGGCCTGGTCGTCCTGCTCCGGCGGCGCCGCATCGTCGGCAATCGGCAGCGTCAGCGAGAAGTGGAATTCGGAGCCGCTCCCCGGCGTGGAGGTCACGCCGATCTTGCCGCCCATCTGCTCGATCAGGCGCTTGCTGATCGCAAGACCAAGTCCGGATCCGCCGAACCGCCGACTGATCGAACTGTCGGCCTGGACGAAATCCTTGAACAGCGAGTCGATCTTGTCGGGCGCGATCCCGATGCCGGTGTCGGTGACGATCCAGCGCATCCGCGCGTTCGTGGCGTCGCGCGAGATGCACTCGGTTGTAATGGTGATCCGGCCGGCGGTCGTGAATTTCACCGCGTTTGAAATCAGGTTGAGCAGCACCTGCCGGATACGGCCGGCGTCGCCGGTCAGTGCCTCGGGGATATCGCCGCGGGTTTCCTGACGGATCACCAGGCCCTTGGCGACCGCGCGCGGTCCGATCACGCTGAGCGTGTTGTCGACGATGCTGCGCGGTGCGAATGGGATCGGCTCCAGGCTGAGCCGGCCGGCTTCGAGCTTGGAGAAGTCGAGGATGTCGTCGAGGATTTGCAGGAGGTTGTCGCCGGCATCATGAATGCTGGTGACCGCCTGGCGCTGCTCGGCGTCGAGACGCGTCTCCAGCAGGTTGGTGGCAAGCCCGATCACGGCGTTCATCGGCGTGCGGATCTCATGGCTCATCATCGCCACGAAGCTGGATTTGGCCGCGCTCGCCGCCTCGGCCGCCTCGGCATAGAGATGCTGCTTACCCCACCAGCGCGCGATCGCAACGCTGCCGGTGATGATGACCAGTGCGCTGATCACCGACATCGCGATCATCAGCGCGGCCATGTCCTGCCAGCTCTGCAGTGCGCTGTCCTCCGGTTGCGTGACACGGACCACGACCGGGTAGTTCGGCAGCATCCGCGTCACACGAAGACGTTTGTTCGGCCCCGCAGCCTCCCGCTGGCGTCCCCCTGCGGCCAAGGCCAGGCGGCCGGCGTCGGTCACGACGGTGCCGAGCCGGTCGGAGTGGGGATAGTTGACCAGCAGCGTGCCATCGGATCGCATCAAGGAGATTTCGGTGCCGGTCCCCGGGGAGGTGGCGGCGAAGAAATTCTCGAAATACTGCACCGAAATCGCACCGAGCAGCAGGCCGATGAAACCGCCGCTGGCATCGTTCAGACGATGCGCAAGGTAGATGTTCCAGGTTCCGGAACCGCGGTTCCGGGTGGGAGCGCTGACGAACGAGGTCAGCGCCGGATCGCTGCTGAGGGCCCGGAAGTAGTCGCGATCGGAGATGTCGACGTTGGGAATCGGCCAGTAGCGCGAGAAATTGATCAGCTTGCCGGTCTCGTCGATCATGGTGACGGCGTCGACCTGCGGCATCCCTGTGATCTTCTCGCTGAGCAGCGAATACACGCTCTGCTGCGACATCAGCCGTCGGTAGGAGGCGCTGTCGGTCACGCCGGCGCGGCTGACATAATCACGAATGCTGGAAAGCAGCAGGTCCATCGACTTGAACGACCGATCGGCCTCTTCGGCAAGCGTCAGCGTGTACCGCTCCAGATTGGTCTCCGCCGTCTGCAGCGTGCTTTCGCGCAGGTTGCCGAGGAAGATCAGGTTGGTGCCGACGATGGTGGCGATCAGCACGATCGTCGTGACGCGGAGGGCCACCAGCGATCGCTTCAGGTTCGGGCGGGTCGGCGGCAGCATCGGACGAACGGGCTCCCGGTCAATGATCCGCGGCCGGAGCGGGGCCCCGTCGCGCGCCGATGGCGTCTTGATGGAAGCAGCGCAGCAACGGTGCCGGCCGGAGTTTATCCCCGCGGCCTTCGCCGTTTTGATAGCGCTTGCTTGCTCGAATCCGGTTCATAATGATATTCGGGAACTTAAGTTCTAATCGAGGATATCGGGAAACTCCCGGTCGGTTGGTTCGTACTAGATGAGTGTGTTGTGGGCGACGCTCGAGGCGGGCGCTTACTTAGTAGGGGTGGAAGCAGATAACACCGGCGACCTCGCACGTTTCTGAGATCACCATAACGGTTTGGTGCTGTCTTCGCGTTAACTTGGTTCCCCGTAGAATTACGGGCTGCAATTGAACAGTACGTTCCATTCATGGTTTTACCGGGAGGTCGTGTAATGAACGAACAAGCATCGGGAGGAGAAGTCTTCGTTGTCGATGACGATCCGGCGGTGCGCGAGACACTGTCGATCGTGCTCTCGGCGGCGGGCTATCAGGTGATCTGCTTTGCCGATGGTGAATCATTGCTTGCGGTGGCGCGTAACCGCAGCCCGGCTTGCATCCTGCTCGACGTTCACATTCCCGGCCGGTCGGGTCTCGACATCCTGGCGGAACTGCACGCTGAGGATTACCCGGCGCCGATCTTCATGATCTCGGGCAAAGGCGACATCGCGATGGCCGTCAACGCCATCAAGAACGGCGCCCTCGACTTCATCGAGAAGCCGTTCCGCGGCAAGGAGATCGTGTCACGGGTGGAGGAGGCGATCGAGGCCTTCTCGCGACGGCGCGATGCCGGTCAAGCCAGTAAGGCGCCGTCCTACAATTTCCCCGGCAAGGAGCCGCTGACGCTGCGCGAGCGCGAAGTGCTCGAGCTGTTTTCGTCCGGCAATACCAACAAGGAAGCCGGCCGCCAGCTCGGGATCAGCCCGCGTACGATCGAGTATCACCGCGCCAATATCATGAAGAAGCTCGGTGCGCGCAATGCCACCGATCTGGTGCGCATCGTGATGACGGCGCCGAAGTAAGCCGAAGACCGGCGGCACCCCCGCCGGTCTTCGTTGTCGGGCGGCCGTTACATCGTGCCGGGGAACGCGCCGCCGTCGAGCAGCAGGTTCTGGCCGGTGATGTAGCCGGCGTGGACGCTGCAGAGGAATGCACAGGCGGCGCCGAATTCGTCCGGCGTGCCGAAGCGTCCTGCCGGGTTTTCGTTCTTCCGCGCTTCCAGGATCTGCTCTGCCGGCTTGCCGGACGCCTTGGCCTGGCCGGCCGCGACGCCGCGCAGCCGATCGGTGTCGAACGGGCCGGGCAGCAGCGCGTTGATGGTCACGTTGTGGCGGACGGTCTTGCGCGACAGGCCGGCGACGAAACCGGTCAGGCCTGAGCGCGCGCCGTTCGACAGGCCGAGCACATCGATCGGTGCCTTCACGGCAGCCGAGGTGATGTTGACGATGCGGCCGAACTTCCGTTCGATCATCTTGTCGACCGTCGCCTTGATCAGCTCGATCGGCGTCAGCATGTTGGCGTCGAGCGCCTTGATCCAGTCGTCGCGGGTCCAGTTACGGAAATCGCCGGGCGGCGGGCCGCCGGCATTGTTGATCAGGATGTCCGGCTCCGGACAGGCCGCCAGCGCGGCGGCGCGGCCGTCCGGTGTGGTGATGTCGCCGGCGACCTCGATGATCTCGACATCGGGATAGGCCTTGCGCAGCTCCGCTGCAGCCTGCGCCAGCGCTTCGGCGCCGCGTGCAGTCATCGTCACATGCACGCCTTCGGCGGCGAGCGCCGCAGCGCAGCCGCGGCCCAGTCCCTTGCTCGATGCGCACACCAGCGCGCGGCGGCCCTTGATTCCCAGATCCACGTTTCACTCCCGGATGCATGGCGGTGTCGATGCGGCCGGCACTCTAGCCATCCCGCTCCGGCATGGTAAGGGGAGGGCAACGCATAACGCATCAACGGGAAACGCGGCATGGATCAACTGTTCGACGTCAGCAACGAAGTCATTCTGGTCACCGGCGCATCGCAGGGGCTGGGGCGGCAATTCGCGCGCGTGCTCGCCGCGCGCGGCGCGGCGATCGTGCTGGCTGCGCGACAGATCGACAAGCTGCAAAGCCTAGAACAGGAGATCAAGAACGGCGGCGGCCGCGCCGTCGCGGTGCGCATGGATGTCACCGATCTCGGCGGGATGGCCGCGGCGCTCGATCAGGCCGAGGCCGCGCTCGGCCCGATTACCGTGCTGATCAACAATGCCGGCGTCGCCACCGAGAAGCTTGCGGTCGACACCAGCGAGGCGGATTGGGACAAGGTGATCGGCGCCAATCTGAAAGGCGCTTACTTCCTGGCCACCGAAGTCGCGCGCCGGATGATCGCACGCCAGCAGGGCGGCAACATCGTCAACATCGCCTCGGTGCTCGGCCAGAGCGTGCTGAAATTCGTCTCGCCTTACGCGATCTCCAAGGCCGGCATCATCCAGGCCACCAAGGCGATGGCGCTGGAGCTCGCCAGCTCGCGCATCCGTGTCAACGCGCTGGCGCCGGGCTACATCGACACCGATATCAATCGTGAACTGTGGTCGACGCCGGCCGGCGAGAAGCTGCTCAAGAGCATCCCGCAACGCCGCGTCGGCCACGAGTCCGACCTCGACGGCGCCATCCTGCTGCTCGCCTCCAACGCCTCGCGCTACATGACTGGCAGCGTGGTGACGGTGGATGGCGGGTTCTTGCTGGGCTAGGCGATTCTTTCGCAGCGCGCTCTCTTTCTCGGTGTCTCGTTCGTCATGCCGGGATCGCGCTGCGCGCTTCGCGGAATGACGATGCAAGCCCGGCACCGTCGTCTGTCCGCACGTCGGCGACATCAAGCCGTGGGGAGCCTCTCGCTGCATCGCGACTCGCGACCGCGACAATCCAGCGCGTCTCGTCGAGATGACGCAAGCGCGCCGCGGCGGTATTCAAGGCTTCGGCATCACGAGCGATCTTTTGATCGCATCGTTCAGTAGGCGTCAGGCGCGCATCAGAGAGCGATGTGCGACGGTATCATTTGATATGATGGCTCGGGTCACTGCAATCGGGTCTTTACTGTGAAGTACATTGTGGGTGCCGATCGTCGTTCGGTGCAACCGCAATTGTATCTTGCTTGCAACGACTGAACCTTTTTACCGGCGATTGCTTCCGCTTCGCGCCACCGCGACCTAGTAGTTTTACGAGGTCGGTGGAGTGGGAATTTGGTGGCGTACAAGCGAAGAAGGTCGGCTGACATCAAGGCGCTGCTGGTGGACGGCAGTCGGATCGGTGCAAGGAGCATTGCGGCGCTGAGTGGGGCGCTGTTGCGCGCGATCACAGTCGTCACGACCCTGACAGTCCCGGCGATGGCCGACGGCGGTGCCGGCGGAAAAGGCGGCGACCCCTCTGCCGCCGGCGGGATCGGCGGCTCTGGCTATGGCGGGGCGAGCGGTGGCAACTCGGGACCGAGCACGACCGCGGGATCTGGCGGCGGCGGCGGTGGTGCGGCCGGCGGCGGGAGCGGTGGCTCCAGCGGCAACACAGCCAGTGTCGGAGGTGCCGCGGGCGGCAACACGCCGGGTCAAGACGGCGGCGATGGCACGACGGCGGCCTCTCCCAGCGGAGGTGGAGGAGGCGCCGGCGGCAACAATGGCGGCGAGGTCAATGCCCCCTACACAAATAGCGCAAATTCCACCGGCCAAAATGGGGGCAAAGGCGGCAACGGCGGGGCAGGCACAGATTCAGGCTCGTCCGGGGGCGGCGGCGGCGGCGGCGGCTCCGGGGGCGTCGGTTTCGTCTTTTCGGACAGCAGTTCCTTCACCAATTTCAACGTGACGATTCAAGGCGGTGCCGGCGGCGCTGGCGGTGCCGGAGGATCTGCGGCTGCAGCAAACGGCAACGGCGGCGCGGGCGGAGACGGCGGGATCGGCCTTCTATTGACCTCACCTGGGGCGACGGTCACCAACGGCGGTACCATCAAAGGTGGCAATGGTGGCGTCGCAGGCGCACCAGGCGCCGGTACGGGCACCGCCGGGGTGGCGGGGGCGGTTGGCGCGGGCGGCGCCGGGATCGTCGGCTCGGGTCTGACCATTATCAACTCAAGGTCGATTCAGGGCGGCGTCGCCGGCGATGGCAGGACGCAAGCGAACTCGATTACATTCACGGGCGGCGACAATACGCTGACGTTCATGAACGCGGGGGCGGGTCTTATCGGAGCGATCGGTCTCGCGACCAGCAGCACCACCCTCACGTTCGCACAGTCGGCCAACTCGATCCTCGACCAGATGATCACAGGAGCGGGCTCCGTCACAAAGACGGGCTCTGGCGTGCTGACGCTCAGCGGCATCAACAGCTACACGGGCGGCACCACCATCTCGGCAGGCACACTACAGCTCGGCAACGGAAGTAACACGGGATCGATTGCCGGAGATGTCATCAATAACGCTTCGCTGGTGTTCAAGCGCTCAGGTACGTACGTCTTCGGTGGCGCCATCTCCGGCACGGGGGGAGTGAGCAAAGCGGGGACCGGAACGGTTATCCTGACCGGCACCAACACCTACAGCGGTGGCACCACCATCTCGAGTGGAATACTACAGATCGGCAGCGGCGGCTCCACCGGATCGATCACCGGCGACGTCATCAATAACGGCTCGCTGATGTTCAACCGCGCTGGTCGCTACACGTTCGATGGCGCTATCTCTGGCGTGGGGGGAGTACGCAAGTTCGGCGACGGCATAACCATCCTGACTGGAACCAACACTTACACAGGCCTCACCTCTATTTCGTTAGGTGTGCTGCAGATCGGCGATGGCGGTACGGCCGGATCGATCACTGGCCAGGTGAGCAACAACAGCGAGCTGTGGTTCAATCGTTCGGATGCCTACACGTTCGGCGGCGTCATCTCGGGTTGGGGAAGTGTGAGCCAGCTCGGTCCAGGGACCACGGTCCTCACGGGCGCCAGCACCTACACGGGCGGCACAACCATTTCGAATGGCACGCTGCAGATCGGCGACGGTGGCACCACCGGAAGTATCGCCAACAACGTCACTAACAACGGAACCTTGGCGTTCAATCGCTCCAATGCTCTCACCTTCTCCGGTTTGATCTCCGGCACCGGCTCGGTCGCTCAACTGGGATCAGGCAATTTGTCAATGGCGGGCGCCAACACCTACACTGGTGGAACGACGATCAGCCGTGGCACTGTCACGGTCGGCAACAACAGCGCCTTGGGCGTCGGCGATGTGAAGATGACGCAGGGCGCGACGTTGGCGTTCGGCATCCAGGACTACACCCTTGCCAACAATTTCGTCATCAGTGGCACATCTATTTTCAACATCCGGACTGGCACCACCCAGACCATTACGGGCGCTGTCTCCGACGGGGACACCGCAGGGATCATCCAAAAGAATGGCGACGGTAAGCTGATCTTGAGCGGTCCCACTTCCTATTCGGGCGGCACTATCATCAACGCCGGCACACTGCAGCTGGCGAACAGCAACATGCTGTCGGCGACCACCTCGGCGACGGTCGCTGCAGGGACCACTCTCGATCTCGGCGGCTTCAATCAGACCATTGGTTCGTTGGCGGGAGCTGGATCGGTCGCGCTCGGTGCGGCGCTGCTCACGGCGGGGGCGGACAACAGCTCGACGAATTTCTCCGGAACGATGTCGGGGACCGGGGGGCTGACCAAGCAGGGGACCGGAAACCTCATTCTCTCCGGCACCAATGATTACACCGGGCCGACCACGGTCAATGCCGGCACATTGTCGGTGAACGGGTCGATCGCTTCGGCGGTAACGGCGGCGAGCGGCGGCCGGCTCGGCGGCTCAGGCAGCGTCGGTTCGACGACGATTGCATCAGGCGGGACGCTGGCGCCCGGCAATTCGATCGGAACCCTGACGGTCAATGGCGATCTGACCCTCGCGGCCGGCTCGAGCTATGCGGTCGAGGTGTCGCCGACGGCGTCGGATCGCACCAACGTCACGGGGCGTGCCACACTCGCCGGCACCGTGCAGGCGAGCTACGCGACCGGGAGTTACATCTCCAAGCGCTACACCATCGTCAATGCGGGCGGCGGTGTCGCCGGCACATTCGGTGCGCTTGTCGACACCAATCTGCCTGCCAACTTCAGATCGGCGCTGGCCTACGATGCCAACAATGCCTACCTCGATCTGATGCTGGCGTTCGTTCCTCCTACTGCGCCGGACTACGGCAATGGGTTGAGCCGCAATCAACAGCAGGTCGCTGGTGCGCTGGTCAATTCGTTCAACGTCGCCGGTGGAATCCCGACCACGCTGGGCACTTTGAGGCCGGACGGGCTGAGCCAGGCGTCCGGCGAAGCCGGAGCCGCGCTGCAGCAGTCGTTGTTCGGCTCGGCCGATCTGTTCATGCGCAGCGTGTTCAGCAACGCGCTCGACCCGACGGACGGCTCCGCTGGGCGGGAGTGCGCGGCGCCTGGGTCCCAAGCCGGACCGCGCGACGCGTGCGCGGCGCTGCCTCCCGCGGCCGCCTCGGCGTCGCGCTGGAGCGTCTGGGGCGGGGGCTACGGCGGCACGCTGCGCGTCGGAGGCGATGCGTCCACCGGCTCGCACGACACCACCAGCCGAGTTGCCGGTGCTGCCGCCGGCGCAAGCTATCAGCTGTCGGCGCGGGCCCGCGTCGGTTTCGCGCTGGGCGGCTCCGGTTCGAGCTTCAGCCTCGCGCAAGGCCTCGGCTCCGGCAGCTCAGACAATTTCAATGCCGCGCTCTACGGTCGCTATCAGTTCGGCCCGTCATATCTGGCGGCGGCGCTCGGCTATGTGTGGCAGGACGCCACTGTCGATCGGACGGTGACGGTTGCCGGCGGGGAGGCGCTGCGCGCCCGGACGCATCCGCAGGCTCTGACGGCGCGTGTCGAGGGCGGTCAGCGCCTCCAGGTCAGCGGCATCGGCGTCACGCCTTATGCGGCGCTGCAGACCACCACAATGTTCCTGCCGGCCTTTGGCGAGACGGGCACGAGTGTGTTCGCGCTCGACTACGCCGGGCGCCAGTCGACCGTGACGCGCAGCGAACTCGGGGCTCGCTTCGACGACGAGGTCTTCATCGATGGGCGGCCGCTGGCGCTGAAAGCGCGGGCCGCCTGGGCTCACGGCTGGAACACGGATTGGCAGGCGGCCGCCACGTTGCGGCAAATCCCGGCCGCGCAGTTCAACGTGTATGGCGCGGCGCTGCCCGGCGATTCTGTCCAGGTTTCGCTGGGAGCCAGCCTGGGGCTTGGTCGCGGCTGGGCCGTCTCGGCGGCATTCGACGGTGAGTTCTGGAAGCACGCCGAGAGCTACGCCGGCCGCGCGCTCGTCAGCTACCAGTGGTGACATCGCGCACGGAGCCGCCCCAAGCGAGTGCGCGCACGAAGTCTGATGCGCGACGTGCACCTCATCGGGCAGAGGGGCTGAATCCAAAGACGGTCGCTCCGGCGCACCTTGCGGTGCGTCCGGAAGCGTCGGCTTGACGTGACGCGGACGACGTCAGTTCGCCCGCATCTCTTCCTTGATCATGTCCGCGGCCTTCTCGCCGATCATGATGGTTGGGGCGTTGGTGTTGCCGCCGATCAACGTCGGCATCACCGAGGCGTCGACGATGCGCAAGGCCCCGATGCCATGGACCTTGAGGCGGGGATCGACCACCGCCGTCGGATCGCTGCCCATCTTGCAGGTGCCGACCGGGTGATACACGGTGTCGACGCGGGCGCGCAGAATGGCGCGGATGTCGTCGTCGGTGCGGATGTCGGCGGTGAACAGATCCTTCTGCTGCAGCGCGCGTAGCGCTGGCGTCTCCATCAGCCGCTGCGTGGTCTTGTAGCCCGCTACCATGGTTTCGAGGTCGTCCGGATCGCCGAAGAAATTCGGATCGATCCGCGGCGGTGCCAAGGGATCGGCGCTGCTCAGCCCGACGCTGCCGAGGCTCTTCGGACGCAGCAGGCAGAAATGGCAGGAGAAGCCCGTGCCCCAGTGTCGCTTGCGGCCGTGATCGTCGACCATCGCCATGCCGAAGTGCAGCTGGATGTCCGGCACGTCGAGGTCGGGCCGGGTCTTCAGGAAGCCGCCGCATTCGGCGAAATTGGTGGTCAACGGCCCGCGTCCCTCGCGGCGATACTGACCGATCGTCGACAGCAGGCGCGCGATGCCGGTGAAGCTGGTGCCGGTGAAATATGGGCTGTCCGACTGATAGGCGAAGATGAAGTCCGGGTGATCCTGCAGGTTCTGGCCGACGCCCGGCAGATGGTGCACCACGTCGATGCCGTGCGCCTTCAGCGCGGCGGCATCGCCGATGCCGGACAGCATCAGCAACTGCGGCGACTGAAACGCACCGGACGCGAGGATGACTTCGCGGCGCGCGCGAATCTCGCGGATCTGGTCGTTCTGCCGATAGGCGACGCCGACCGCGCGTCCGCCTTCGATCAGGATCCGGGTCGCCTGCGCCTCGGTCTCGACACGGAGATTACGGCGCGTGCCGATATGCGGATGCACATAGGCCCGTGCCGCGCTCCAGCGCTCGCCATTGTGTTGGGTGAGCTGATACAGGCCGAGGCCTTCCTGCTCTTCGCCGTTGAAATCGTCGCGGATGCGGAATTGCGCCTCGCGCGCCGCCTGCAGGAAGATCTCGTGTGCCGGATTGTCGGTCCGCAGCTTGTTGACGTGCAACGGTCCGCTCTGGCCGTGATAAGCGCCGTTGAAGTCGGAGTTGTTCTCCGAGCGTTTGAAGTAGGGCAGCACGTCGGCGTAGGACCAGCCGGCGTTGCCGAGTTCGGCCCAATGATCGTAGTCCCATTTGTGGCCGCGGATGTAGACCATGGCATTGATCGCCGACGAACCGCCTAGCCCTTTGCCGCGCGGCTGATAGCCGACGCGGCCGTTGAGGCCGGGCTGCGGCACCGTCTCGAAGTGCCAGTTGTTGAGCTTGCTCGGCACCATCAGCGACAGCGCATAGGGTGTCTTCACCACCCAGTTGTCGGCTGTGCCGCCGGCTTCGAGCAGAGCCACCGACGTGCCGGCATCTTCCGACAGCCGCCCGGCGACGGCGCAGCCACCCGAGCCGCCGCCGACCACGACGAAATCCACTGTTTCGCTCATGCGCGTTTCCCTCCGCGATGTTGTTTTGTTTGCTGCCGCCGGCTTCTTCGGCCGTGCGGGTCGTTTTTTGCTACGACATCAGGCGCAGTACCTTCGACAGCCGCGCGATCTTGCCGCCGTAGGGCGGATACAGATCGGCGAAGCGGTTGTAGGGCGAGCGATAGAAGATCGGCTTCAGCTTGGTGAAGGTGTTGAAGCCCCATTCGCCGTGATAGGCGCCGGTGCCCGAGGCGCCGACGCCGCCCATCGGCTGATTGGCTTGGGCGAAATGCACCAGGCAGTCGTTGATGGTGACGCCGCCCGAGACGGTCCGCTCCAGCACCTGGTCGCGCGCGGCTTCATCGGTGCCGAACCAATACAGCGCCAATGGCCGGTCGCGGCCGTTGATGAAATCGATCGGCTCGGTCGGCTCGCCATAGCCGAGGATCGGCAGCAGCGGACCGAAGATCTCCTCCTGCATGATCTTCATCTCGGGCGTGGCGCCGAGCACGAGGGTCGGCGGGAATTTGCGCTTGCCGGCCCACGCCGCATCATCCGCGGACGCCGGCTGCAGCAGCCGCGCGCCGTGCGTGACCGCGTCGTCGACCAGGCTCTTCAGCCGCGCATAGTGATGCTCGGCGATGATCGAGGTGTAGTCCGGATTGGCTGGGTCTGTGCCCCACATCTGCTGCATCGCGCCCCAGATCTTGCCGGCGAGCGCTTCGACCCGGTCCTGCGGCGCCAGCACGTAGTCCGGCGCGATGCAGGTCTGGCCGGCGTTCATCAGCTTGGCATAGGCGATCCGCGGTGCCACCTCGTCGAGATTGGCGGAGCGGTCGACGATCGTCGGCGACTTGCCGCCGAGTTCGAGCGTGACCGGGGTGAGGTTCTTACCCGCCTCCGCCGCGACGATGCGGCCGACCCGGGTCGAGCCGGTGAACATCAGATGATCGAACGGCAGCCGCGCGAACGCCTCGGCGACGCCGGGCTCGATTCCCGTCACCATCATCTCGCTGGCATCGAACTTGGCCGCGACGGTCTCCTGCAGCAGCGCCGTGAAGTGCGGCGACAGCTCGCTCGGCTTGATCATCACCCGGTTGCCGGCGGCGATCGCGCCGATCGCCGGCGCGACGGTGAGCTGCAGCGGATAATTCCATGGCGCAATCACCCCGACCACGCCGAGCGGCTGCGGCAGCAGCCGGTTCTTGCCGGGCAGAAATTGAAGCTGGGTCAACACCTTGCGCGGGGCCATCCAGCGCTTGAGATGCCGCGAGGTGTGCTTGATGTCGCCGAGCAGGCTGAGCGTCTCGGCGATCAGCGTCTCGGTCGAGCTGCGGTGACCGAAATCGGCAGAGATCGCCTGCTCGAATCGTTTCTCGTTGTCCTTGATCAGCGCCCGCAGCCGCGCGAGCCGGTCCTGACGCTGCTCCAGCGTCGGCGGCGGCGCAGCACGGGAAATCTCTAACATGCGATGAAAGCTGTCGTGGAGCGCATTGCCCCCGAAACCGCCGACCGGCTGGTCCATCTTTCGCTCCCTGCGATGCCCAATTGCTTGGTTACGGGCTGATTTTGCCAAATTCTCGCAGGGGAAGAGGATTCCGGCAACCACACCTGGTTCCGTTCGTCATATAATCTTGAAAATCTTCTCCCAAATCCGCCCTTGGGGCTTTGCAAATCCCCCCGGTATTGGTAGACACCCCTCGCGCCCCGGGCATTCGCCCCGGGCACCTTCTCAGGAAGCCTCCGGGAGGATCGATCAGCGCCTTTGGGCGTTGATGGTCATCGGTTTTCTGAAAGCCGCGCAAAGGTTTAACGCGGGGTGGAGCAGCCCGGTAGCTCGTCAGGCTCATAACCTGAAGGTCATAGGTTCAAATCCTATCCCCGCAACCAAGTTACGCCGTCAGGTCCACAGGATCTGGCGGCGTTTTTCGTTTGGGCTGCACGGTTGTTTCGTTACCCGGCGATCTGATCTAACAGGTGCAACATCGGCCGCCGGCGGTGAGCATTGGGCTTGCGACGTCCGCGGCGGCTTGGACATCGACCGTGAAATCGCTCGGCATCATCTTTCTGTTGGCTTTGGCTGTGTTCGCCTATGGCCTGTATTCGGACATCACGCTGACGCGCTGTGCGCGCGGGACGATCACGGCTGCGCTTGGCCTGTGCTCGGGCAGCGACTGACCTCGGCCGTTCGCAACCGATCGGGTTTGCGGACGTAACTCATCAGCATCAATCGAGGAGGGCCGGGCGGCATGAGCGCGGGCGATAGCGGCGGGTTCTACCAGAGTGTCGCGGTGTTTCGCGGCTTCCGCAGCCTGATGGATCCTGCCCTCTACGCACCGCTGCCGGACGATTGGACCGTCGGCGTCGCCGACATCGTCGATTCGACCCGCGCGATCGCAGAGCGGCGCTACAAGTCGGTCAACATGGCTGGCGCGGCCGTGATTGCTGCGGTGACCAACGCGCTACAAGAGCGCGAATTCCCGTTCGTGTTTGGCGGCGATGGCGCCGGCTTTGCGGTGGCACCGGCTGATCTGGCCGCCGCCCGCGATGCGCTGGCCGCGACCGCTGCCTGGGTGCGCGACGAACTCGGCCTGACGATGCGGATCGCGCTGGTGCCGGTCGCGGCGATCCGCGCCAAGGGGCTCGAGGTTCGCGTCGCCCGTTTCGCGCCATCGCCGCACGTCAGCTACGCGATGTTCGCCGGTGGCGGTCTCGGCTGGGCGGAAGCCGCGATGAAGCGCGGCGAGTTTTCGATTCCGCCGGCGCCGCCCGGCACCGCGCCGGACCTCTCCGGTCTGTCGTGCCGGTTCGAAGAAATGCCGGCCCGGCGCGGCGTGATTCTGTCGGTGCTGATCATGCCGACGGCGCAGGCCGATGGGGCGGCGTATCGTAGCCTGATCGAAGATATCGTGACGATGGTCGAGCGCAGCCCGGAGGCGGGCAGGCCGGTGCCCCACGAGGGACCGGGATTGCGCTGGCCGCCGCAGGGCCTCGATCTCGAAGCGCACGCCGAACGCAGCGGACCGCTGACGCTGCGCCGCGCCGGCCTGCTGATCCGGACTCTGTTCAGCTACTTGATCATCCGCTTAGGCATCACCGTGCGCGGCTTCGTGCCGCGGCGTTATCTGTCCGAGCTGGTCGAGAACTCAGACTTCCGTAAATACGACGACGGACTGCGCATGGTGGTCGACTGCGCGCCGGAGCTCGCCGACACGTTGGAGCAGAAGCTCGCTACGGCGGCGGCTGCGGGCGTCGCGCGTTACGGCGTATCGCGGCAACAGTCGGCGATGGTGACGTGTTTTACGCCGTCGGTGGCGCGTAGCGATCATGTCCACTTCATCGACGGCGCGGGCGGCGGCTATGCGTCCGCCGCGCTGGCTTTGAAGGCGAGGCCCGAACAGGCGGTCGCTTAGCGCGTCAGCGTCCAGGTTTCGCCGCCGCACAGGGTGCCGACGCAGCCTTCGACCCGCAGGCTGCTCGGGCCGGTGTGCGAGATGCTGCTCTCATAGGTCTTGCCGTCGTCGGCATTGTAGATGTGGCCGCTCCATTTGCCCTGCGACACCGGGCGCATGTCGCCGAAGATCTGCAGGCCGATGATCGGCCGCGACGCGAGCTGCGGATCGGCGTTCTTGTCGTCGACCTGGGGCTTGCCGGTGTTCGGATCGATCGGCGTCTTCAGCCAGACGATGCTCCCGCACAGCGCGTTGCCGCAGCTCTTGATCCGGACCTTGGCGTCGCCGGCCTGAGTCAACCAGGTGCCCTGCGGCCCGGCCGATTGGGCGATCGCCCCTGCGGGGGACAGCGACACCAGGGCAACCAGGGCAGCAGCGACGAAACCGGACCGAACGGCCATTCCATACCTCCAAACGATACTCGCGGGAGCCGCGAACAGCATTCAGAAGCAGTGCGGCGGGCGGTTGGATAGCAGAGCGTCCGATTCGTGCAATCGTGTGACCCTTGCTGCACGCTGGGGATAATTCCGATTCATTTGACCCAGCGTGTCAGGTAGATCGCGGCGGCGCTGCCGAGGCCGTACACCACCATCGCCAGCGCCACCATTGCGAACATCGCCGATGCCGGCGCCCCGAAGGCGACCAGCGCCCATCCGCCGAGGGCCACCAGCACCAGTCTCCCCGTCGCGGCGAGCACCGGTCCGCCAACCTTGGCGGCGCCCTGGCTGGCGAAATACAGCGTCACGCCGAGGCCGAAGAATCCGAAGCCCGGGCCGGCGAGGCGGAAGTACGTATGCGCAGCGTCGGTGACGGCCGGGTCTGCGGTGAACAGCGACACCCAGAGCGCCGGCCAGATCGCCAGCACGACACCGACCAGCCCGACGATCAGAGCGGATACGATCCCGGCCGTCCACGCCACCCGCCGCGCCCGGGCGATATCACCGGCGCCGATCGCCATCCCGACCATCGGGATCGAGGCAACGCCGACCGCGAAAGCGATCGGGATCAGCAGGAATTCCAAGCGCGAGCCGATGCCATAGCCGGCGAGCGTGGTGGTGCCGTAGCTCGCCAGCACCTTGGTAAAGATCAGGATCGTCAACACCGACTGCAGCGGCGCGAGACAGGCGAGCGCGCCGACCTTCAGGATGTCGACGAAGATCGGACGTTGGAAGCTGAATGCGCGCAATTGCAGCCGCAGCCGACTGCGGCCGCTGGCGAGATAGATCAGCAGGAACAGCGCGCCGATCGTGAAAGCGATTGCTTGGCCGGAGGCGACGCCAGGCATGCCGAGCCGCGGCATTCCGAACAGACCAAGGCCGAGCGCGCCGCCGATCACCACCTGCAAAGCCGCGACGCCCAGCAGGGCACCTGCCGGCAGGACCATGTCGCCGGTGCCGCGCAGGATCGAGGCGAGGGTATTCACCAGCCAGATCGATACGGCGCCTGAAAACAGGACGACCGAGTAGCTGCAGGCCTGCTCCAGCACCTCGCCGCGGCCGCCGAGCAGTGCGAACAGTGATCGGCCGAACAGCTGCATCACCAGCGTGAACAGCAGCCCGCCGCCGATCCCGATCAGGATCGCATGGAGCGCCAGCACGCCGGCGCGTTGGGTATCACCGGCGCCGAGGGCGCGGCTGATCGCTGATGAGACGCCGCCGCCCATGGCGCCGGCCGACATCATCTGCGTCAGCATCGCGAACGGAAACACCAAAGCGATCGCCGCCAGAGGTTCGGTGCCGAGCCGGCCGATATAGGAGGTCTCGGCCACAGCCACCAACGCCGTGCCGAGCATCGCGATGGTGTTGGGGATGGCGAGCCGCACCAGTGTCGGCAGGATCGGGGCGGTCAGCAGCCGGTTCGGTGGTGGAGCGGACAGTGGCGTGTTGGCTGGTGCCTCGATGGTCATGCGGTCGCTCCCCGGATGCCGCCTCGCGATTGACGGCGGTCTTTTGTATGATGATTAACATACAATAAGCGGAAGGTGCTGTCCGGCACAAGCGGCGGGGCATTGCAGGGTACGCGGGAGCGACGGCGTTTCGTGCAGGGCTCCGGAGCGGCGGCCTGGCCGCGGCACCCCTGCATTTGGCGCAGAACCAGAATACCGCTGGGATGGATGGTCAAATCTCCCAAACCAGGGCATGAAGAAGGATAAATATTCTCCGGGAGAGGAACCGCCTATGAAGGCAGCTCAGCTCAGCGCGTTTCAGCGCTGGTCGATCCTGATCGGCGCGTCGGTGCTGCTCAGCCTGGCGATGGGCATGCGTCAGAGCTTCGGGCTGTTTCAGCCCTCGGTGATCCGCGACGTCGGCATCACCAGCGCCGACTTCTCCTTCGCGACAGCACTGCAGAACATCATCTGGGGCGTCACGCAGCCGATGGTGGGACTGATCGCCGATCGCTATGGCACCCGCTGGGTGATGGCCGGTGGCGTCGTGGTCTATGCGGCCGGTCTCGTTCTCATGATGGTCGCCGACTCGGCCTTGATGTTCACGCTCGGCTGCGGCGTCTGCGTCGGCATTGCGCTGTCGTGTACCGCCTCCAGCATGACAATGACGGTGACCTCGCGCACGGTGTCGCCGGCCAAGCGCAGCGTCGCGATGGGGGCGGTCTCGGCTGCCGGGTCGCTTGGCCTGGTGCTGGCTTCGCCGTTGGCGCAGACGCTGATCTCGACCGCCGGCTGGCAGATGGCGCTGATCGGCTTTCTCGGCCTCGCCGCGGCGATGCTGCCGTCGGCGCTGTTCGCCGGCCGTGCCGACAAGCTCGACATCGACAAGTCGGACGACGTGCAGCAGTCGGCCGGCGAGGTGGTGCAGACCGCGCTCGGCCATTCCGGCTTCCTGGTGATGGCGATCGCATTCTTCGTCTGCGGTCTGCAGCTCGTGTTCATCACGACTCATCTGCCGAACTATCTGGCGATCTGCGGCCTCGATCCGTCGCTCGGCGCCTCGGCGCTGGCGGTGATCGGGCTGTTCAACGTGTTCGGCTCTTATGCGTTCGGCTGGCTCGGCGGCAGGTTTCCGAAGCAGTACTTGCTCGGTGGCATCTACATCGTGCGGTCACTGACGGTGGCGGCATATTTCTATCTCCCGGCGTCGGCGACCTCGACGATCGTTTTCGCCGCGATCATGGGATCGCTGTGGCTCGGGGTGATCCCGCTGGTGAACGGCCTCGTCGCCCAGCTGTTCGGGCTGCGCTACATGGCGACGCTGACCGGCATCGCCTTCCTCAGCCACCAGGTCGGCTCGTTCCTCGGGGCCTGGGGTGGCGGCGTGATCTACGACCATCTCGGCAGCTATGATCGCGCCTGGCAGGCCGCGGTGCTGATCGGCCTGATCGCCGGTTGTGCCCAGATGCTGATGAACGTCCGGCCGCCGCGCCGCCGGGACGAATTGGTGGTCCCCGCAACCGCCTGACCCGGAGCGGGAAGGGCCGATCGAGCCTCAACGGTACGATCGGACGCTGGCGGTAGGCTGTTCATGTTGCAACGGTATTCGCTTCGGCCGAGCCGTTGCGACATGCTGTTGCAAGTTAGAATAGATATTGGGTCCAGCCGGGGAACCTTTTATAAGGGTTCCCGTTAAAGACGACGTCTCCCACCACCGTGGAAATGCATCATGACCTTCACGCTACCCGAATTGCCGTATGCCTACGACGCGTTGCAGCCGTACATGTCGAAGGAGACCCTGGAATATCACCACGACAAGCATCATCAGGCGTATGTCACCAACGGCAACAATCTGCTGAAGGGCACCGAATTCGAGGGCAAGTCGCTCGAGGAGGTGGTCAAGGGCTCGTTCAACAAGAACGCCCCGTTGTTCAATAACGCCGCCCAGCACTACAACCACATCCACTTCTGGAAGTGGATGAAGCCGAATGGCGGCGGCAGCAAGCTGCCCGGCGCGCTGGAAAAGAAGATCAACGAAGACCTCGGCGGCTTCGAGAAGTTCAAGGCCGATTTCGCTGCGGCCGGCGCCGGCCAGTTCGGCTCGGGCTGGGCCTGGCTCTCGGTCAAGAACGGCAAGCTGGAAATCTCCAAGACTCCGAACGGCGAGAACCCGCTGGTGCACGGCGCCACGCCGATCCTCGGCGTCGACGTCTGGGAGCACTCCTACTACATCGATTATCGCAACCGTCGCCCGGACTACCTGAAGGCGTTCGTCGATAGCCTGATCAACTGGGAGTATGTCGAGGAGCTGTACTCCAAGGCCTGATCAGGGCGGCAAGCTCGCAATCGAATCGGAAAGGCGGTCGCGGCGCGGCCGCCTTTTCTTTTGGCATCGAGCCCGACCATGCGGCTTGCGGTCGCACCTCTCCTGCTGCAAGAACGGCGGCGGGGCGACGTTCGCAGACGGAGCAATTGTCGGATGGCCTATCTTCTGGTGTTCATGGGCGGCGGGCTCGGGGCGATGTTTCGCCACTTCATCAACACGCTGAGCGGTCGCCTGCTCGGCACCGCGTTTCCGTATCACACCTTCTTCATCAACGTGACCGGCTCGATCGTGATGGGGCTGATCGCCGGCTATCTGGCGTTCAAGGGCGGCTCGTCGCAGCACTTCCGGCTGTTCCTGATGACGGGCATCCTCGGCGGCTACACCACCTTCTCGGCATTCTCGCTCGACGCGGCGCTGCTGTATGAGCGCGGCGCGATCGGGCTTGCGGTGGTGTACGTGCTCGGCTCGGTGGTGCTGGCGATCGCCGGCCTTTTCGCCGGGATGGCGCTGATCCGCGCCGTCACATAAGACCCGCCGTCATTGCGCTCGACTACTTCGTCGCCGCGCTCCTCGTAGCGATGTGGAGCGCCATCATTCGCTGACGTTTAGGCGAGGGCTCAGGCCTCGCTCAGGTCGACATCGTGTGCAGCAGAAACGTCAGCGCGGTCGCTGCGAACACGTGCATGTTGTCGACGCGGTCGGCGTTTTCCGTCTCCAGCGTCATCACCGCCTGCCGCGGCCCGGCCACCGCGATGCAGGTGTGGCCCGCGGCGTCGCCATAGCGGTTGCCTGAGGGGCCGGCGGCGCCGGTTTCCGACAGCGCCCAGTCGGTGCCAAGCCGCGAGCGGATCTGCTTCGCCAGCAGTTCGGCATAAGGCTCGGAGGACGAACGGACGCCCTCCACCTTCATCTCGGCATCGGGAATGTCCATCAACACCCGACGCGCCTGCCGGGTATAGACCACCGCCGAGCCAAGGAAATACGCTGAAGCGCCGGGCACGGCGAGCAGCGCCGCCGAGATCAGACCGCCGGTCGAGGATTCCGCCACCGCGATGGTCTGCTTCTGCGCGATCAGCCGGATCGCGACCTTCTCTGCCGCCGGCAGCAATTCCCGCATCACTGATCTCCTCTGTGCTGCCTGTCACGTCACCTCTGGCGGGACGAATCGACACCTGATCGGCTGTACTTGATCGGAAGCCGTAGCGGCGGGCAAATCGAATGTGAGCCGGCCCGATCGCTCAGCCCAGTCCGGCGAAGCTGCTCCACACCAGGCTGAGGCCGGACAGAAACAGCAGCGCCAGCACCACGTTGCGAAACGAGCGGTCGCTCAGCGCGTGGTAGGTCCGCGCGCCGAGCCAGGCGCCCAGCAGGATGGCTGGCAGCGCCAGCAAGGCTGCGTAGAGAACGTCGCGCGTCACGAGGCCGTGCGCGGTCTGCAGCGCCAGCGCAGCGATCAGCACGGTGGAGTTGAATGCCTGAAACACGCCGCGGCGCTGATGCTTGTCCCAGCCACGGACGCTCGCCCACAGAATTGGTGGAGGGCCGGACAATCCGGCGAAGCCGCCCATCACGCCGCCGATCCAGCCGATCACGCCATCCATCCAGCGGCCGCCGAAGGTCAGCGCCATCGGCGGGGTGAAATACAGCGCGGGCGGGAAGATCAGCAGAAACAGGCCGACGAACAGTTTGAAGCCCCACGGATCGGCATACGCCACGAGCACGCTGCCCGGGATCACGCCGGCGAGTCCGCCGATCAGGAACGGCGTCACCAGTTTGAAATCGATGTGCTGCCACACCATCCGCATCGTCGAGGCCTGAGAGACCATCGAGCACAGCAGCACCAGCGGCACCGCGATTGTCGGCGGGAAGACGTAGAGCCAGAACCCGAGCGACACCAGCGCCAGGCCGAAGCCTGAGAGACCGGAGACGAACCCTCCACACAGCGCACCGGCGATCAGGATGATGAGAGTAGTTAGTTCCATCGGCCTCAATACGCCTGCTCAATTCCGCCGGGCGGAAGCCGTCGCGCGTCCGTGAAGGAGTGTCGATACAAGCTTGCTTTGTGCCGCCTGCCGATCGGGCTTATAGCATCGGACAAGGCTCCGAAAACCAAAACAAGAGTTGCAGATGTTGGCAGGAAACAAACGAGACGCCGCGCCTGCGGCGAAGCCCGGCAACGCCGCGAACCTGATCGCGCCCGACACCACGGGGCTGAACTTCTATCGCGCCGATCCGTCGCTCGCCGATCTTTTGCGGATTCATCTGCCGAAATCCCTGATCGATCACATCGAGCCGCATCTCGACCGGCTCGGCGCGCTGGCCGGCGGCCGGCTCGACGAATGCGCGCGGCTCGCCGACCGCCACACGCCGATCCTGCATCAGCGCGACCGCTTCGGCCGCGACGCGCAATATGTCGAGTATCACCCGGCCTATCGCGAACTGGAGGCTGCCGCGTTCGGCGAGTTCGGCATTCACGCGCTGTCGCACCGCAAGGGCATCATGGGCTGGCCGGACGTCTATCCGGTCACTGCCAAGCATGCCTTCACGCTGCTGTTCAACGAAACCGAATTCGGCATGGGCTGCCCGATCAACGTCACCGACGGCTGCGCCAAGCTGCTGTCGAAGTTCGGCGACGAGACGTTGAAGGCCAAGTATCTCGACGGCCTGACCCAGACCGACATGAGCAAGCTGACCCAAGGCGGCCAGTTCATGACCGAGAAGGAAGGCGGCTCCGACGTCGGCACGCTGACGTCGATCGCCGTGCCCGAAGGCGATCATTGGCGGCTGTATGGCGAGAAGTGGTTTTGCTCCAACGCCGACGCCAAGGTGGTGATGTTGCTGGCGCGTCCCGAAGGCGCCGGTCCCGGCACGCGCGGCGTCGGCCTGTTCGCGATGCCGCGGTTCCTCGACGACGGCTCGCCCAATCACTACCGGATCGTGCGGCTGAAGGACAAACTCGGCACCCGCTCGATGGCGTCGGGCGAGATCAAGCTCGAAGGCGCGATCGCTTACGCTGTCGGCAAGCTCGACCGCGGCTTCGTGCAGATGGCCGAGATGGTGAACTCATCGCGGCTCTCCAACGGCGTGAAGTCCACCGCGCTGATGCGGCGCGCCTGGCACGATGCGATCACGGTGGCGAAGAACCGCGTAGTGTTCGGCAGCCGCATCGTCGATCTGCCGCTGGCGCGCCGGCAGCTCCTGAAGATCCTGGTTCCGACCGAGCAGGGGATGTCGGTCAGTTTCCTCACCGCCGATGCGCTCGACCGCGCCGAAGGCGGCAGCCAGGACGCGGCTGCGCTGCTGCGTATCCTCACGCCCACGCTGAAATTCCGCGCGACCCGCGACGCGCGCAAGGTCTGCGGTGATGCGCTCGAGATGCGCGGTGGGATCGGCTATGTCGAGGAGTTCGCCACCGCGCGGCTGCTGCGCGACGCGCATCTCGGCTCGATCTGGGAAGGCACCGGCAACATCGTGGCGATCGATGCGCTGAAGCGCGCGATCGGCAGGCATGGCGCGGAGTCGGCGCTGGGGGCCGATCTGCATGCGCGGCTCGACGATGCGGCGCGCGTGCCGCAGGCCTGGCGCGACCGGCTGCGCGGGCTGATCGACAAATCTATCGGCTTTGCGCGTGAGGTCGCTCAGAACTCCGACAACGAAGCCGACGCTCGCCGCGCGACCAGCACGCTGTATCACGTTGCCAGCGCGGTGGCGCTCGCCTGGGAGGGTGCGAAGATCGAAGCGATGCGCGGCGATGCCCGCCGGGTGCTGCTGTCGCGCCTCGTGGTCGAGCATCGCCTGCACCAGCCCGATCCGTTCGCGCACCAGGACGGCAAGCTCGAGCTCGCGATTGCCGACCATCTGTTGGGTGAGCAGGCCGCGGGCATGGACGAGATCGCGCCGCTGCTGACCGCGTAAGGCTTGATGTATAGGAACTCGCCGCGCGTCTTTGCGAGGAGCGAAGCGACGAAGCAATCCAGCCCTGTGCTCGGAGCTGGATTGCTTTGCTTCGCTCGCAATGACGAGGCTTGCGACGTTCGCCCTTAACTAATCGACGAACGCCTTCGGCGGTTTGAAGCCGCCGAATTCGCGCTCGATCAGTTCGGCGAGCTTCAGCGGCGTGCGGTCTTCCAGCCAGGGGCCGACGATCTGCGCGCCGATCGGCAGGCCGTCGTCCGACATCGCGATCGGCAGGGCGGTCGACGGCAGGCCGGGCAGGGTGGCGATGCCTGGCCACACCAGCTGATCGACGTAAGGATGCGCCTTGCCGTCGATCAGGATGCGGCGCTCTTCCTGCGGCTCGTGGTGATCGTGCGGATAGGCCGGGGTCGGCATCACCGGGCAGATCACCGCATCGAACGATTTGAACAGCTCGCGCCATTGCGCGCGCAGGCCGGTGCGGCGGCTGTCGGCGGCGACCCAGTCGCGGTGGCTGAGGACGATGCCGCGCAGCCGCTCGGCGGCAAGGCTGTCGTCGCTGGCGCTGAGCCCGGCTGCCATCGCCTGCGCGCCGGCGTAGAGGTCGGGCGGGAAGCCGGCGGCGAGGAACGACAGCAGCATCCGCATATAGACCCGCGAGGTCTCGGCTAGATCAGGCAGCAGCGGCGAGGAGCGGGTGACGCTGACGCTGGCCTTGGTCAGGCCGTCCGCCAGCGTTTGCAATGCGCCGTGCACCGCGGAGCCGGTCGGCAGCAACGGATGGGTATCCAGCAGCAGCACTCGGAAGTCCTTCAGCGCTGAGTGCCGCGCCGCCGGCAGATCGAGCTGATACGCGATGCCGTCGAAGATCGGATCGGTGCCGGCGATGACGTCGAGCAGCAGCGCCAGATCAGCGGCTGAGCGCGCCATCGGGCCGATCACCGACAGATCGCGATTGGACGGCAGCGGCGGAAACGGCGGCGGGGTATGGCCGCGCGCCGGGCACAGGCCGAAGGTCGGCTTGTGGGCGTAGACACCGCAGTAATGTGCCGGCACCCGCAGCGAGCCGCCGATATCCGAGCCGAGCGACAGCGCGCCGAAGCCGGCCGCGAGCGCTGCGGAGGAGCCGCCGGACGATCCGCCGGGCGTGCGGCCGAGATCATACGGATTCCCGGTGGTGCCGTAGATCTCGTTGTAGCTTTGCCAGTCTCCCAGCGCGACCGGCACATTGGTCTTGCCGAGGACCACACCGCCCGCGGCCTTGACCCGCTCGACCGCCAGCGCATCGGCGGCGGCGACGAAGTTCTTCTGCTCGACGAAACCCCAGGTGGTCGGCAGGCCGGCGACGTTGAAGCTCTCCTTGACGGTCATCGGAATGCCGAGGAGCGGCTCGCGTCCGCCGCGCGACAACGCCAGATCGGCCGCCCGCGCGCTCTGCAGGGCGCGGTCGAAGTCGCGGACGCACACCGCGTTGACCTTGTCGTCGTGCCGCTCGACCCGGCTGATCGCATCCTGCGCCAGTTCGGCGGCAGAAACCTGCTTGGCCCTCAGGGCGGCGGAAAGATCGGTGACGGTCGCAAAGCTCCAGGATGAGGCGGGCAAGATGGCTGACTCCGAGTTCGAGGCGGGGGATGCGCGCGGGAGCTTAATCGGTTCTCGGGTGGGCGGTAGTGCCTTGCCTCGCACTGCCTCCTGGGTGTCATCAGCGAGCCTCGGATAATTTTTCGCTGCACGAGATATTCTTGACTTCGGTCAAGGATCATTCCACGAACTACCTGTTGCATACCTGCCTGGGTAGTAAGTAGTGGGCAGCGATCGGCCGTTCGTACATGCGAGCCGGCGAGAGCGATGTGGGGTCGTGCCGCTGCCGGCGAGGCGGATCGGATGTAGCAGGCGAATTCCCACCTCGGATATGGCGACGCGGTGGGCCGAGTCTCCCTTGACTTAAAGCTCCGGCGGTTCCGGAGCTTTCTTTATGTCGGGAGGTTGAAAGCTTGGCGGGCTGGACTGTCTTCAGCCCCGGAAATCCTGCGGCGTGAAGCCGATGTCGAGGATGCGCCATTCCCGGTACTTGTCGGCTGGCAGCATGGTGTAGGGCTGGCACGCTTCGAGGGCGGCGATGGCGCCCTTCATCAGCGCTGGGCCTTTGGCCGAGGCGCTGGCCTCGATCAGGAACGGCTCCTGGGCGAGCCGGCCGTCCGGCGTCAGGCCCACCCGGATCACGATCTTGACGTTGTCGGACGGCGACAGGCCCGCCGGCAGCGCCGCACAGGCTTTCAGCCGCTTGCGCAGGGCTGCCACCGCATCGGCGCTGATGTTGGCGACGGTCTCGGCCGGCGCGTCGAAGCCCCCTTCGGCCGGCAGCCCGAGCGCCACCGAGTATTTAACGGTGATGTCCGGCTCCTGCGGAATCGCCGGCGGATAGGGCGCAGCCGCCGCTGCCTGCGGGGCCGGCTGAGGCTGCGGTGCGGGCTGGGGTTGCGGCGGAGGCGTCGGCGCCTGGGCGCTCTGCTGCGGTGGCTGAGGGGCGGGAGCGAGGGGCTTGGTCTCGGGCGGTTGCTGTTTCGCGGGGGCCTGCTGCTGCGGCTTGGGTTGCTCGTTGGGTGTCTGCGACACCTCGAAATTCGGCGTCGGCTGCTCGACCGGCTTCGGCTCGGGCTCTTTCGCAGGGACCGGCGGCGGGGCTTCGTCGGCGGTCACCACTTCGACTTCGATCCGCTGTTCCGGCACCTCGGCGAACGGGTGCACTTCGGCGAGCAGCAGGACCGTGCCGACCAGCACGACATGCGCCAGCACCGAGACGGCGGCGCCGGCCCGGTGCGAGGTGGATGACGAGGTGGGATCAGAACCGGGCCGCATCGCCGCCAGCATAGCGCGGCAGGACGACGGAGCGGAGTCGTTCTTGGCGGCCCGCGGTGGATCAGAGGTCACACCCCCGCCGGCAGGCGGCGGAGGTGTGGAAAGGTCCACGCGGCTCAGGCCGTCGCGGCGGCGGCCTTCGGCTGCGACGGCCAGTAGCGGTCCTTGAGGTGCCGCTTCACCAGCTTGCCGGTCGGGGTGCGCGGCAACTCGGCCTCGAAGTCGACCGAGCGCGGGCACTTGATCGGCGACAGCCGCTCGCGGCAGAACGCGATCAGCTCGGCCGCCCGCTCGCTGCTCGGAGCGGCGCCGTCGCGGAGCTGCACCACCGCCTTGACCTCTTCGCCCATCTCTGCGTTCGGCACGCCGAACACTGCGACGTCGGCGACGTCCGGATGGGTCAGCAGCACGTCCTCGGTCTCCTGCGGGTAGATGTTCACGCCGCCCGAGATGATCATGTAGCTCTTGCGGTCGGTGAGATACAGGAAGCCCTCGTCGTCGAGATAACCGACGTCGCCGAGCGTCGACCAGCCTTTCTCGTTGTAGGCCTTCTTGGTCTTGTCCGGATCGTTGTGATAGCTGAACGACGGCGCGTCGGCGAAGTACACGGTGCCGATATCGCCGATCGGCTGCTCGTCGCCTTCATCGTCCAGGATCTTGATGGTGCCGACCACCGCCTTGCCGACCGTGCCGCGATGCGCCAGCCACTGCTGCGAGGTCGAGACCGTGACGCCGTTGCCTTCGGAGCCGGCGTAGTACTCGATCAGGATCGGTCCCCACCACTCGATCATCTTGGCTTTGACGTCGACCGGGCAGGGGGCAGCGGCGTGGATCGCGCCCTTCAGCGTCGACACGTCATAGCGGCTGCGGACCTCGTCGGGCAGCTTCAGCATGCGCACGAACATCGTCGGCACCAGCTGCGACTGCGTCACCTTGTACTTCTCGACCAGCGCCAGGAACTGCTCGGCGTCGAAATGCTCCATGATGATCGAGGTGCCGCCGAGTGTGGTCGCCATCATGTTGAAGCGCAGGGGAGCGGCGTGATACAGCGGCGCCGGCGACAGATAGATGCTCTCGGCGTTCATGCCGCACATCTTCTCGCACAATAGGCGCAGGAACGGGCTCGGCACGTCGATGGCGTTGCCTTCGAATTCGCGCTTGATGCCCTTCGGCCGGCCGGTGGTGCCCGAGGAATACAGCATGTCGTAGCCGGCGACTTCGTCGGCGATCGGCGTGGTCGGCTGTGCCGCGGTTTCCTGCTCCCACGAGCGGAAGCCGGTGATCGGCGGATCGACCATGTAGTACAGCGGCGCGCCCGGCGCGTCCGACAGCAGCGACTTCATCGTCTCGCTGCCCTGGGCCGAGGTGATCACCACCTTGGCGCCGCAGTCCTGCACGATGTAGCCGATCTCGTCCTTGGTCAGGTAACGGCTGATCGCTGTGTAATACAGCCCCGCGCGCTGCGCCGCCCAGCAGATCTCCATGAACGCCAGCCGGTTTTCCATCAGTAGCGCGATGTGATCGCCGGCCTTCAGCCCGAGCGACCGGAACAGCTGCGCGCCCTGATTGGAGCGCTCATCGAGCTGCCGATAGGTGATGGTCTGGCCGGTCGAAGCCATCCGGTAGGCGACTTTGTCGGGATTGGTTTTGGCGTGAATCGACGGATGGGTCATGGCAGTCTCCTCTTTGGTGATGCGGCGGATTGGCTCCGCTCTGCTTCGTCATTGCGAGGAGCGAAGCGACGAAGCAATCCAGAGTCCGGTGCAAGGGCCTGGATTGCTTCGCTTCGCTCGCAATGACGGCGAAAGTCTCTCGTTTCGGCGACTGACGATGGTCAGGCGCTGCGGATCAGGGACGAAGTGCGACGCGGACTCCGCCCCCGCGTCGGAGTCGGGCCTTACAGCCGCTCGACGATGGTGACGTTGGCCATGCCGCCGCCTTCGCACATCGTCTGCAGGCCGTAGCGCTTGTTGTTCTGCTTCAGCGCATGGATCAGCGTGGTCATCAGCTTGGTGCCGGAGCCGCCGAGCGGATGGCCGAGCGCGATCGCGCCGCCGTTGACGTTGAGCCGCGCCGGGTCGGCGCCGGTCGCCTTCAGCCACGCGGTCGGGATCGAGGCGAACGCTTCGTTGACCTCGAACAGATCGATGTCGTCGATCTTCATCCCGGCCTTCTTCAGTGCGTATTCGGTGGCGGGCAGCGGGGCCTCCAGCATGATCACCGGGTCGCCGCCGCGCATCGTCATGTGGTGGACGCGTGCCAGCGGCTGCACGCCGAGCTGCTTCAGGCCCTTCTCGTTGACCACCACCACGCCGGAGGCGCCGTCGCAGATCTGGCTGGCGGTCGCCGCGGTCAGCTTGCCGCCGTTCTCGTTGATCAGCTTGACGCCCTTGATGCCGTCGAGCGTCGCGTCGAAGCGGATGCCTTCGTCGATATGGTGGATGTCGGTCGAGCCGTCGGCGCGGGTGATCTCGAGCGGAATGATCTCGTCCTTGAACTTCCCGGCCTGAGTCGCGGCGATCGCGCGCTGATGGCTGTTGAACGCGAACTCGTCGAGCTCGTCCTTCGACAGGTTGTACTTGTTCGCCACCATTTCGGCGCCGACGAACTGGCTGAACTGGATGTTCGGGTAGCGCTCTTCCATCTTCGGGCTCTTGTAGTTACCGAGCCCGGCCTTGGCGGCGAGGATGCTCGGCGAGCCCATCGGTACGCGGGTCATCGATTCGACGCCGGCGGCGATCACGATATCCATGGTGCCGGCCATCACCGCCTGTGCGGCGAAATGCAGCGCCTGCTGCGACGAGCCGCACTGCCGGTCGACCGACGTGCCGGGCACGCTTTCCGGCAGCTTCGAGGCCAGCACCGCGTTGCGGCCGATATTGACGGCCTGCTCGCCACCCTGGCCGACGCAGCCCATGATCACGTCTTCAATCTGATCCGGCGCGGCGCCCGAACGGTCGACCAGCGCATTGATGACGGAGGCGGCGAGATCGACCGGATGCCAGCCGGCCAGACGGCCTCCCTTGCGGCCGCCGGCAGTGCGAGCAGCGGCGACGATATAGGCCTCGGCCATGTGTTCTCTCCCTGAAAATGGTTGTTGGGTACGGGTTTCGGACCGCCGCGATTTAAGTGGTGGGGGAGGATTTAGTCAATCGATCAATTAACGCTTGAGCCATGTCAAACGATGCTGTAAGTCCGACAGCAATGGCAGCGCATCTCAACCATTCTGCGGCTACTAAAGTACCGGCGGCGAAAAACTCCACCGCCGAGAAGCTGTTGGTTGCCGCCGGCGAATTGATGATCGAGCGTAACTCGGTCGAGATCTCGCTGGCCGATATCGCGCAGAAGTCCGGCGTCAACGCCGCGCTGGTGAAGTACCACTTCGGTAACAAGGACGGGCTGCTTCTGGCGCTGCTCGAGCGCGATGCGTCGAACGAAATGACGCATCTCGATTTCCTGCTGACGCAGCCGCTGTCGCCGACCACCAAGATGAAGCTGCACATCGCCGGCATCATCAAGGCGTATCACCAGTTTCCGTATCTGAACCGCCTGATCCACTACTTGCTGCACGGTTCGAATCGCGAGGCCGCCGACGAGGTCACCAAGTTCTTCGTCGGGCCGCTACTCGATTTTCATAGCCGGCTGCTGGCGGAGGGTGTCGCCACCGGCGACTTTCGCGAGGTCGATCCGGTGCTGTTCTACACCACGCTGATCGGCGCATGCGACCATCTGTTTTTCGGTCGGCAGACCATGATGCGTGCGGCCGGCGTCGGTCCGGTGACTGAAGAAGTCTGCCGCGCCTATGTGGCGCATATCGAAAAGATCGTCCTCGGTGGGTTGCTGTCGAACAGAGCGCGTCAGCCTTCCGCCGCCGGATCCTGAGCTAACAAAAAGAAGAAACGACCCCACCCAACTACAGAGACCTTTCAATCAAGACCGGGACAAGCCAAGGAAAATCCGAACAAAAACCAATAACGCCCAAGGACCAGTTCACGGAACCTGCCCGCAAGAAGGTAGGCGGAATGGAGCTTCAGGCACCCCCGGGAAATTGTTCGTGTCTCTATAAGAAGAAAACGCCAGGAAACGCCCAAGCAATCTGTCGGAACGCGAGCTCAACGAAACGCCACCCAAGGAGAGACCTCGAGCCGGATCGGTAGCGGACCAAGTCGCGACCTTTTGCCGGCCTCAACGATCGGGGAAACGCCCAAGGGGCTGTTGAAGGCCCGGACCAACAGCGCAATAACCACGCGGGACGCGTCGGCCCGACCGCTCTTAAAAGGCGGCGAGCGGTGTCGTCCGAGATCAAGCTTCAAGAAAGCGCCCAAGGAAAGGGATATCCAATGCAGTTGAAAGACGTCTCCGTTCTCATCACCGGCGGTGGTTCGGGGCTCGGCGCCGCGACCGCGCGGGCGATGGCCGCCAAGGGCGCCAAGGTCGCCGTGCTCGACATGAACAAGGACAACGCCGAGAAGGTCGCCGCCGAGATCGGTGGCGTTGCCTGCGTCGGCGACGTGTCGCAAGAAGCGCCGGTCAAGGAGGCGATCGCCAAGGCTGAAGCCGCGCACGGCATCGTCCGCGTGCTGGTGAACTGCGCCGGCATCGGCGGCGCGGTGAAGACCGTCAGCAAGAACGGCGCCTATCCGCTCGATCACTTCTCGCGCATCATCAACGTCAATCTGATCGGCAGCTTCAACTGCATCCGGCTCGTCGCCGAGCGCATGCAGAGCGCGCCGACCATCGGCGAAGAGCGCGGCGTCTGCATCAACACCGCCTCGGTGGCGGCGTTCGACGGTCAGATCGGCCAGGCCGCTTACTCCGCCTCGAAGGGCGGCATCGTCGGCATGACCCTGCCGGTGGCGCGCGACCTTGCGTCGATGAACATTCGCGTCATGACCATCGCGCCGGGCCTGTTCCTCACCCCGCTGCTGATGGGGCTGTCGGAAGACGCCCGCAAGAGCCTCGGCGCCCAGGTGCCGCATCCGGCCCGCCTCGGCGATCCCTCGGAATATGCGTCGCTCGCGGTGCAGATCGTCGAGAATCCGATGCTCAACGGCGAGACCATCCGTCTCGACGGCGCCATCCGCATGGCGCCGCGCTAAACGCGCACTTCTCACCCTTTCCGTTTCGGGAGAGGGTGAGTCTTCGATCTCCGCCGCGTGTAGTTCGTCCCATAGTGACGATCTCTCGCGCGGCGGAATTCGAAGCGCAGGATTGTTTCTTTCCCTGTATTTGGGAGGGGAGCGACTATCGCCGGAACGGCGATCCGATTAAACGTCGCAGCAGCGGCGTATAAGAACAAGAACTGACGGGAGTGATGGCGTGACCGAGGCCTTGCTGGTCGATCATCGTGAGGGTGTCGATTGGGTCACGCTCAATCGGCCGGATAGCCTCAATGCTCTCGATCCCAGCCTGATCGACGCGCTTAACGCGTATTTTGGCCGCCTGCAGCGCGATCGGACGACGCGCGTCGTCGTGCTGAAAGGCGCGGGCGCCAATTTCTGCGCAGGTCTCGACCTCAAACATGCAATGGCGCGCCGCGCCGGTGAGAACGCCACGCCCGGCGTCACCGAGTCGCTGGATTCGCAGCGCCGGATTGCCGACATCGTGATGCTGATGCGCCGCTGCCCGCAGCCGATCATCTCGCTGATCCGCGGCGCCGCGGCCGGCGGCGGCTTTGCACTGGCGCTGGCTTCCGATGTCCGCATCGCCGGACGCAGCGCGCGGATGAACTGTGCCTTCATCAAGCTCGGCCTGGGCGGCTGCGATATCGGCACTAGCTACTTTTTGCCGCGCCTCGTCGGCGTCTCGGTGGCGTCCGAACTGATCCTCACCGGCCGCTTCATCGGCGCCGAGCGCGCGCTGATGACCGGACTCGTTTCCGAACTGGTGGAAGACGATCAGCTCGAAGCCGCGGCGCAGCCATTCGTGGATGCGATGATGGCGGCGTCGCCGGTCGGTTTGCGGCTGTCGAAGGAATGCCTCAACATGGCGGTGGACGCCGGCTCGATCGAGCAGGTGATCGCGATGGAGGATCGCAACCAGGTGCTGTGTTCGCGCTCGGAGGATTTCAAGGAAGGCGTCGCCGCGTTCCTCGAGAAGCGCAAGCCGGTCTACGGCAACCGCTGACCAATTCAACGTTGGCCCGGCAAGAGGCCGAGAAAACGGGAGAACACCAGATGACTGCCAGCGCAGCCGCAGTGATGACCAAGCCGCCGTTTCGCAAGGTGAACTGGCTGCCGCGCGAGATCGACGTCGATCGCCGCGAGGACGGCGTTATCGTGATGAAGTCGCGCTTCCCGCTGATGGATCACGATCCCAACCTGCCGATGACGCTGGCGAAATGGGCCAAGCAGCGGCCGGATCACATCTGGCTGGCGCAGCGCAAGGGGCCTGATCGGCAGTGGCGTAAGGTCAGCTACGCCGAGGCCAAGCGCATCGTCGATGGTCTTACCCAGGCGCTGCTCGACCTCAAGCTGCCGGAAGGCCGGCCGCTGACGGTGCTGTCGGGTAATTCGATCGAGCACGCGCTGATCATGATGGCGGCGATGCAGGCGCGGATTCCGACCGCGCCGGTGTCGCCGGCCTATTCGCTGATGAGCCACGATCACCTCAAGCTGAAGTACCTGTTCGATCTGGTGAAACCGGCTGCCGTGATGGTGCAGGAAGGCACTCCCTTCACCAAGGCGCTGCACGCGCTCGATCTGAAGGACGTCCAGGTGATCCACGTCGCCAATCCGGCCGACGGCATCGCCAGCATCGCGTTCGACGACATGGTGGCGACCCCGGTCACCGACCAGGTGGCGCAGTCGATCGCGCAGATCACGCCCGACACCGTCGCCAAATTCCTGTTCACCTCCGGCTCGACCGGGATGCCAAAGGCGGTGATCAACACCCAGCGGATGATGTGCGCCAATGCTGCGATGATGATGCAGGTGCGGCCGCGCGATCCGAACGGCCCGCCGCCGGTGCAGCTCGACTGGATGCCGTGGAATCACACCATGGGCGGCAACGCGGCGTTCAATCCGCTGTTGATCGAAGGCGGCACGCTGTACATCGACGACGGTCGCCCGGTGCCGGGCCAGATCGAAGAGACGCTGCGCAACCTGCGCGAAATCTCGCCGACTTACTACGCCAACGTGCCGGCCGGCTATGCGGCGCTGGCGAGCGCGATGGAGAAGGACGACGCGCTGTGCCGGTCGTTCTTCAAGGACATGCAGCTGATGGCCTATGGCGGCGCGCGGTTGCCCGACGATCTGTACGAGCGGATGCAGGCGCTGGCGGTGCGCACCACCGGACACCGGCTGGTGTTTTACACCGGCTGGGGCTCGACCGAGACCTCGCCGACCTCGACCGGCACCTATTGGGACACCGAGCGCGTCGGCCTGATCGGCCTGCCGTTCCCGGGCGTCGAACTGAAGATGCTGCCGATCGGCGACAAATACGAATTGCGGTTGCGCGGCGTCAACGTGATGCCCGGTTACTACGGCCAACCGGATCTCACCGAGAAGGCGTTCGACGAAGAGGGCTTCTACAAGATCGGTGACGCCGGCGTTTTCGTCGATCCGAACGATCCGGTGAAGGGCATCATCTTCGCCGGCCGCGTCGCCGAAGACTTCAAGCTGATGACCGGCACCTTCGTCCACGTCAGCACCGTGCGCACCGACGCGATCGCCGCGGCCAGCCCGGTGATCCAGGACGCCTTGGTGGCTGGGCAGGACCGCGCCTATATCGGCCTGCTGGCCTGGCCTAACCTCAACGCCTGCCGGGTGATGATCGGCGATTCGAATGCGAGCTTCGAGGACGTCGTGAAGCATCCCGACGTGCTCGCGGCGCTGCGCGCCGGGCTGCAGAAGCACAACCGCGAAGTCGAGGGCGCCAGCTCGATGCGGATCGCCCGCGCGATGCTGATGGTCGAGCCGCCGTCGATCGACGGCAACGAACTCACCGACAAGGGCTACATCAACCAGCGCGCCGGCCTCGAACGCCGCGCCGCCTTGGTCGAGCGGCTGTATGCCGAGCATCCGGATTCGGATGTGATGGTGCTGCAGTGAGACATTTGAACAACCCATCGTTCGTCATTCCGGGATGCGCCGCGGAGCGGCGCAGGCCCGGAATCCATACTCCCTGCGGTGGTTATGGATTCCGGGCTCGCGCTCCGCGCGCCCCGGAATGACGAACTCTGAAGAAATCAGTTAACAACTAACAACAACGAGACCTCGCCATGAATTTCGATTTCTCCGACGACCAGAAGCAATTGCGCGATCAGGCGCGGCGGTTTCTTGCCGAGAAGTGCTCGCCGAAGGCGGTGCGGGCCGTGCTCGAAGGCAAGGCCGACTATGACCGTGACCTGTGGAAGGGCCTCGCCGAGATGGGCTTCCTTGGCGTCGCGATTCCCGAGGAATACGGCGGGACCGGTGCGGGCCATCTCGAGCTCTGTGTGATCGCCGAGGAACTCGGCCGCGCGCTCGCCCCGGTGCCGTTCTCGTCGACCGTGTATCTCGCCGCCGAGGCGCTGCTGCTGGCGGGTTCGGAAGAGCAGAAGCAGAAATGGCTGCCGAAGATCTCGTCGGGTGAGGCGATCGGCACGCTGGCGCTGTTCGAAGGCACCGGCAATCCGTCGCCGGCCGCCGTCAAGCTGGCAGTGTCGAACGGCACGCTGACCGGCACCAAGAAGCCGGTCGCCGACGGCGCGATCGCCGATTTCGCCATCGTCGCGGCGCGCACCGGCAACAGCGGCCGCGAGACCGATGTCTCGCTGTTCCTGGTCGATCTCAAGGCCGGTGGCGTCACCGCCAAGCCGCTGCAGAACGTCGATCCGTCGCGCCAGCAGGCCGAGCTGACCTTCGCCGGCGCCAAGGCCGAGCCGCTCGGTGCGGCCAGTGAAGGCTGGAGCATTCTGTCGCGCGTGATGGACCGCGCTGCGGTGCTGATCGCGTTCGAGCAGGTCGGCGGCGCCGACCGTGCACTGGAAATGGGCCGCGACTACGCGCTCGACCGTATCGCGTTTGGCCGGCCGATCGGCTCGTTCCAGGCGATCAAGCACATCCTGGCCGACATGTATGTCTCGGCGACGCTGGCGCGTTCGAATTCCTACTACGGCGCCTGGGCGCTCTCGACCGACGCGGCCGAGCTGCCGGAGGCCGCCGCTGCGGCGCGGATCAGTGCCACGCAGGCGTTCCAGCACTGCGCGAAGCAGAACATCCAGGTGCACGGTGGCATGGGCTTCACCTGGGAGTTCGACTGCCACCTGTACTATCGCCGCTCCAACGCGCTGGCGCTCAGCCTCGGCAGCCAGTCGTATTGGGAAGATCAGCTGATCGATCGGATGCGCCAGAAGAACGCGGCGTAACAACGGCTCCGTAGGATGGGTTGAGCGCCAGCGAAACCCATCTTCTCTTTCGCGTCTGATGATGGGTTTCGCTGCGCTCAACCCATCCTACGAAGACGATTTCGAGGATGAAGTTATGAACTTCGACGATACCCCGCAGGAAGCCGAATTCCGCGCCAAGGCGCGCGCCTGGATCGACGCCAACGCGCCGAAGCAATACGAGGACGAGCTGCGCAAGGCGTCGCTCGGCCGGGTGGTGCTGAAGGGCGCAAATATTCTGGAGGTCGCCAAGGCCTGGCAGAAGAAGAAGGCCGATGCCGGCTGGGCCGTGCCGCATTGGCCGAAGGAATATGGTGGCCGCGGCGCCTCGCCGATCGAGCGCGTGATCTGGCAGCAGGAAGAGGGCGTGTTCGGCAAGCTGACGGCGATGTTCATCATCGGCCAGGGCATGTGCGGGCCGACCATGATGGCCTATGCGTCGGAAGAGCAGAAGCGGCACTACCTGCCGCCGCTCGGCTCCGGCGAGAAGGTGTGGTGCCAGCTGTTCTCCGAGCCGGCCGGCGGCTCCGACGTCGCGGGCCTGCGGACGCGCGCCGAGAAGGACGGTGATGACTGGATCATCAACGGCCAGAAGATCTGGACCTCCGGCGCCCACTACTCGGATTACGGCATCCTGATCACCCGCACCGACCCGACCGTGCCCAAGCACAAGGGGCTGACGATGTTCTTCCTCGACATGAAGAGCCCCGGCGTCGAGGTGCGGCCGATCAAGCAGGCCAACGGCAATTCCGACTTCAACGAGGTGTACTTCACCAACGTGCGGATTCCGGACAGCCAGCGGCTCGGTGCGGTCGGCGACGGCTGGAATGTGTCGCTGACCACGCTGATGAACGAGCGCATGTCGATCGGCGCCAACGTCGCGACCGGCTTCCCGGAGCTGTTCGACTATTGCTCGTCGCTGACGCTCGATGGCGCGCCGGCGCTCGACGATCGCGCGGTGCGCAGCAAGCTGGCGAACTGGGCGGTGAAGGCCAGCGGCCTGCGCTACACCTCGTTCCGCTCGATCTCGGCGCTGTCGAAGGGGCAGCGTCCCGGTCCGGAGAACTCGATCGGCAAGCTGGTCGCCGGCTCGATGATCCAGGAAGTCGCGATGTACGCGCTCGATCTGCAGGGCGCCGCCGGCGTGCTGAGCGGGCCGGAGGATGCCGAAGTCGCCGGCCGTTTCCAGGCGATGCTGCTGCGTTCGCCGGCGACCCGCGTCGAAGGCGGCACCGACGAGATCCTGCGCAACATCATCGCCGAGCGCGTGCTCGGCCTGCCCGGCGACATCCGCGTCGATAAGGACGTGCCGTTCAACCAGATCCCGACCAAGGGGCGGGCGTAGTGCTCATATCATCTTCGTCATTGCGAGGAGCGGAGCGACGAAGCAATCCAGTCTTCTATTGTGGCCCTGGATTGCTTCGCTTCGCTCGCAATGACGAATCCATCCTGAACTGAAGCGAAAGATCGACCATGAATTTCGACGATACCCCGCAGGAAGCCGAGTTCCGCGCCAAGGCTCGCGCGTGGATCGATGCCAACGCGCCGAAGCAGTACGAACAGGAACTGACCAAGTCCGGTCTCGGCCGCATCAGCCTGAAGAATGCCGACATCGTCGAAGTCGGCAAGGCGTGGCAGAAGAAGAAGGCCGAGGGCGGCTGGGCCTGCCTGACTTGGCCGAGCGAATATGGCGGCCGCGGCGCTACCCCGATCGAGAAGGTGATCTGGCAGCAGGAAGAGGGCGTCTACGGCAAGCTGACCCAGCCGTTCCAGATCGGCGAGGGCATGTGCGGCCCGACCGTGATGGCCTACGGTGCCGAGGAGCATAAGCGCCGCTATTTGCCGAAGCTCGCCTCGGGCGAAGAGATCTGGTGTCAGCTGTTCTCCGAGCCGGCCGGCGGCTCCGACGTCGCGGGTCTGCGCACCCGCGCCGAGAAGGACGGCGACGACTGGATCATCAACGGCCAGAAGATCTGGACCTCCGGCGCGCACTACTCGGATTACGGCCTGCTCATCACCCGCACCGACCCGAATGTGCCCAAGCACAAGGGCCTCACCATGTTCTTCCTGGACATGAAGAGCCCCGGCGTCGAGGTGAAGCCGATCAAGCAGGCCAACGGCATGCAGGAATTCAACGAGGTGTTCTTCACCAACGTGCGGATTCCGGACAGCCAGCGGCTCGGCGAAGTCGGCGACGGCTGGAACGTGTCGCTGACCACGCTGATGAACGAGCGCATGTCGATCGGCGCGCGGCTCGCTACCGGCTTCCCGGAGATCTTCGCGTTCTGCAACGATCTGGTGACGGAGAACGGCCCGGCGATCGACGATCCGGCGGTGCGCAGCAAGCTGGCGAACTGGGCGGTCAAGGCCAGCGGCCTGAAGTACACCTCGTATCGCTCGATTTCGGCGCTGTCCAAGGGCCAGCGGCCGGGTCCGGAGAACTCGATCGGCAAGCTGGTCGCCGGCCCGATGCTGCAGGACATCGCCGCGTTCGCGATGGATTTGGAAGGCGCCGCGGGCGTGTTCACCGATCCGGCCGAGGCCGAAGCCGGCGGCAGTTTCCAGGCGATGCTGCTCGGCTCGCCGTCGATGCGCATTGCCGGCGGCACCGACGAGATCCTGCGCAACATCATCGCCGAACGCGTCCTCGGCCTACCTGGTGACATCCGGGTCGACAAGGACGTGCCGTTCAACAAGATCCCGACCAAGGGGCGGTGAGGCTGCGTACTCCTGCCACCGTCATTCCGGGGCGCGAGCGTGAGCTCGCGAACCCGGAATCCCGCAGTTGTTGACTTCGATCGACGAGTTGTGCGCGTTTCAGATTCCGGATTCGCTCACTTCGTGAGCGCTCCGGAATGACGACCATTCAGGAATGAGGCCATCATGACCGACGCCGCTGCGACCACCGCCCCGATCGACGTCCTCGAAGACCTGATGGCGGCGCGCTACTCGTGCCGGGGGTTTCGGCCCGATCCGGTGCCGCGCGAAACCATCGAGCGGATCCTGGGGGCGGCGCAGAAGACCGCGTCGTGGTGCAACAGCCAGCCGTGGCAGGTGGTGATCACCTCGGGCGAGGCAACGGCGAAGTTTCGCGAGGTGATCTATCCGGCTGCCGCCAGCGGCGCGCCGATGTCGGGCGATTTCGAGTTTCCGCGCGAGTATCGCGGCGTCTATCTCGACCGCCGCCGCGAGAGCGGCTTTCAGCTCTACAACGCGGTTGGCATCGCCCGCGGCGACAAGGCCGCGGCCGCCCAGCAGGCGCTGCAGAATTTCAGTTTCTTCGGCGCGCCGCATGTCGCGATCATCACCACCGACGAGGCGCTCGGCGTCTATGGCGCGGTCGACTGCGGTGGCTACGTCACGTCGTTCATGCTGGCCGCGCAGGCGCTCGGCGTCGCCACCGTGCCGCAGGCCGCGCTGGCATTCCATGCCGGCGTCGTCCGCAAGCATTTCGGCCTCGGCGACGATCGCCGCGTCGTCTGCGGCATCTCGTTCGGCTACGCCGACCCCGACCACAAGGCCAATTCGTATCGCACCAACCGTGCAGCGTTGGGTGAGGTCGCGACGTTCGTGGACAAGTAACGGCTTCTCAACGAGTCATTCCGGGGCGCGCGTTTGCGCGAACCCGGAATCTGATGTTTGCACAGCGCCGGAGAGTCCGGGTTCGCCGCTTCGCGGCGCCCCGGAATGACTCGGGGATAGGCTTCGCGGCGCCCCGGAATGACGACGGAGAGGCTGCGATGCGCGGCGTTCAAAACCTCGGCGCGCGTTTCTCTGTGAACGCAGCGATGCCTTCCTTGATTTCGTCGCTGCGCATCGAGGCGCGGGCGCGGGTGTCGGCGGCTTGTTCGTCGAAGGCGGCGCGGGCGAATTCGTTGATGGCGCGCTTCATGCCGGCGACCGCGTTCGGGGCGTTGCCCGCCAGCGTCGTCGCCAGCGCGTCGACCTCGCGGTCGAGCCGGTCCATCGGTACCATCGCGGTGAGATAGCCGATCCGCAGCATCTCGGCGGCGTCGATCCGCTGCGCGGTGAGGAACAGCCGCTTGGCGTTGTCGATGCCGAGGCGGGAGACGTAGCGCTTGATGCCGCCCGGATAGTAATGCAGCCCCAGCCTGGCGGCCGGCATGAACATCTCGGCGGTGTCGACGCCGATGCGGAAATCGCAGGCGAGCGCCAGATCGGTCGAGCCGCCATAGACGCCGCCGTTGAGCCGGCAGATCGTCGGCACCCGCAGATCCTCGAGCCGATTGACCACCACCTCGAACGCCGAGCCGGGGGATTCGGCCTCGACCTCGGCGGTGGCGCGCTCGGCGACTTCGCCGAGATCGAAGCCGGCCGAAAATGCCCGGCCGGTGCCGGTGAGCACCAGCACTCGCACCGCCGGATCGGAGTCGAGCCGCGCGAACTGATCGAGCAGCGTGGCGAGGTCGTCCGGCTGCAGCCGGTTGAGATGCTGGGGCCGGTTCAGCCGGATGGTGGCGCGCGGGCCGTCGATGGTCAGCACCGGCGCGCTGGCAGTGTCGCTATCGGACATCGATAAGGTCTCCTGATCGGAAGCGGGCGGCTGCCGGAAAGGCGCCAGGCCCTGTGCGGGTCGCGGCTGGTGCCGCGGCCGATGGGAAAATAGGCCGGGCAAACTGCCCGCCGGCCAGCCGTCCGTCAACTCGCCGGGGGCAAGCGAGGCCCCGGGCGCCGCTCGCGCAATATGCGTCGGCTGGTTTATAATTCCGTCCGCACCAGCGTGTAGGGAGGAGCGGCGGTCCGAAAGCCCGCGGCTATCTTTCAGATCGCTTCCGCCGGCTTCGGCGCCTTCGATTGCAAGACAACGGTGGGTCCCACATGGATATGTCTCTCATCGCCCAGAATGCCGGCATGGTGAGCAGCGTGTTCGCGACGATCTTCGTGCTCGCGACCGCCACGATGCGGACGATGATTCCATTGCGGGTGTTCGGCATCCTGACCAACCTGCTGCTGATCGCGGTGTCGATCCCGACTCACAACTATCCGACGCTGGCGCTGCATGCGGTGCTGCTGCCGCTCAACGCCTGGCGGCTGCACCAGATGCTGCAGCTGGTGCGCGACGTGAGGAAGTCGGTGAATAGCGATCTGTCGATGGATTGGCTGAAGCCGTTTATGACGGCGCGCAAATGCGCCGCCGGCGAGGAGCTGTTCTACAAGGACGAGCGCGCCGAGGAGATGTTCTACATCGTCAGCGGCCGCTTCCGTCTGGTCGAATCCGGCATCGAGCTGCCGGTCGGCGCCATTGTCGGCGAGCTCGGCATGCTGTCGCCGACCCACACACGGACGCAGACGCTGGAATGCGTCGAGGCCGGCACGGTGCTCGGCGTCAGCTATCGTCAGGTCGAGGAGCTGTACGTGCAGAATCCGGAGTTCGGGTTCTATTTCTTGCGCCTGGCCAGTGCCCGGCTGTTCGAGAACATTGAATCGCTGCAGGCGCGATTGGCCGCGGTCACGCCGCCGCAGCGGACCGACGCCGTCGGCCGGACCGCCTGAGGCTGCGGCGTTGGCCGGCTACATCGACGCGCTGCGTTTCACGCTCGCCGAAATGCTCGGCGAGAATGACCGCGTTGTCGTGCTGAACGCGCCGGCCGCGGCGTCGCCGCCGATTGCGCAGGCTCTGGAGGATTCGGCCGCCCGGCTCGTGCATTATCAGGGGCACCGCTATGCGCGGCTGTATCTCGACCGGATCGGCCGATTCGTCGGGCGCCGAGAAGTGGACGACGCGATGGTGTTGCGGATCGCCGAGCTGCTTGCGATGCGGATGGCGTATGAAGACCCGATCCGGATTGCCCAGCTCACGCTGCAGGAAGCGGCGAGCGCGCCCTCAGGCCGTTCGATGCCGCGGATCGACCGCAGATGCCGGTTTCGAATCGACGAGGTGGTGGCGGCGCTGCCGGTGGTGGTGGCCGATCCGACGCTCAAGGTGCTGAACTATCTCGGCTGGCTGCACATGCCGGTGAAGATGCGCTTCAACGGCAGCGGCTGGCTCGGCATCCGTAAGCTGCGGATCATCTCCTGGTTGCGGCGCTGGCGGTTGCTGTCGATTCGCTACGCCAACGAGCGCAAATGGGTTGAGCGCTGGCTGCACATGATCGACCGCTGCCTCGCCGCCCGTCCTGAAGCCGCGACGGCCGTGGTCGAAAGCGCCACCATGGTTCGCGGCTATGGCGATGGCTATCGCTACGGTATGGCGAATTGGACGCTGATCATCGACGCGCTGGTGAAGCCGGCGGTGAACGGCACGCTGCCGCTGCCGGATCTGGCGCAGGCGATTGCGGAGGCGCGCGCTGCCGCGCTGCCGGATCGCAAGCAGACCAGCCTAAAGCGCGCGATCGAGGCCATCCGAGCGAGGTGCGATGCGATGCCGATCCAGGCCGCGGCCTCGTGACCGACATGCCGATCGTGCCACCCGGGTACCGTTTATGTGCGATGCGTGCGCGGCGTGAATTGCACAGCCATATGAGGGCTGTACGCTGGCAGCCACGTGCATTCAGTCGCGAGAAATGTCATAAAACTGCGCTGGTCGATGTCGACCGGCTGCGATGCGAAGCCTCTGCGCGGGAGGGTAGGCGATCGGACTGTCGAGCCCCGACAGCGGTCGCCATCACTGCCCCCAAGGCCCAAGCGAAGGTGCGAGCTTGATCCTTCCCGAATTGTCGTCGTCGATTGCGGTGGGCGCACTGATCTATTGGATGCTGCTCCTCACCATCAAACACGTGTTCGCGGACTTCATCTTCCAGAACAAGTGGATGGCGATGGGCAAGGACGCCAAGACCGGGTGGGCGCTGCCGCTGCTGGCGCATTGCAGCGTGCATCTGGTGATGACGACGCTGCTGATGCTGATCCTTGCGCCGCGCTACTGGTACATCGGCGTGATCGATTTCCTGATTCATCTCGCGATCGATCGTCTCAAGGGCTTCCTCGTCGCTACTTACGACGTGACTAATCAGGATCGCTGGTTCTGGTGGCTGATCGGCACCGATCAGGCGCTGCATCATCTGACCGGCTTCGGCCTCGCCATCGTCCTCGCGGCAAATCCGTGATCCGCTGAAGCGCGAGTTGAGGCACTCCGATATCGCACCGCCGGTTCCGCACTCCGTCAATTTGTCAGCGGGGTGTGCACGGAAAACTCACGATCAGACTCAATCGCACCGTTCAATCCGCGGGAATACGCGGATTCGAGGTAGAGCCACGTAGTTGTACGCGGTGCGGCGTTAACTGCTGCATGACTTGCGAGTGATTAGCGTCGTTGCGATCAGCAGGGGTGCTGACCGCACGCGAGGTCGTGGCGGATAACCCGAAGTTCCGGTGTCATGGCCCGCCATTTGGAATCGCAGCTCGACTTCATCTTCTTTTTCTACGGGCTGTCGTTCATCCTGCTTGGCGCCCTCTGTCTCGTGCTGGCGCGCGGCCGTGACGACGATCGTGGAACAACGATCCGCTGGATCGGACTGTTCGGCTGCGTCCATGGCGCCAACGAATGGCTGGACATGCTCGCGCTGATCGCGGGCGATAGTACTGAATTCTTGGTGGTGCGCGCGGCGGTTCTGACCGCGTCGTTCGTCCTGCTGGCGGAGGCGGGACGAAACGGCGGGATCACACGCGACCTGGCCATGCCTGGACCTTGGATCTACATCCCGATCCTGGTTGCAATCGGCGCGATCGGCTTCGTCGACGGCATCGAATCTGCGAAGGCGGCGACCCGCTATCTGCTCGCCGCGCCGGGCGCGATCCTGGTGGCCTTCACGGTGTTCACCGGCCGACATCACGATCTCCATATGAACCGCTCGCTGATGGCGGGCGTGGCGATCGCTTTCGCACTTTACGCGGTGGCGGCTGGCATGATTGTCGAAACCGCGCCGTTCTGGCCGGCCAGGACTTTCAATCAGGAGATGTTCCAGCGCGTCACCGGCGTGCCAATTCAACTCGTGCGCGGGCTGATCGCGGTGGCACTGGCGGCGCTGATCTGGGCGGCCTGGGGTCGCCGGGTGATGGAAACGCTCGACTACCCCGGTTATTCGCTGCACCTGAAACGGCAGTTCGTCGGTGTGCTGACGACCTTGCTGCTGGTCTTGGCGCTGGGCTGGGCGCTGACCGACTATCTCGGCGAGATCCATCGTGACGACGTCGAAAGCGAAGCTGCCGGCGACGTCGCTCTGCTGGTCAGCGGTGTGGAGCGCGAAACCACCATCGCCGACGCGATGGTGAAGGCGATCGCGGCGTCTCCATCGGTTCAACTGCTGCTCGGTGACAGGGAAAGCGGCCGCGTGACCAATCTGTCGATGCTCGAGATCGACGCCGGAGTGATCCACGCGATGCGCGGCCTGATCGTCAACCGCGCCGGAGACATCGTCGGATCGTCAGATTCGTCGGATCAGAGCTGGTTGGGCATGCCAAATCTGCGCTCGGTCGATTGGTTTGAGCAGGCGATCGCCGGCCGGCCCGTGCACCAGATCCGGGTCGATCCGCCCCTACGCTTGCGGACCTATCTGACCGCGTCCCCGATCCGCGATGCGCAAGGAGAGATTCAAGGCATCGCGATGCTCGAGATCTCGCTGGAGACGCTCGCGGAGCTGATGACCCGCTTCGACCAGGCGTTCTTCGTCGTCGATGCTCGTGGGCTGGTGGTCATCACGAACCGCAGGGACGAGCTGTTCCGAACGCTGTGGCCGCGGCCGGATCTGCCGCGTCTTCAGATCGCCGAACAGTTCGGGGCATCGGGGCGCACCATGTTGGCCCGCGAGATCTTCGGCGGCGACTGGGTGGAGTTCGGCGGGCGACGCAGCTACGTGCTCAGGCAGCCGATCGACAGCACTCAGATGTCGCTGGTCCTCGTCATCCCGGTGAAGGGGATCTTTGCCAGCCGGCTGCTCGGCATCATCATCACGCTCCAGGTCGCGATCGCTGCGCTGTTCTATTTCTTCGGCATGGACCGCGGGGTGCGGGACCGCTTTGAGCGCCGGCTTCGCGAGGAACTGCTGACTCAGACCGAAGATCTTGCCCGCCAGGCCGCTACGGACCCACTGACCGGATTGGCGAACCGGATGAAGTTCGATGCACGCCTGAGCGAGGAGTTGGCGCGGTCGCAACGCAGCCGAAGAGTATTTTCGCTGATCATCTTCGATATCGACCACTTCAAGGAAGTCAACGATATCTACGGCCATCCGGTCGGCGACCAAGTGCTGGTCCGGCTGTCGCGGACCATCGGCGCGAGCGTCCGGCAGGCCGATCTGCTGGCGCGCTGGGGCGGCGAAGAATTCGCGATCCTACTGCCCGACACCGATGCGGCGGCGGCCTATGAAACCGCCAAGAAGCTGCGCCTGCTGGTGGCGCATACCATCTTCGAGCATGTCGGCACGATCACCGCGAGCTTCGGCGTCGCCCAGGTTATGCCCGGCGATCATGCCGACACCTTGGTGGCACGCGCCGACAACGCGCTGTACCGAGCCAAGCTGAACGGCCGCAACCGGGTCGAGCTCAGCCTTCCGGTGATCGAAGTCGTCGAGCTTTCACCCACGGCGTAGCTCGCCAGGCGGAGCCTTGTACTTCTCGTCGTGGATGAGCACCCGATTCCGCAAGGCGTGGAGTTCGCACAGTCACCTCGGGATGGCCGGGGCCTGTCCCGGCCAACCACGACTGTTCGTGACTGCTGCCCCAAGACGTGGATACGCGGCGCGCCCCGGTACCTGTGGAAGCTGTGTCCGGGTATCTGGCCGGGCTCTCAGGCGCTCAGCCGATCCTCCGGCGCCGGCGCGGAACTCTCAGTCGGGGCCTCTTGCTTCTGCAGATGCGGAGCGAGTTTGGCGTTGGCCTTCATGAATTGATGCTGCCATGCCATGCCGTCTTCGAGCAGGCGAGCCGCCGCGCCGCTGAGCCAGTCCTGATACTCGCGGAAGGCATCGAGCGGCGTTGTCGCTTCGCCGATCCGCCGGGCCGCTTCGAGAGCGGCTCGGGTTCCAATTCGCCGGCGCTCAAACCAGCCGTCGGCAAACTCCTTCATGTTGTCGAGAACGGTCGCTTCGCCTTCCCAGAACTTGATGCCCATCGGGGCGTAGGTCTTGGCGGCGGGCTGTAACAGGTTGGGGAACAACGAGACCGGATCAGCCATGGGTACTCTCCATCGTGAAGATGAACGAACTCACTGAACCGAAAAGCCGCTCTTAAGCGCGGCAGCCAAATAGTTAACCGATTAGATGGCGGCGTCACGACGAAACTGCAGATCGTCGCGAATCGTGATCGACGTTTAGTTCCATGCGTCTGGTGCAACGGCTGGTAGTGGTATCAGGTTGTGTAGTTAAGAGGTCCTTAACAAAATCGGCCGCATCCTCACGATCGCAACCTGTTCGGGAGAAGGCCGATGTGGTCCAGCCGTGAAGCTTTCGAGAACGACGCTTGCCCGGTCCGTGAGGAACTGCTGGGCCAGATGTACCGAGCCAATGAGAACGGGCTGTCGCAGCTCGTCGACAGCGTATCCGGCGATGTCCGGGCGATGTTGGCGCTGTTTTGCTATCGCCGCGCTCATTTGCAGCCGTTGGCGCTGGCCGTTGCCGCGACCTGCGACGAACGCGACCTGATCCAGGCCGGTGGCCGAGCAGGTTCCGTTCTCTATGCCCTGGCGCACGAAAAGCGCCGTCCGGCGATCAGCAGCTACTCGCAGCGCAAATCGATCACGCTCTCGACTGCGCCGCTCGCCAGTTTCGCGCCACTCGATCAGGAAGCGGACGTGGAACTCGACGATGAGCCGGCGCCGGACGCCCCTAACTGATCGACTTCAGCCTGCGATCGCAGTAGAAAGCGGCGGGAGACGGAACTTCCGCCGCGCCATCAGGCATTCCGGATCGCCGGGCTGGCAGTCGCGGCAGACCTCGGGACGCAGCGCGTAGATCGTGCAGGCGGTTGCCTGACCGATGGTCCCGTTCAGCGCGGCACAGCGATTATCCTCGCAGCGCATGCCCGACAGCCGCTCATTGACCAGCGCGGCCGGAATCGCGTCCAGCGCAGTGTCGTCCTCGATCGTGAAGCGGGGCCAGTTTTCCGAATAGCCGCAGCAGGCGCCGCAGCTCTGGCAGGGGGTGTCGGCTTCGATCGGGGGAAGGACGGTCATCGGCCCTCTTTATCCCGCCACGGCTGGGCGGGAAACCGCCGCTTGGGCGGATCGCCCCGGCATTATTCCCGCGCCTTCGTGGCCGCGGCGAGCAGCGCCTCCAGTTCGGCGATCCGGATGTCACGCGATGTGATCGCCGCGGCGACGTCCGCCGCGTCGAATTTCTGCGGGATGTGCTGGGGGCAGTTGCTGTCCCAGGCCGCGACCTCGAACAGGATCGCCTGTTCGGGCCTTGCCTTGTAGCCCTTCGGCATCAGCCGCGCGATCAGCTCGGGATCGTCCTCGATCACCTTGGCGCGGCCCCAGATCTTGATGCGGCGGCGGTGCGCATAGTCGATCACGAACAGATAGGCCTTCGGGTTTTCGGCCAGATTGCCTTGGGTGATGAACTGCTGATTGCCCTTGAAGTCGGCGAAACCGATGGTGTGCTCGTCGAGCACGTGAAGGAAGCCGGCCGGACCGCCGCGATGCTGGATGTAGGGCTGCCCGTCGGCGCTGGCGGTGGCGAGCAGCACGCTGGTCTGGGCGTGGAGGAAGGCGGCCAAATTCTCGTCGATTGTGGTGGACCAGCCGCCGTTGCGCTCGACGCGGGCATAGGCGTGGCGCGATCCCTTGCGGGCCTGGATTGCCTTGACGGTCGGCGTGAACGCGATGTCGCTTGAGACGTGCTGGGCTTCGGCCAATGTGACCCTCCTGCTCGATGTCCCCGAGTAGATCGTTCTTTCCCTTTGCCGGAACAATCAGTTGATTTGACACTTCATTGTTGCGCGTTCTGAAATGATGGCATGGACCGATTGGACACGATGACGGCGTTCGTCGCGGTCGCCGACCTTCAAGGCTTCGCGCCGGCTGCGCGGAAGCTCGGGTTGTCGCCCTCGGCGGTGACCCGGATGGTCGCGGCGCTGGAAGAACGTCTCGGCACCCGGCTGTTGCAGCGGACGACCCGCTCGGTTGCGCTCACCGATACCGGGGCCCGCTATCTGGAGCGGGTGCGGCGGATTTTGGCCGACGTTGAAGAGGCAGACGCGTCGGCCGCGGCCGAGCGCGTCACGCCCTCCGGCCGGCTGGTGGTTTCGGCGCCGGTCGGTTTCGGCCGGCGTCATGTCGCGCCGCTTCTGTCGGACTATCTGCGGCGTTATCCGGAGGTGACCGGCGAATTGCGGCTGTCGGATCTGATGATCAACCTGGTCGAGGACGGCGTCGATTGCGCGGTGCGGATCGGGCATCTGGCGGATTCGAGCCTAGTGGCGCGGCAGCTCGGTGCGATGCGCCGGATCGTGGTGGCATCCCCGGACTATCTGGCGGCGCGCGGCATTCCGGCGACGCCGGCAGAGATCACGGCGCACGATGTGATTCATTTCGGACAGACCGGCGCGCCGGTCGGCTGGCACTTCGTCGTCGATGGTCGCGATATCCGCGTCGCGTGCACACCGCGCCTTATCAGCAATGTCGCCGACGTCGCGATCCTGGATGCCGAGCGGGGCGGCGGCCTGACCCGCGTGCTGGCCTATCAGGCGGCGGATGCAATCGCCGCGGGTCGGCTGCAGATCGTGCTGGCGGACTACGAAGTGCCGCCGCTGCCGATTGCGATCGTGTATCCGACCTCACGCCTGTTGTCGGCGAAGGTGCGCGCTTTCATCGATCTTGCGGCGGAGACGAGCGATTGGCGCTTCGGCGGCGACGGAAAGAGGGGCGGCGCGTGACGGCGGATCTGTTCGACGGTCTCGGCGACGCGCCGCGGCGGGAAGACATCGCGCCGGGTGCAGCGTTACTAAGCGGCTTCGCCCGTGCCAATGAGCGAGACCTGCTCGCCGCGATCGACGCGGTGGTGGCGCGCGCACCATTCCGGCACATGATGACGCCGGGCGGTCACACGATGAGTGTGGCGATGACCAGCTGTGGGTCCGTCGGTTGGGTCACCGACCGCCGCGGTTATCGCTACTCGCCGACCGATCCGGACAGCGCGACGCCGTGGCCCGAGATGCCTGGGGTGCTCCGCGATCTTGCGCAACGCGCTGCCGTCGAAATCGGCTTTTCCGGCTTCGATCCCGACGCCTGCCTGATCAATCGCTACGTGCCCGGCGCCAAGATGGCGCTGCATCAGGACAAGGACGAAGCCGATTTCTCGGCGCCGATCGTCTCGGTGTCACTCGGCCTGCCGGCGACCTTTCAGTTCGGCGGCATGGCCCGCAGCGACAAGCCGCGACGCTACGAGCTGCGCCACGGCGATGTGCTGGTGTGGGGCGGCCCGTCGCGGCTGGTGTATCACGGCGTGCTGACGCTGAAGGACGGCGAGCATCCGCTGCTCGGCCGGCAGCGGATCAACCTGACCTTCCGCAAGGCGCTGTAGCGTGCGCTAACCCTTCGGCCGCTTGTCGAACACCCGCCGGGCTTTGCCGAGGGAGCGCTCCAGCGTGTCGGGCGGCACCACTTTAATGGTGGTCGAGATGCCGATGGTGTTCTTGATCAGGTGCGCGACGCGTTCGGCGTGCGGCACCAGGCCGGTGCCGTCCCAGCTTTCGGGCCGCGCTTCGGCCAGCACCGTCATCTCGTCCATCCTGCCTTCGCGCGTCAGCTCGATGATGAAGTGTCCGCCGCACCAGTCGGTGCCGAGCAGCACTTCCTCGATCTGGGTCGGAAACACGTTGACGCCGCGCAGAATGATCATGTCGTCGGAGCGGCCGGTGATCTTCTCCATCCGCCGCATCCCGGGCCGCGCGGTGCCCGGCAGCAGCCGCGTCAGGTCGCGGGTGCGATAACGGATCACCGGGAAGGCTTCCTTGGTCAGCGAGGTAAACACCAGTTCGCCCTTCTCGCCATCGGGCAGCACGTCGCCGGTCTCGGGATCGATCACTTCCGGATAGAAGTGATCCTCCCAGATGTGCAGGCCGTCCTTGGTCTCGACGCATTCTTGCGCGACGCCGGGGCCGATTACTTCCGACAGCCCATAGATATCGGTCGCGTCCATGTCGAACGCCTGCTCGATCTCGGCGCGCATCGCGTTGGTCCACGGCTCGGCACCGAACACGCCGTATCTCAGCGAGGACTGCCGCGGTTCGAGGCCCTGGCGTTTGAATTCATCGAGGATCGCCAGCATGTAGCTCGGCGTTACGGTGATGACGTCGGGGCGGAAGTCGTTGATCAGCTGCACCTGCCGCTCGGTCATGCCACCGGACACCGGCACCACGGTGCAGCCGAGCTTTTCTCCGCCGTAATGCGCGCCGAGGCCGCCGGTGAACAGGCCATAGCCGTAGGAGTTGTGAATGATCATGCCGCGCCGCGCGCCGGCGGCGCGCAGCGAGCGCGCCATCACGGTGGCCCATGTGTCGATGTCCTTCTGCGTGTAGCCGACCACGATCGGCTTGCCGGTGGTGCCCGACGAGGCGTGGACGCGCACCAGGTTTTCGCGCGGCACCGCGAACATCGCGAACGGGTAGTTGTCGCGCAGGTCGGTCTTCACCGTGAACGGAAACTTCGACAGATCGGAGAGCTGGCGGAAGTCCGACGGATGCACGCCCTTGCGGTCGAACGCAGCTTTGTAGTGCGCGACGTTGTCGTAGGCGTGCTTCAGCGACCAGGCCAGCCGCTTGGTCTGCAGCGCGACGATCTCATCGCGCGAGGCGCGTTCGGCGTCGTCGAGTTCGGGATTGTAGGTGCCCGGCTTGATCTGGTGCACGGTTGCGGCCATCGCCGTCTCCTCCCTCAGCGTGGGTCTGGTTGTTGCGGGGGCACCAGCGTGCCGCCGATCGAGCGCGAATGGCCGCGGAATTCGGCGATCACCGTCGAGCCCGAGGTGACGCGGACGTCGTAGATGCCGCTGCGGCCGGAGCGCGACACTTCGCGCGCGGTGGCGACCAGCCGGGCGCCGAGTTTGCCGGGGCGGATGAAGGTGATCGCGCCCTGCGCCGCGACGGTCGAGTCGTTGTAGGAGTTGCAGGCGTAGGCGAAGGCCGAGTCGGCGAGGGTGAAGATGAAGCCGCCATGGGCGATGCCGTGGCCATTGACCATGTCGGTGGTCACCGTCATCGCCAGCGTCGCGAAGCCGGCGCCGATCTCGACGATCTCCATGCCGAGCGCCTTGCTGGCGTGATCGTTGGTCCACATCGCATCGGCACAGGCCCGCGCCAGTTGGTCCGGCGATAGGTCGACCTGCGTCTGCGGAGCCGCCACGGTCACTGCGGGCTCCTGCAGGCGCAAGACAGCGACATGCCGCAAGGCCACGACGCCTGATCGGCGATCAGGTCGGTCACGTTTCTCTCCCTCACGTCGCGGGCTTTCGCAAAGCCTCTTGAATTGAACGATCGGTCAGTCAATTATTAGCTCAAGCAATCATCGTGTCAACGGCCGGCGCAGACGTCAAACCGCGCCGCGATCGCGCACCACACGTCGGGGAGAGACGCCATGACCGCCATCCTGCAAAGCCTCGCCTGCGATCGCTGGGAGACGCCGGCGGCCGGGCTTGTCGATATTCCGAGCGCGATCGACGGCCGCGTGGTGGCGCGTGCGTCCAGTGCCGGACTCGATTTCGGGGCCATCGTCCGGCATGCCCGCGAGGTCGGCGGGCCGAATTTGCGCAAGCTGTCGTTTCATCAGCGCGCCGATATGTTGAAGGCGCTCGGCGCTTACTTGGGCGAGCGCAAGGAACAGCTCTACGCGCTCGCAGCCGACACCGGCGCCACCCGCCGCGACAATGCGATCGACATCGATGGCGGTCTCGTCACGCTCGCGGCTTTCGCATCGCGCGGCCGCCGCGAGTTGCCGGATGCGAATTTCATCACCGAGGGCGAGGTTGAGGCCTTGTCGAAGCGCGGCAGCTTCGTCGGTCAGCACATCCTGTCGCCGCTGCACGGCGTTGCGGTGCATATCAATGCGTTCAACTTCCCGTGCTGGGGCCTCTTGGAAAAGCTCGCGCCGGCGTTGCTTGCGGGCGTGCCGGTGATTGTCAAGCCGGCGACGGCGACGGCCTATGTGGCTGAGGCGCTGGTCAGACTGATCGACGAGTCGAAGTTGCTGCCGCAAGGCGCGCTGCAGCTCGTCTGCGGCGGCCTTGGCGATCTGCTCGATCATTTGAACGGCCAGGACGTGATCGCCTTTACCGGCTCGCTGCAGACCTCGGAGAAGCTGCGCGCGCATCCGAACGTCGCGCACCATTCGATCCGCTTCATCGCAGAGCGCGACTCGCTGAACGCTGCGGTCCTCGGCCCTGATATCACGCCGGCCGAGCCGGAGTTCGATCTGTTTGTCCGCGAGATCGTCCGCGAGATGACCGCCAAGGCCGGGCAGAAGTGCACCGCGATCCGCCGTGTGCTGGTGCCGCGCGCGCAGGAGGCCGCAGTGGTCGAGGCGATGAAGGCGAAGCTCGCCGACGTCAGGCTCGGCGATCCGCGACGTGACGACAAGGCGATGGGGCCCCTGGTCAGCCGCGGCCAGCGCGAGGCGGTGCGCGCCGCGATCGCGACGCTGCAGAGCGAGGCCGAGATCGTGTTCGGCGATCCGAACGTTTGCGAAGGTGAGGGCCTCGATACCCAGGCTGGCGCTTATCTGTCGCCGGTGTTGCTGCGCGCGCGCGACCCGATGCAGGCCAGCCGCGTTCACGCCACCGAGGCGTTCGGCCCGGTCGCCACCGTGCTGGCCTATGACGATGTCGCCCAGGCGATCGAGTTGGTCCGCCGAGGTGAGGGCAGCCTGGTGGCGTCGCTCTTCACTTATGACGATGCGATCGCCAAGCAGATGATCCTCGGTCTGGCACCCTTCCACGGCCGGCTGCTGATCGTCGACCGCGACGATGCGGCAGAATCCACCGGCCACGGCACGCCGCTGCCGGCGCTGCTGCACGGCGGCCCGGGCCGCGCCGGTGGAGGAGAAGAACTCGGCGGCTTGCGCAGCGTGCATCACTACATGCAGCGCACCGCGATCCAGTGCTCGCCGCGCCGCCTCGCGCGCCTCACCGGCACCTGGACGCGCGGCGCCCCGGCGCCCGCCGCCGAGGTGCATCCGTTTAGGCTGAACTACAATCAGCTCGCCATCGGCCAGAGCATCGAGACCGCGAGCCGGCCGATCACGCTCGACGATATCGAGCACTTCGCGCATTTCACCGGCGACACCTTCTACGCCCACATGGACGAGGCGGCCGCCAAGGCCAATCCGTTCTTCCCCGGCCGTGTCGCCCACGGCTATCTGATCCTGGCGTTCGCCGCCGGCCTGTTCGTTGATCCCGCGCCGGGCCCGCTGCTCGCCAATTACGGGCTCGACAATCTGCGCTTCCTGAAACCCGTCTCGCCCGACGACAGCATCAAGGTGAGGCTCACCGTGAAGCAGAAGTCGCCGGCTCGGCGGCCGGAATATGGCGAGGTGCGCTGGGACGTCGAGGTCGTCAACCAGAACGGCGAACCGGTGGCGCGCTATGACCTGTTGACGATGAGCTCACGGCCCGCCGCATAGCCCAAAGCGGCGGAATCTGGCACAACGGCGGCGCCGCTCCTGCGCGGCGCCGTTTTTCTGCCGAGACCGTCACCATGTCCGATTCTTCTGTTACCGCTGCTATGTCGATCGAGGCGCGTTGCGTTCGCCTGCACCACAAGGCCGCTGATGTCGCGGCGATCGAGCCGGTCCTCGAGACCCTGCGGCTGTCGCGGCGCGCGGCCTCCGAAGTGCTGATCGAGGTGAAGGCGGCGGCGGTCAATCCGTCCGACGTCAAGGCCGCGACCGGGTTGATGCCGTACGCGGTGTTTCCCCGCACGCCCGGCCGCGATTTCGCCGGCCGTGTCATCGACGGCCCGGCTGAATGGATCGGCCGCGACGTATTCGGCTCGTCCGGCGATCTCGGCATCCGCCGCGACGGCACCCATGCGAGCCACTTGATCGTGGAGGCCGACGCGCTGGTCGAGAAGCCGGCGAGCGTGTCGTGGGAAGAGGCGGCCGGCATCGGCGTGCCGTTCGTCACCGCGACCGAAGGCCTGCGCCGTGCCGCGCTCGCGGCCGGCGAGACGCTGGTGATCATGGGCATCAACGGCAAGGTCGGGCAGGCTGCGGCGCAGATCGCGAGCTGGCGCGGCGCGCGGGTGATCGGTGTGGTGCGCAAAGCGGAGCCCTATGCCGGCCATGCCACCGCGCCGGTGGAGATCATCGACTCGTCCTCCACCGATGTCGCCGCCAAGGTGCGCGAACTCACCGGCGGCAAGGGAGCCGACGTGGTGTTCAACACCGTCGGCGATCCGTACTTCAAGGCGGCGAACCAGTGCCTGGCGCTGCGCGGCCGGCAGATCCTGATCGCCGCGGTTCACCGGATCGTCGAGTTCGACATTCTGGCATTCTATCGCGGTCAGCACACCTATGTCGGCATCGACACGCTGGCGTTCTCCTCGATCGCGACCGGCGAGGTGCTGCGCTCGCTCGGCGACGGCTTCGCCGGCGGCCATCTCAAGCCGTTCCCGATCGTGGATGGGGCGATCTACCCGCTCGATCAGGCACAGGCCGCGTATCGCGCGGTGGCAGGCTCGTCGCGGGACCGGGTGATCATCAGGCCCGATTAGTTCTTTTCGACTCGGTAGCACGTCGAAGCCGTCGCACGTGTCGCCGCCGGCCAACTCATCATGTCGCCCGCACGGTTGACCCGCTTATTATACCGGTTTCCAAACAGGAACCTTGCTCCTCCGGCGAGGGTTTAAGGTCCGCCGGTTGCTCCGATCGAGCGGCGACCGGCCACCCCGGCGGAGCGGTAAGAGCGGTCGGCCGAGCTGGTGCGACGTTCGCTCATGACCGGAGACCCCTGCCGATGCTGGACAAGGTGAGCGGTGCCGATCTCGCGACGCAGAGTACGCAGGCCCTCAAGACCCGGCTGCTGCAGCTGGTAGACGGGCAGGACGACAAGCGGCTGAGCGAAAAGCTCGCACTGCTGGACGGTCCGCTCGCGCCCTATGTCGACGAGCTGACGCGGCGCAATCCGCATCCGCGCGCCGAGGATCAGGTCGCAGCGGTGATCGGAGTGTGGACGCCGGTGTGGTCGACTATCCCGTTTCACCATGCGCTGCCGGGCCGGATTCCCTCGCAGTCCTACCAGATCTTCCGAGACCGCGGCTTCTACGCCAACGTCGCGCACCATGCGCCGGGGCACCAGAACGCGCTGCTGCACCGGCTCACGCCGCTCGGCCTCGCCTGCAATCTGATGCTGGTGCAGCGGTTCGAGGTCAGAGGCGGGCGGTGGCTGATTGAGAATATCGGCATCGAGGTCGCGCGCGGCCGTCGCGACAAGGGCCTCAGCATCGACGACGCCGAAGCCTGGTTCGACGCGGTGCTGGAGCAGAAGCTCGATCGCGCCGAAGCTCCGAACGCCACGCGGGGCGCTCCCGACCTCAGCGGCCTCGACGCGGCATCAGCGAAGCGGCTGGCGAAGTCGTTCCAAGCGAAGCCGATGATGCAGAACATCTACGTCGACGACGATCTGCGCCTGATCCGAAGCCAGCGCGAAGCCGCACAGCGGCCGTCCTACACGATCGGTGTCCGGCGGCGTTGAAGCGCCAGCGGCGACCGTCTCGTCGCGCGACCACGCGATGATCCGCCCCTCGCTGTGATAGCGACAGGCCCACAACTCGGACGCCGCTGGCGCCGCGAGGCCGCGGAGGCATGGCTGTTGGGGATTTGAATCGATGGTCGCGGCAGGGCAGAGCGGAGCGCTCGCTCCAATCATCACCGTCATCGTCCGGCTTGTCCGGACGACCCAGTATCCCAGAGCGCTCGTTGCGCCGTGCGGAAGTTGTGCCACAGGCGCTCTGGAATACTGGATCCCCCGCATGCGCGGGGGATGACGGTGGAAATGGGATGACGACGGAGAAAGGGGTGATGATGAAAAGGAAGTGGTGATGAAGGAGGCGAGGGATGACGACGACGAGGCGTTCGGCGCTGATCCGAGGAGCAGCTGCGCGCGAGCTACTCCGCCGCGACCGCGCGTGGCCGCGTCGTCGCCAGCTTCAGCACGTCGCGATAGGACGGCGCCACGGTGACGCGGTCCAGCAAGCCCTTTTGCTGCAGGAGCCGGTGCGCTTCGGGAAGATTGTAGCAGGGCAGGTACATGAACAGGTGATGCTCGGCGTGGTAGTTGACCCAGTACGGCGCGATCAGCGCGCGCTCCAGCGGATTGGCCAGCGTGGTGCGGGCCTGGCTGAACGGATCGGCGCCGGTCGAGGTGCAGGCGTGCTCGGCGATGTTGCGCACCCGCGTCACCAGCGGCAGCCAAGTCGCCATCGCCACCAGCCAGACGCCGACGAACCAAACCCCGGCGCCGGCCAGCCAGAACAGCAGCAGCAACACGGCATTGGCCGCGAGGAAACGCTGGGTGCGCGCTTTGCCGCTCGCGACGAAGCTGTCGTGCTTCGGCGCGCCGCTGTCCATCGGCGCGAACAGCGCCTTCAACGCCGGCAGCCGCTGCTTGACGAAGGTTTGCCCGGTGAGGTCGCGGATCGCCTTGCGGGCGAAGCTATCCTTGCTGATCGGGAACGGCGCCGACAGCACTAGATCCGGATCCTCCGGCTGCTGGGTGTATTTGTGATGCTGCAGATGGTAGCGCCGATACGCCGGCAGATCGGCGCCGACCGGCACCGCGCACAGCCATTGCCCGATCGCCTCGTTGAGCTTCGGATTGCGGTGCAGCCCGCCATGCGCCGCCTCGTGCATCAGGATGGCGAGGCCGAGCTGCCTGGTGCCGACGATCATCACCGCGATCAGCCAGGTCAGCGGGGTCGGCCAGATCGTCACCAGCGCGACGGCCAGGGCAATACAGCCCCAGGCATGCGCCACCAGCCACAGGCCACGGGCCGAACTGCGATGCGTCAGCCGCGCCCATTCGTCGGCGGAGAAAATCGTCTTCGGATCGATCCGCGCCACTGCCGGCATCGCTGCCTCCCTGATTTTGTTTTCGGCAGTGTCGGGGAAGCGGCCGGCAGCGTCAATCGGCGCTGCGCGTGATGATGCTGACTTCCGAGGTGAGGGTGCGGTGCACCGGGCATTTGTCGGCGATCTCGATCAGCTTGGCGCGCTGCTCGGCGGAGAGATCGCCCTCGATGCCGATCACACGCTCGATGCGGTCGAGCAGCCCGACCTTGGTTTCGCACTCGGCGCAATCCTCAGCGTGGATCTTGGCGTGGCTCAGCGTCACCGTGACGCGATCGAGCGGCAGCGCCTTGCGTTCGGCATAGAGCCGCATCGTCATTGAGGTGCAGGCGCCGAGCGCGGACAGCAGCAGATCGTAAGGCCCCGGCCCGCTGTCACGGCCGCCGACGCTGGCGGGTTCGTCGGCCAGCAGCCGATGCGGCCCGACGCTGATCTGTTGCTGGAACTTGCCGTCGCCGGTTTCCTGCACGGTGACGAGGCGTGGCACTTCCGGCGCGCCGGCGGTCGGGGCCGGCGGCTCGGCGTCGATGTAGCGCTGCGCCCAGGCGGCGATCACGCTCGCCGCGTAGGTCGCGTCACGACGATCGCTCAGCAGATGGTCGGCGTGATCGAGCGAGACGAAGCTCTTCGGATGCTTCGCCGCGACAAAGATCTTGGTAGCGTTGTCGATGCCGACGGTGTCGTCGGTCGGCGCGTGCAGGATCAGCAGCGCTCTGTGCAGCTTGGCGATCTCGGCCATCAGATTGTGTTCTGCGATGTCGTCGAGAAACTCGCGCTTGATCGTGAACGGCCGGCCGGCAAGCGAAACATCGACCTGTCCTTCAGCGCGGATCGTCTCGATATCACCGGCAAACAGTCCGGTGACGTGCGACGGATCGGACGGCGCCGCAATGGTTGCGATCGCCTTCGCCTCCGGGATCTGCGCCGCGGCTGCCAGCACCGCAGCGCCGCCGAGGCTGTGCCCGATCAGCAGCGACGGCGCCCGATGCGACGACCGCAGATGATCGGCGGCCAGCACGAGGTCGGCGACGTTGGACGAGAACGTCGCGTTCTCGAACTCTCCCTCGCTGGCGCCCAATCCGGTGAAGTCGAACCGCAGGACAGCGATGCCGCGCGCCGCCAGCGCCGCCGAAATCCGCCGCGCCGCGAGGTTGTCCTTGCTGCAGGTGAAGCAATGCGCGAAGAGCGCATAGGCGAGTGGCTGCGCATCCGGCAGATCGAGCGCTGCAGCAAGTTGATGCCCGCCGCTGCCTGGAAATTGGAAACGTTCGGTGGGCATCTTGAATACTCCTGATGTCTCTTCGTCATTGCAAGGAGCGAAGCGAGGAAGCAATCCACTTCAGTGCACGAGGCTGGATTGCTTCGCTTCGCTCGCAATGACGGGTGGACTCTCTTCGCCACAGATCGTCATTCCGGGGCGCGCGGAGCGCGAACCCGGAATCCAGAAGTGCAGAGCACCTCGAGATTCCGGGTTCGCGCCTGTCGGCGCGCCCCGAATGACCCGCGCGGCGTCAATCACTCGAATAGCGCTGCTCGGCCCATGGATTGCCGCGGTTGTGATAGCCGCGGAGCTCCCAATAGCCGGGCGCGTCGTCGTCGCGGAATTCGATGGCCTGCAGCCACTTCGCGCTCTTCCAGAAATATAGATGCGGCACGACCAGACGCACCAGGCCGCCGTGTTCCTGATCGAGCGGCGCGCCAGACCAGCTGTGTGCGATCATCGCATCCGCGGCGGCGAAGTCTTCGATCGATAGATTAGTTGTGTAGCCGTCGTAGCTGTGCAGCACGACGTAGCGGGCGGCATCGGTCGGCTGGCAGGCGTCGAGCAGCGTTCGTGTCGCGGGCCCCTGCCAGCGATTGTCGTAGCGCGACCAGGTGATCACGCAATGAATATCGGAGACGATGTCAGCCTGCGGCTGGGCCATGAACTGCGCCCAATCCCAAAACACCGGCTGCGCCACCGCGCCATAGACGTCGAGCCGCCAGCGGTCGCGGCCGATCTGCGGCGTCAGGCCGAGATCGAGCACCGGCCAGTCTTTGACCAGATGCTGGCCCGGCGGCAGCCGTTGCTCATCCGGCCGGACGTGCCGGCCGGTGAGAAATTTGCCTTCTGCCGCCCAGCGCTGCTTGCTGCGGGTGAGTTTGGACTCCGGCGGCAGTTCGGCATCGTCGGACATCGGCGACCTTTCGGGCGAGGGCTCAGCTCGGCTTGCCGAACAGCAGCGGCAGGTTGCGCGGGCCCCGGACTGTGCCCTCCGACCATCGCACTTTTTGTGACGGGTCGAGCCTAAACGAAGCAATCCGCTTCAGCCACTCCTCGATCGCAACTGTCATCTCCATCCGCGCCAGATTGGAACCGACGCAGCGATGGATGCCGAGACCGAACGCGACATGCGGATTCTCCTTGCGGTCGATCATCACGCGGTCGGCATCGGGAAACACCGATGGATCACGATTAGCGGCGGGGAACGACAGCAGCACCATGTTGCCCGGCTTCACCGGGCAGCCGGCGATCGAGGTTTCCTTCATCACTTCGCGGGCCATCGTGACGGGCGAGTAGGCGCGCAGAAACTCCTCGATCGCGGTCGGCATCAGCTCGGGTTCGGCCAGCAGCCGTTCGCGGTCGGCCGGATGCGTGGCGAGATGCCACAGCGCAGCGCCGATCGCGCTCCAGGTGGTGTCGATGCCGGCGATCAGCAGCAGCCGCAGCGAGCCGAGCACATGCGCGTCCGACAGCGGCTGGCCCTTGTCGTCGCGGGCGTTCATCAGCGTGGTGATCAGGTCGTCGGTCGGCTTTTGCTTGCGGTGCTCGATATGGCCGTGGAAGTAGGTGCTCATTTCGAACACCGCCTTCATCAGGATGGCATCGTCGTTGATGCCGAGTTCAAGGATTTCGTGAATCCAGCGGATGAAGATGTCGCTGTCGCCTTCCGGAATGCCAAGCATGTGGCAGATGGTCTTGACCGGAATGTGCTTGGTGTAGGCGGTGGCGGCGTCGCAGCCATCGTCTTCGATGAAGGCGTCGATCAGTTCGTTGCAGATCGCGCGCACCCGCGGCTCGAGCTTGGCGACCGCATCGGGCGTGAACGGCGGCAACAGCAGCCGCTTGGCCGGTTTGTGCTCGGGCGGGTCGGAAGTGATCGGCGGTGCCGGCGGCGGCGATGCCGAGCGGACGTTGCGGACGATGATCCGCCGCGACGAGAAGTGATCGGTGTCGTAGGAGATTTCTTTCACCGCCGCAAACGTGGTCGGCATGTAGCAGCCGAGAAACCGGTCGGTGTGGACCAGCGGACTGGCCGAGCGCAGCTCGTCCCAGATCGGATAGGGGTTTTCGGTCCAGCGCGGATCGGTGTGGTCGAAGTCATTGACCCAGTCGGTGACGGGTGCGCGTTCGCTCATGTCTGGCGTTTCCTCTGCTGAATGTCGGTGCGGTCTTGGCGCCGCTCGAACGGGGAGAAGGCGGAGTGATCAAGCTTCGTCGATGACGATCGCGTTCTCGGGGCAGTTGGACTTGGCCAGCCATGCCTGGTCGATCAGCGCGGTGGGCACCGTGCCGTCGCCGGTTTCGTGGGCATTTCCGTAGTCATCGAGCTCGAACAATTCAGGAGCCAGCGCTTTGCAGCGCGCATGGCCCTGACACTTGTCTTGGTCGACGTGGATTTTCAGCGTCTCGGACGCTTTCAGGTGATCGGACATTGGCGTTTCCCTATCGTCCGCCTTTGTCGGCGGATCTATCGGTGTTGCAACACGCGTGAGAGTAGCACAGCGTGTTGCAACCGCCAGTCCCGGAGGGCGCCTACAGGCTGGCAGGCGCCGGGCGCGGGTCGATCGGGGTGGTGCTCTTCAGGCCGAGGATATCCTCGAGCACCGCGGCGCCGGCGAGCAGGCCGGCTTCGTTGCGCGGTTTTGCCACCATCTGCAGGCCGATCGGCAGCCCGGTTGCGGTGAAGCCGCAAGGCAGCGATAGGGCAGGGCAGCACACCAGCGTGATCGCATAGACGATGCCGAGCCATTCGACATAGTTGCCGAAGGTGTGGCCGTTGCATTCGGCGAGGTAGCGCTGCTCGACCGGGAACGGCGCGGTGATCGTTGCCGGGCACAGCAGCAGATCGTAGGTCTTAAAGAACTCGATCGTGCGCGCCGTCATCGCCACCCGCTGCGCTTCGGCCTTGGCGAGATCGTCGACGCTGAGCTTCAGGCCCTGTTCGATATTCCAGATCACTTCGGGCTTGAGCAGGTCGCGCTTGGTGCGCAGCAGATCGGCCTTGCTGATCGCGAAATCGAACGCGCGCAGCGCCTGGAAGCACTCATGTGCTTCGGACAGATCGGGCTGCGCCTGTTCGACGATCACGCCGGCTTCGGCGAAGCGTTCGGCCGCCTTGCGGGTGACGGCGGCGACTTCCGGATCGACAGGGGTGATGCCGAGGTCGGGCGAATACGCTACGCGCAGCGGCTTCTGCCGCGACCGCGCTGCAGCGAGGAACGAGGTGGCGGGCGAGGGGATCGACAGTGGGTCGGCGGCGTATTCACCGCTCATCGCGTCGAGCAGCAGCGCGACGTCTTCGACGTTGCGGGCCATCGGGCCCTGGACACCGAGATTGCGGTCGATCTTCGCCGCCGGCGTGTGCGCGACACGGCCGAAGCTGGGACGTAAGCCAACGATGCCGCAGAAACTCGCCGGATTGCGCAGCGAGCCGCCCATGTCCGAGCCGTGGGCCAGCCATGCGGTACCCGATGCAAGGGCCGCCGCGGCGCCGCCGGACGAACCCGCCGCGGAGCGCGACAGATCCCACGGGTTGCGCGTCGCGCCGAACACTTCGTTGAACGTATTGGCGCCGGCGCCGAATTCCGGCGTGTTCGACTTGGCGTAGACCACGCCGCCATTGCCTTCGAGATGCTCGACCATCAGGTCGGAGCGGGCGGGGACATTGTCCTTGTAGATCGGCGAGCCCTGGGTGGTGAGCACGCCTGCGACCGCGGTGAGATCCTTGATCGGCACCGGCAGACCGGCGAGAAGACCGCGCTCGGCCGGCGGTTTTTTCATCAGCTCGGCGGCGTGAGCGCGCGCGCGATCGAAGCACAGCGTGGGGAGAGCATTGACGGCGCCGTCGACTTCGGCAATCCGCTCTTGCAGCACATCGAGAACCTCGATCGGCGTCACCTCGCCGGACTTGAGCTTGTCGACCACTGCACAAGCGGTTTCCTTTACCAGCGCCTGATCTGCCGCCACCCTGTAACTCCCCTGAGTTGATTGCGCGGCGGTATCAGTACATCACCGTCAGCGCTTTTGGACCGGATACCAAGACTAGACGCAATGGGTACCCCGGACCGCTTCACAACCTGCCGGTCCGGGCCTTATATCGCGTCATGGGACTCTTCTCACATAACGACTCGAACGGCCACAACCTGACCGGGTTCTGGCTGCTGTCCCGCAGATTTTGGCTGAGCGGCAAGCCTCGCGTCACGGGCCTGATCGTGGTGCTGATCGGCGTCGTGCTCGCACAACTGCTGGTTCAGTTTTATCTCAATTTGTGGAATCGGCATTTCTTCGATGCACTCGAACGACGTGATGCCGGCGCCTTGTGGACGCAGACCGGGATTTTCGTGATGCTGGCCGCCACCAGCGTGCTGGTCGCTGCGACCTCGGTGTGGGGCCGCATGACCGGGCAGCGCAAATGGCGCGAGTCCATGACATGTGAAATCCTGGCGCGCTGGTCGCGAAAGGACCACAACGTCCCAATCGATGGTACAGATCACGGCGCCGAGAACCCGGAATATCGCCTCGCCGAGGACGTCCGGATCGCCACCGACTCACCGGTCGATCTGATCCTGGCGTTTCTGTCGTCGGTGCTCACGGCGCTGACCTTCTTCAGCGTCCTGTGGAGCGTCGGCGGCAGCATCGACATCAGCGTGTTCGGTCATCGCGCCGAGATCCCGGGCTACCTCGTGGTCGGTGTGGTCGGATATTCCACCCTGATGACCGCGCTGATGCTGTGGTTCGGCCGGCGCATGACCAGTATCAGCGAGCGTCGCAACCAGAACGAAGCGGAATTCCGGGCGGCAGCCGAGGTGATGCGCGGCGGGCGTCCCGCCAGCGAGGCCGACGAGAAGGCCTGGATGGCGAAGCTGGCGCGGCGTCTGCAGGAGGTGCTGCGGTCGTGGCGCGAGTTGTGCTGGCAGCTCGTCGACATGACGCTTGTGTCGCACAGCAACTTCCTGTTCGCGCCGGTTGCCGCGTATTTCCTGTGCTTTCCGAAATATCTCGCCGGCGCGATGACGCTCGGCGAGGTGACGCAGAGCGCGGCGGCGTTCGTCACCGTGCAGGGCGCGGTGAACTGGCTGGTCGACAATTATCAGCGGTTGGCGGACTGGCGCTCGTCGGCCAACCGCGTCGCCGCCCTGCTGGCCGCAATCGATGCGATGCCGGACCGCACGCCGGCGACGCCAGCCGAGGCGTCGCGCGAATTGGCGTCGTCGTAAAAGCCCCGCCTGCTGCTTCAGGCGCTCGCGCCGCGGGCGTGACGGATCACGTCGGCGAACCAGTTGAACGACGCCTTCGGGATCCGGCGCAGCGTCGCATAGTCGATGTAGATCAGCCCGAAGCGGACGCTGTAGCCGGATTCCCATTCGAAATTGTCGAGCAGCGACCAGACCATGTAGCCGCGGACATCGGCGCCGTCGGCGACCGCCTGATCGAGCGCGGTGATGTAGTCGCGCAGGAAGGCGATGCGGCCGGGGTCGATCACCTCGCCGTTGGCGTCGGGTTTCTCGATATTGCTGCCGTAGCCGTTCTCGGTGACGTAGACCGGCTTGCCGTAGCGGCGGCTGATCTCGATCAGCGTATCGCGGAAAGCATCCGGCTCGATCGTCCAGTCGATCGGCGAGCGCGGAATGCCTTCGGGCTTCGGGCCCCAGCCGAGTCCGACGATCGCGTTCGGATCTGAGTTGATGTAGACGGGGCTGTAGTGGTTCAGGCCGAACCAGTCGAGCGGCCGGTGGATGCGCTCCATGTCGCCCGGCTGGATGAACGGCTTGATGGCGTCGCGGATCAGGTCGGGGTATTCGCCACGATACTGCGGGTCGGCGAAAGCGCGATTCCAATAGTCGCTGATCAGCTTTGCCTCGGCGACGTCTTCCGGCTTGTCGCTCGACGGGTACACCGGCTGATAGTTGGTGACCAATCCGATCTTGGCGTCGGGGACGGTCTCGCGCAGCACGTCGACGGCGGCGCCGTGCGCCAGATTGACGTGATGAATCCAGCGATGCAGCTTCTCATCCGCGCTGCGGTCGCGCGCGCCGAATGAGCGGCTGAACAGGCTGAAGATGCCGGGCTCGTTGAAGGTCGCGAAGTGCTTCACCCGCTTGCCGTAGCGCTCGCCGATCACCCGGGCATAGTCGGCGAACCAGCCGACGATCTCGCGGTTCATCCAGCCGCCGCGCTCTTCCAGCGCTTGCGGCTGATCCCAGTGATACAGACAGATCCACGGCTCGATGCCGGCAGCTTCCAGCGCGTCGATCAGGCGATCATAGAAGGCGAGGCCGGGCTCGTTGATCGCGCCGGTGCCTTGCGGGAAGATTCGCGGCCAGGCGATCGAAAACCGATACACCTGAATCCCAAGCGCCTTCATCAGCGCGACGTCTTCCTGATAGCGATGATAGTGATCGCAGGCGACGTCGCCGGTGTCGTTGTTGGCGACGTAGCCGGCGCGGCAGTACACGTCCCAGATGCTCTGGCCGCGGCCGTCTTCGTTGGTGGCGCCTTCGATCTGGAAGCTCGCCGTCGACACGCCCCAAATGAAGTCTTTGCGGATGTGCGACAGCACCGGCAAACCGGGCATGGGCTCAGAAGCGGGAGGGGTGAGCGATGAGGCCATGGCGAAATCTCCGATTGCAGATGTCATTTGATACGCTGCGGCGCTGACGGCGCCGCTTGCGTTGAATCAAACAGCGACGTTGTGACGCCCGTGCGGTTGACGATCCGTTGCGGCACGGCTGTGGCGAAAGGCCTGCGCGGCCACACCGTCATGGCTGAGTTGCGGCCGGCGCGGCCGTTGTGGTTCAGGCCGGCCAGCCCGCGCTGAGGCCGCCATCGACCGAGAAGATCGCACCGGTGGTGTAGCCGGACCGGTCGGACGCCAGATAGGCCATCAGGTCGGCGATCTCGCGCGGCTGCGCCGGGCGGCCGAGCGGAAGGTTCTTCTGCAGTTCGAGGTAGCGGCTCTCGTCGCCGAGCTCGGCCTTGGCGCGGCCCTTCATCCGGCCGAGATAACGATCGGTGCCGACCGGGCCGGGGTTGATGCCGACGACGCGGATGTTGTCGGCGAGGCTGCGGCTGCCGAGCGCCCGGGTGAACGCCATCAGCGCAGCGTTGCCGGCAGAGCCGCAGATATAACCCGGGTCGAGCCGTTCGCCGGCTGCGCCGATGTCGTTGATGATGACGCCGCCGCCGCGCGCCTTCATCTGCGCGTACACCAAGCGGGTGAGATCGATGAAGCCGAACACCTTCAGATCCCACGCATGGCGCCAGGTCGCGTCGTCGATCGCATCGATCGTGCCGCGCGGAATATCGCCGGCATTGTTGACCAGGATGTCAATATCCGTCGCTTGAGCGGCGAGCTGCGACAGGTCTGTCTTGTTGCGCAGGTCGGCGACATGGACTGCGACGCCAACGCCGTGCTGGTCGCGGAGCCGGGCGGCGAGGGCTTCCAGCGCATCCTTGTGGCGGGCGGCGAGCCGCAGGTGACAGCCTTCCTCGGCGAAAGCTTCGGCCGCGGCGGCGCCGATGCCCTTCGACGCGCCGGTGATGAGGACGCGCTTGCCGCGTAGATGCAGGTCCATCGAGTGCCCTTCGGTGAGGTCCGGTTCGGCCGGACGCCGCCGTTACAGATAGCCCTCTCCGGCCTCGGCGGCAAAGCGCGCCGGATCGCCTTCCCAGACGATGCGGGCGTGTTCGAGCACATAGACACGGTCCGCGTGCGGCAGCGCGAAGGTGACGTTCTGTTCGCCGAGCAGCACGGTGATCGACGAGGTCTGGCGCAGCTTCTCCAGCGCCTTTGACAGTTGCTCCAGGATCACCGGCGCGAGCCCGAGCGTCGGCTCGTCGAGGATCAGGATCTTCGGCTGCATCATCAGCGCGCGGCCGATCGCGAGCATCTGCTGCTCGCCGCCGGACAAGGTCTGCGCGAGCTGGCCATGTCGTTCCCGCAAGATCGGAAACAGATCGAACAGCCATTCGATCTGCTTGTCGCGGACGTCGTCGGCGAGGTGATAGCCGCCGAGGTCGAGATTCTCGCGCACCGTCATCTCGCCGAACAATTCGCGGGATTCCGGGCACTGCACGATGCCATCGCGGGCAATCTTGGCCGCCGAGGTGCCACGCAGGACTTCGCCGCCGCGCTTGATCGCGCCCGTGTAGGGCAGGAGCCCGGAGATGGTGTTGAACAGCGTGGTCTTGCCGGCACCGTTGAGCCCGACCACCGAGACGAACTCGCCCTCATGGACGTGGATCGAGACGTTCTCGAGCGCCTGGGCTTTGCCGTAGAACACGTTGACGTTCTCGACCTGCAGCAGCGGGACCTTGTCGTGGAAGCTGGTCTCGGGCCGCGCCGAGGTCTCGATCGCGCCGCCGAGATACACCCGGCGCACCGTCTCGTTCTTCATCACCTCGCCGGCGGCGCCGGTGCAGATCTCTTCGCCGAGATACATCGCCAGCACGCGGTCGACCAGCGCTGCGACGCTCTTGACGTTGTGGTCGACCAGCAGCACCGCGCGGCCTTCGTCGCGGAAGCCGGCGATCAATTCGGAGAAGGTGCCGACCTCCGCCAGCGTCAGGCCGGCGAACGGCTCGTCGACCAGCACCACCTTGGGATCGCGCGCGATCGCTTTGGCCAATTCGAGGCGGCGCAGGTCGGCGAACGGCAGCGTCGGCGGCTTCCGCCGCATCACCGCGCCGAGGCCGACACGTTCGGCAATCGCCTCGGCGCGTTCGACCAGCGCCCGATCGTGAAACAGCGCCAGCAGGCTGTCGGGCAGCAGCGCCACCATGATGTTTTCCAGCACGGTCTGCCGGTTCAGCGGCCGGGAATGCTGAAACACCATGCCGAAGCCCTTGCGGGCGATCTTGTGCGCTGGCAGGCCGGCGACGTTCTCGCCCTGAAACATGACCTCGCCGGCGGTCGGGCGTTCGATCCCCATGATCGATTTCATCGCGGTGGATTTGCCTGACCCGTTCGGCCCGATCAGGCCGAAGATCTCGCCAGCGCGCAGGTCGAACGACAGGTTCTTGACTGCGGTGAGACCGCCGAACCGTTTGGTCAGACCGCGGACTTCGAGGGTGGGAGCGAAGTTGCTGGAGACGGCGTCCATCAAGTCCGGGCCTCACGCGACATGGCCGCTCCGAGGAAGCCGCCGGGGAAGAACAGCACGACGAGCAGAGCGATCGCCGAGACGATGAAGGTGGCAAGTTCGCCGGTCGGACGCAGGAATTCGCCTGCGACGATCAGGAACACCGCGCCGAGCGCAGCGCCGATCACGGTGCGCCGTCCGCCGAGCACGGCGGCGACAATCACGTTCACGCCGACTGCGACGTCGACCACGGTGCCGACCGAGGCGGTGCCGAAGTAGAACACCAAGAGCGCGCCGGACAGGCCGGAGAAGAAGGCACTGACCACGAAGGCGAACAGCTTGTGCTTGACGATGTTGAAGCCGAGTGCGCCTGCCTGCACCGGATCCTGGCCCGAGGCCTGCAGCACCAAGCCGATCGGCGATTGCGACAGGCCGTACAGGATCGCGCCGCTCACCGTCATGAAGCCGAGCGCGATCCAGTAATTGGCGCCAGCGTTGATGGTGATGACGTCCGGAATGGTCAGCCCGATCTCACCACCGGTGAGGTCGGCAAACACCACGATGAAGTTCTGCAACATCAGCACCGCGACCAGGGTAGTCAGGCCGAAATACGGCCCGCGCACCCTTAGCGCCGGCAGCGCCAGGATGAAGCCGGCGACGACCGAGGCCATCGCGCCGATGAAGATGCAGAAATACGGCGACAAGCCGTATTGATTGTTGATGATGCCGGCGGTGTAGGCGCCGACGCCGATCAGGAAGGTCGGGCCGAAATTGACCTCGCCGGCGAAGCCGAACAGCAGGTCCCAGGCCATCGCGAATACGCCGAAATAGAACGCGACCGTCAGCAGGCCGAGAATGTAGCCCGAGACATAGAGCGGCAGTGTCGAGGCGACTGCGACCACCAGCAGCGCGATCCAGAACAATCGTGACGTGAAGAACCCCATCTCAGCGCCTCCCGAGCAGGCCCTGAGGCCGCAGATACATCACCGTCACCAACAGCAGCAGCGCCGGGATGGTGCGGTAGGCCGGCGAAATCATGTAGGCGGTGAAGGTTTCGAGATAACCGACCACGAAGGCGGCGATCAGCGAGCCCGAGACGCTGCCGAGCCCGCCGAGCACCACGATCGAAAACGCGCTCGCGGTCAGCGGCCCGACACTGTAGGACGACACCCCGAGGAACATGCCGAGCAGCACGCCAGCGATGCCGGCGAGCACGCCGTAGATGATCCACACCACGACATAGATGTTGGTGAGTTCGAGCCCAAGCAGCGTGACGCCGCGCGGGTTCATCGAGGCTGCGAGCACCGCCTTGCCGATCTTGGTGCGGTTCACCAAGAGCCACAGCAGCGCGATCACCAGGCAGCACACTACGGCGGTGAATATCTCGTTGCGCGGGGTGCGGACGCCGAAGATCTCGACCACTCCGTTGACGATCGGCAGCACGGTCTTGGCGTTGTTGGTGAACAGGTAGGCGATCGCCTCCTGGATCATGATGCCCCACAGCAGGGTGCCGGTGAGGACGAAGATTTCCTTCTCCTCATTGGCGATCCGCCGCGAGCGCTGGATCGGCTGCACCACCGCGAAATAGGTGAGCAGCGCGATCACCAGCGCGGTGGCGATGCCGATCAGCGCGCCGGCGTAGCTGCCGACGCCGAATGTGCTCGACGCTGCCCACGCCGCGACCGCGGCGGCGACCATGATGGCGCCATGTGACAGGTTGAGCACGCCGGAGACGCCGAAGATCAACGTGAACCCGGTCGCGCCCAGCGCATACAGCGCGCTGATGGCGAAACCGTCGATCAGGATTTGCAGGGCGAGCATTCGGGACCTTCAGTTGGCCAAATCCGGTACGTCATTCCGGGATGCGCGCCGCCGGCGCGCAGACCCGGAATCCCGAGTTGTTCTGAGATTCCGGGTTCGCGGGCGTCGCCCGCGCCCCGGAATGACGATGTGGAGAAGCTTGCAGCCGGACGAAAAATGCTCCCGTCGTTGCCGGCGGGAGCATTCGTTGAAGCGGTCAGTTCGCGGCAGCCTTGATGAAGGCCGGGAACTTGATCTTGGCTTTGGCCACTTCCGGCGGCCACACCGCGACCTGCTTGCCGTCCTGCCATTGCAGCATCAGACCGGTGAGCAGGCCCTTGCCGTATTTCAAGCCGTGGGTGAACGGCTCGTCCTTGCCGTAGAACTGGACGCGGCCGATCGTGCCTTCGTAATCGGTCTTTTCCAGCGCCTCGACCAGCTTCTCGCCGTCGGTGGAGCCGGCACGCTTCACCGCTTCGGCGATGTAATAGACCTCGTCATAGGCCGTGTAACCGGCGTAAGACGGATAGTTGCCGTACTTCTTCTTGAAGTTCTCGGCGAACGGCACCGACTTCGACGTCACCGCGACGCCGGGGCCCGACACGCCTTGATACAGCACGCCATCGGACGCGTTGTTGGTGTCCTTGCCGAATGTTTCGTTGGTGGCCTGCGAGGCGATGCCGAACATCGGGATCGGCACCTGCTGGTTCTTCCACTGCACCGTCGGCTGGACGCCGACATGCGAGATGCCGGTGATGATCACGTCCGGCTTCGAGCCTTCGATCTTATTGAAGATCGGCGTGAAATCGGTGGTGTCGGGCGAGAACCGGATGTGGTCGAGCACCTTGAGACCGACCTTCGGCAGGCACTCCTGGTAGCCGACGTCGAGCGGCTTGGTCCAGGCGGCGTCCTCGCTCATGATCACGGCGGTCTTCATCTGCCGGGCGTCGACCAGCAGGTCCTTCGCGGCATCGCACACCGATTGGGCGAGCTCGCCCGAGGTCAGATAGCCGTGGAAGGTGTATTTATTCTTTTCGTAGTCCTTGTTGACCGCCTTGGTGATCTCGTTCGAGGCGGCGCCCGGCGTCACGAACGGCGTTTTCAGCCGCGAGGCCCAGGGCATCAGAGCCAGCACAACTTCCGAGATGTAGCTGGCGATCACCGCGTTGACCTTGTCCTCATTCACGGCGCGCTGGAAGGCGCGCACGGAATCGGCGGACGACGAGTGGTTGTCGTAGCTGACGATCTCGATCTTGCGGCCGTCGATGCCGCCTTTGGCGTTGATTTCTTCAGCAGCGAGCTGCGCGGCCTGCGGAATCGACGCGCCGGCGATCGCCTGCGCTTCGGCGATCACGCCGATCTTGATCGGGTCGGCTGCGAGTGCCGACGAAGCACCGAATCCGAGCGCTGTCGCGGCGACCATAGCGCGCATCGACCACGAACGGACATTCGAGGGGGCTGGAGACATGGCGTTTCCTCTTTATTGTCTTTGTTTGGTGGCGCGTTGGCCGGCGGCTTGTTGATCAGCCACGAAAAGTGTAGCGCGCGTTTTGTCGCAGGCAAGCACAATGCTTTCGTATTTACGCGGATTCGCTATGTGCAGCGCAGCGTTGAACGCCAACGTACTTTGGGCCAGATGAAGCCGCGCCACGCGCGACACAAAGGGGAACCGAGTTGAATCAGAGCAAGGATCAGTATCGCATCGCCGTGATCGCAGGCGACGGCATCGGCAAGGAAGTGATGCCGGAAGGACTGCGTGTGCTCGAAGCGGCCGCGAAGAAACATCGGGTCAAACTGGTGTTCGACCATTTCGATTTCGCCAGCTACGACTATTACGAAAAGCACGGCCAGATGATGCCGGACGACTGGAAGGAGAAGATCGGCGGGCATGACGCGATCTTCTTCGGCGCCGTCGGCTGGCCGGCGAAGATTCCGGATCACATTTCGCTGTGGGGCTCGCTGATCAAGTTCCGCCGCGAGTTCGATCAGTACGTCAACCTGCGCCCCGTGCGGCTGATGCCCGGGGTGCCGTCGCCGCTCGCCGGCCGCAAGCCGGGAGATATCGATTTCTGGGTGGTGCGTGAGAACACCGAGGGTGAATACTCCTCGGTCGGCGGCCGGATGTTCCCCGACACCGAGCGTGAGTTCGTCACCCAGCAGTCGGTGATGACCCGTGTTGGCGTCGACCGCATTCTGAAGTTCGCGTTCGAGCTGGCACAGTCGCGGCCGAAGCGGCATCTCACCTCAGCCACCAAGTCGAACGGCATCTCGATCACGATGCCGTATTGGGACGAGCGCGTCGAAGCGGTGGCCAAGAGCTACCCGGAGGTGAAGTGGGACAAGTACCACATCGACATCCTCACGGCGCACTTCGTGCTGCATCCGGACTGGTTCGACGTGGTGGTCGGCTCCAATCTGTTCGGCGACATCCTGTCCGACCTCGGCCCGGCCTGCACCGGCACCATCGGCATCGCGCCGTCGGGCAATATCAATCCCGAGGGCGACTTCCCGAGCGTGTTCGAGCCGGTGCACGGCTCGGCGCCGGACATCGCCGGCCAAGGCATCGCCAATCCGATCGGGATGATCTGGTCGGGCGCGATGATGCTGGAGCATCTCGGCGAGAAGCAGGCGGCGGATTCGATCGTCAAGGCGATCGAACGCACCTTGGAGGAGCGCACGCTCCGCACCCGTGATCTCGGCGGTCAGGCCGACACCTCGGCCTGCGGTAAGGGCGTGGCCGAGATGGTGGAGTAAGCGCTCCGCTGTGAAGCACGCAGAAGCCGGCGTCAGCGGGTCGGTGACGCCCCTGCTGCGCTGGCCCGGACCAGCGTCATCGGCTTGCGGACGCGCCGCCGCTGCCGGATCTGCGGCGGCTGCCGGAGCGGGCGGCGCGGCTTAAGCGCGATCGCGTAGCCGGGCTTGCGGCTCGGCAGCGGCGGAAGCGGACGAGCCCGATTGTGGGTCGTTTTACGCTGCTGACGCTTGCTTGCCGCCTTACGGACGCCGCGTGCAACGGGCCGGCGGTTTTGCGAGGGCCGCGGCTTGGTGACCTCCCGTGGCCGCGGCGCGACGATGCGGGTCGACGTCCGCAGCAGGAGTGGGGCCGGCTCAGCTACGGGCTGAACCGGCGTCACGGCCGGAGCCAGCACTGCCGAGCTCTGCGTGTTGTTGGGCGGCGGAAGCGGAGTGTTGCGGTTTGCGTGTGCCGAGACGTCTGCGCCGGCATCGTGAATACGCACCACGCGTCGCGGCGGCGTGGGGCCGTCGCGGTGGATGCTGAAGGCGAGATAGGCTGCAATTACGACAGCCACGAGCAAGGTGATCGGCGGGCCGACCATCAGCGTGCTGGCCATCACGATCATCGCGACCGCAGCCGCCTTCAACAGCTTGTCGCTATCGTCGAACAGTCGCTCGAGCCACTGCCAGTTGCTGCGGGTCCAGATCGGCGGATCGAACCGAACGCCGAACGCGGCGCGTGCCTGGGCGAAGCCCAATTCGCGTGCGGAGAGCAAGTACCACGTAACGAAGAAAGCCAGCAGGAATGCCAGCGTGCCGACGAGGCCGGCGGCAGAACCGATGATGATGACCAGAGCGAGGGCGAAGACCGCGTACCAATCCTTCATGGGAATGACTCCGTGCGATTCGCTAAGTATCGCACAGACTTAGTTCGCGTGCCGTTGATTCGGATCAGGCAGAGGCGCCGGCTCTCGCGGAGGCGGCCGCCTGTCCCCGCATTTTGCGGTAATCGATTGCTGTTATTAGGACTTAGCTTGCGCCCACGATCCGCCGGCAATGCGCGCGCGCCTCGGCGATCAGGTTCTCGCTCGCCTCCGGGGTGCGGAAGGCCGAATGCGCCGAGAGCGTGACGTTGGGCAGCGCGGTGAGGGGATGGTCGGCAGGCAGCGGCTCGATGTCGAACACGTCGAGCGCAGCATGGCGGAGGTGACCCGAGCGCAGCGCGTCGATCATCGCGGCCTCATCGACGAGGGCGCCGCGCGCGGTGTTGACCAGGATTGCGCCCGGCCGCATCGCGGCGATCCGCTGGCGCGACAGGAACCCGCGGGTCTCGTCATTGAGCAACAGATGCATCGAAACGACGTGGCTGTCGCGCAGCAGGGTGTCGAGATCGACGAAGCTGACGCCGTCGATCTGCTTCGTGCTCCTGTTCCAGGCGATCACCTTCATGCCCGAGCCGTAAGCGATCCGCGCTACTTCGGCGCCGATGCCGCCGAAGCCGATCAGGCCGAGGGTCTTGCCGGTGAGCTGCATGCCGTCTTCACGCAGCCATTGCCCGTGCCGCATCTCGCGATCCATGATCGCAAGATTGCGGGCCGCCGCCCACATCAGCGCGATGGTCCCTTCTGCAACCGCGGTGTCGCCGTAGCCGCGGATCAGGTGAACCTCGATGCCGAGCTCGGCGAGTTCTTCGATGTTCATGTAGCTCCGGGCGCCGGTGCCGAGAAACACGACGTGCTTCAGCCCGGTGCAGCGCCGTGCGATTTCGGTCGGCAGATAGGTGTGGTCGATCATCGCGATGGCGCCGCCGGCCAGCACATCCGGCAATTGCTCGGGTGTGACGTCCGGGTCGCGGTGGATCTTCACCGCTGGATCGCCGGGCGTCGCCATGCGCTCCATCAGTTCGGCAAGCGTATCGCTGGCGTCGACGAACACCGCGTGCATGGTGATCTCCCCCGAAATCTGCTGGTGTTGTCGGCGATTACTTGGCGACGCCGGCGAGCGACAGCACGGTATGCAGCAGCACGTTGGCGCCGGCGGCGCAGTCGGGCTGGGTCGCGTCTTCCAGCTCGTTATGGCTGATGCCGTCCTTGCACGGCACGAAGATCATCGCGGTCGGAATTCGGGTGTTGAGGTTGCAGGCATCGTGGCCGGCGCCCGAGGTGATGCGGCGGTTCTGATAGCCGAGGGCGTTGGCGGCGTTCTCGACGCTGCCGACCAGGGCAGGATCGAAGTGCGTCGGCTCCTTGCGCCACACCAGATCGAGCGCGACCTCGACCTTGCGCCGGGGCGCGATCTCGGCAACCGCGGCGCGCAGCCGCTGGTCGAGCTGGTCCATGATCGCCGCATCGGCACTACGCATGTCGATGGTGAAGGCGATCTCGCCGGGAATGACGTTGCGCGACGGTGAGGCGATTACCGCTTCGCCGACGGTGCCGACGGCATTGGGGCCGAGCTCGGTTGCGATCTTTTCGACCGCCAGCACGATCTCCGACAGCGTCGCCAGCGCATCGCGGCGCAGATGCATCGGCGTCGATCCGGCATGGCTTTCGAAGCCGGTGATCTTGCCGTCGTACCACAGCACACCCTGGCCATGATCGACCACGCCGATGGTCTTGCCTTCCGCTTCCAGGATCGGGCCCTGCTCGATGTGCAGTTCGATAAAGCCGGTAAACGGCTGGGCGCCGACCGGCTTGTCGCCGCGATAGCCGATGCCGTCGAGCGCTTCGGCGACGCTGATGCCGGCTGCATCCTTGCGCGACAGCACGTCCTCGACCGTGAAGTCGCCGACGAACGCCGCCGAGCCCATCATTGCCGGAGCGAACCGCGAGCCTTCTTCGTTGGTCCAGTTGGTGATGCACAGCGGCAGTTCGGTCTCGATGCCGGCGTTGTTGAGCGTCCGGATCACTTCGAGGGCGGCGAGGGTACCGAGGATGCCGTCAAACTTGCCGCCGGTCGGCTGAGTATCGAGATGCGAGCCGAGGCCGATCGGCGGCTTGGTCATATCCCGGCCCTTGCGCAGCGCGAACATGTTGCCGAGGGAATCGATGCTGACCTCGAGCCCTGCCTGCTCGCATGCCTGGCGAAACCAGTCGCGCACCTGCTTGTCTTCCGCCGACAGCGTCAGCCGTTTGACGCCGCCCTTTGGAGTGCCGCCGACCTGCGCGGTGCCGAGGATGGTGTCCCACAGCCGCGAGGAATCGATCTGCAGGTTCGAGGCAGTCTTGGTCATAGTCACTCCGGAAAGTCAGCGCGGACGCGCGAGGCAGAACGAAAGTGTGTCAAGCCGGCTGGGCGCGCGTCAACCAATCGCCGGTTCAACGACGTGGGCAATATCGCGGAGCTGCATTGCAGGATCGGGCATGAAGCCGCCGGTGTGCGCAATCTCGGCTGCGAGCTCGGCAACGCGCTCGATCGCGACGGTGTCGGGCGAAGCGAGCCAGCTCGCGGAGAACCGCAGCGGTGAGATTTTCAGGTTGGTCTGCAGCAGTTGCAGCCGGCCTTCGGCGAGTTCGTTCTCGACGATTGCGGTCGGGATCACCGCGATGCCGAGGCCTTCGATCGCCATGTGGATCACCGTGCCGAGCGACGCCGATGCATGCAGGCGGATCGGCGGCAGCTCCGGCTTGTTGAACAGCGAGCGCACGATCTCATAAGGCTGCGTCTTGCGCGGGAAGGTGATGATCGGGAATTTCGCCAAATCTCCAACAGTCAACGGACCGTTGCCGAGGCCGAGCGACGGGCTGGCAAGGAAGCCGATCGGATACTCGCACAACACCCGGCTGCGCACGGTCGAGGCCGTCATCGGGCCGAGCAGGAACGCCAGCTCGATCTCCTGTGCGAGCAGCCGCGCGCGCAGGTTCGGCGTGATGTCGACTTCGATTTCCAGCGACAGATTGGGATAGACCCGGTTCACCTGTTCGATCAGCCGCGGCAGCCAGGTGTGGACGATAGTTTCGGCGACGCCGAGCCGCAGCACGCCGCGCATACTCGACTGATCGCTTACCGCCGCCATCATCTCGGTCCGCAGCCGGATCAGCTTCTCGGCATACAGCATCAACTGCCGGCCGCTCGGCGTCGGCGAGGCGACCCGGTGGTCGCGCTGCAGCAGCCGCACCCCGAGCTCCCGCTCCAGTTGCGCGATCCGCTGCGAGATCGCCGGCTGGGTTGTGTTCAGCTTCTGCGCCGCGCCGCGGAAGCTGCCGAGCGTGACGACCCAAATGAATGTTTCGAGCGCTTTGAAGTCCACCATCGGTCGACTCCTTTGGTCGATAAGACAGGTTTATTGTTTCCGATCAGAAACAAAGATTAGACATTATACTAGGCTTCCGCTCCTCTACTGTCGAGAGACTAGGCAGGACGAGCGAATGACTGTTTTTGCGGCAGAGCAACAGTTCCACGACGCCGAAAGGCCGCTTCCTTCCCATCAGGCCCGGCTTGCCTGCCGCGCCGGACTCGCCGAAACGACGGCCGGTGTGGCGCCCGGTTTCGTCCAGGGCAACCTGGCGATCCTCCCGGAAAAATACGCCGCCGCCTTCCACCGCTTCTGTCAGCTTAACCCAAAGCCGTGCCCGATCGTCGGTATGTCTGACGTCGGCAACCCGATGATTCCATCGCTCGGGATTGACCTCGACATCCGCACCGACCTGCCGCGCTATCGGGTCTGGCGGGACGGTGAGCTGGCCGAGGAGCCGACCGATATTCTTGCGCATTGGCGTGACGACCTGGTCGCCTTTGTGATCGGCTGCTCGTTCTCGTTCGAGGAGGCGCTGCTCGCCGACGACATTCCGATCCGCCATATCGAGGAGAAGGTGCGGGTGCCGATGTATCGCACCAACATCCCGTGCGCGCCGGCCGGTCCGTTCTCCGGGCCGATGGTGGTGTCGATGCGGCCGCTGAAGCCGAAGGACGCGATCCGGGCGATCCAGATTACCTCGCGCTTTCCCTCCGTTCACGGCGCTCCGGTGCATATCGGATTGCCGCAGTCGATCGGGATCGCCGACATCGCCAAGCCGGACTATGGCGACCCGGTGCCAATCGGCTCCGACGAATTACCAGTGTTTTGGGCCTGCGGTGTCACTCCCCAGGCGGTGATTGCCGCCGCTAAAGTCCCGTTCGCCATCACCCACGCGCCCGGATTGATGCTTGTCACCGACCTGAAGAACAAGCACCTTGCCGTGCTGTAACGCCGAACCGAACCTCTGACCGCTTCACTCCCAACGCTGGTAGCAAAGGAAGACGTCATGAAGATCAATCGCCGTAACCTCGTTCTCGGCGGCGCGGTCAGCGCCGCTTTGCTGCCGTTCGCGACGGCACGGGCCGAGACCAAGGAAGTCGTCATCGGTGTGATCTATCCGTTGTCGGGATCGAGCGCCCAGATCGGCGTCGACGCGCAGAAGGCGTTCCAGACCGCCGCCGAACTGATCAATAACAAGTACGATTTCGATCTGCCGCTGGCGCGCGGCGAGGGCCTTCCGGGGCTCGGTGGCGCCAAGGTCCGCCTCGTATTCGCCGACCATCAGGCCGATCCGCAGAAGGGCCGCGCCGAAGCCGAGCGGCTGATCACTCAGGAGAAGGTCTGCGCCATCGTCGGCACCTACCAGAGCGCCGTGGCGGTCACCGTCAGCCAGGTTTGTGAGCGCTATCAGGTCCCGTTCCTGTCGGCCGACAACTCCTCGCCGAGCCTGCATCGCCGCGGCCTGAAGTATTATTTCCGGCCGGCTCCGCACGACGAGATGTTCTCGCAGGCGATGTTCGATTTCTTTGATGCCCTGAAGAAGAAGGGCCAGAAGATCGAGACCCTGGCGCTGTTCCACGAAGACACCATCTTCGGCACCGACTCCTCGAACGCGCAGCTCAAGCTGGCGCAGGAGCGCGGCTACAGGATCGCGGCGGACATCAAGTATCGCGCCAACTCGCCGTCGCTCACCGCCGAGGTGCAGCAGCTCAAGGCTGCGGACGCCGACGTGCTGATGCCGTCGAGCTACACCACCGACGGCATCCTGTTGATCCGCACCATGGGTGAGCTCGGCTACAAGGCCAAGAACATCGTGGCGCAGGACGCCGGCTTCTCCGAGAAGGCGCTGTATGACGCGGTCGGTGACAAGATTCCGGGCGTGATCTCGCGCGGCTCGTTCTCGATCGACCTTGCGCAGAAGCGGCCGATGGTCGGCAAGATCAACGACATGTACAAGGAGAAGTCCGGCAAGGACTTCAACGATTACTCGTCGCGGCAGTTCATGGGCCTGATCGTGATGGCCGACGCCATCAACCGCGCCAAATCGACCGACGGCGAGAAGATCCGCGACGCGCTGGCCGCCACCGACATGCCGGGCGAGCAGACCATCATGCCGTGGAGCCGCGTCAAGTTCGACGAGACCGGCCAGAACACCTTCGCCGACCCGGTGCTGCTGCAATATGTCGGTGGCAAGTTCGTCACCATCTTCCCCACCCAGGCCGCGGTCGCCGACGCGATCTGGCCGATGCCGTAACGCAAGAGTTGAAACGGGCGCACCTTGGTGCGCCCGTTTCTGCGAGGAGCCTAGCGACGACGCAATCCAGCGCTGGGCTCCTGTTTTGGATTGCTTCGCTTCGCTCGCAATGACGGAGAGAGGACTTTGACCACCGCGACGATCATCCAGTCTCTCGCCAGCGGCCTGCTGATGGGACTTCTGTACGGCTTGGTCGCGGTCGGCCTGGCTCTGATCTTTGGCCTGATGGACGTCACCAACTTCGCCCACGGCGAATTCCTGATGTTGGCGATGTACATCACCTTCTTCCTGTTCGCGTTCTTCGCGATCGATCCGATCCTCGCTGCTCCACTCGTTGGGGCGGCGATGTTCATATTCGGCGCGGTGATCTACTTATTGGTCGTCAGATTTGCGATGCGAGCCAGAGCCAATATCGGCATGGTGCAGATCTTCACGACCTTCGGCCTCGCGATCCTGATGCGCGGCCTGGCGCAGTACTTCTTCACCCCCGACTATCGCAGCATCAACGTCTCCTGGCTCGGCGGCAAGACGCTGGAGATCGGCGGCGTTTTCCTGCCGGTGCCGCAGCTGGTCGGCGCGCTGGTGTCGATCGCAGCGTTCGGCGCGCTGTACTTCTTCATGAAGAAGACCGACTTTGGCCGTGCCTTGGAAGCGACCCGCGAGGACGCCGGCGCGGTGGCGCTGGTCGGCATCGACAAGAATAAGGTGTTCGCCTTGGGCTGGGGGCTGGGTTCAGCCCTGATCGGGCTTGCCGGCGCCGTGATGGCGATCTTCTTCTACATCTATCCCGATGTCGGCGCCTCGTTCGCGCTGATTGCCTACGTCACGGTGGCGCTCGGGGGCTTCGGCAGCGTGTTCGGCGCCTTTGCCGGCGGCATTATCGTCGGTCTGGTCGAGGCGACCACCGCAATGATCCTGCCGCCGTCGCTGAAGTCGATCGGGATCTACGCCGTTTATCTGCTGGTTGTGTTCATTCGGCCGCGTGGCCTGTTCGGATCGATCTGATGGACGAGGCTTATCTCAAACGCCGCCGCCGCGACCTGATCGTCGCCGCTCTGCTCGCTGCCGCCGCCGCCTGCGCGCCGCTGTTCATCAAGGACGTCTACGTCCAGAACATCATGGTGCTGACCCTGATGTACGCGGCCTTATCGCAAGGCTGGAACATCCTGGGCGGCTATTGCGGCCAGATCTCGCTCGGCCACGCGCTGTATTTCGGCCTCGGGGCCTACACCACGGCGCTGCTGTTCACCAAGCTCGGCGTGCTGCCCTGGTTCGGCATGATCGGCGGCGGCATCATCTCCTCGGTGATTGCGCTGGCGCTCGGCTATCCGACCTTCCGGCTGCGCGGGCACTATTTTGTCATCGCCACCATCGTGATCGCCGAGATCGGTTTCCTGTTGTTCCACAATTGGGACTGGGCCGGTGCGGCGCTCGGCATCGACATTCCGGTGCGCGGCGACAGCTGGGCCAAATTCCAGTTCACCCGCAGCAAGCTGCCTTACTATTACTTCGCTCTGGTGTTCTGCTGCCTCGCTTGGCTGATCACCTGGTGGCTGGAAGACTCGAAGTGGGGCTACTGGTGGCGCGCCGTGAAGGACAATCCGGATGCCGCGGAAAGCCTCGGCGTGGTGGTGTTCAACTCCAAGATGGGCGCCGCCGCGGTGTCGGCGTTCCTCACCGCGGTGGGCGGCAGCTTTTACGCGATGTTCGTATCCTACATCGATCCTGAAAGCGTGATGACCTTCCAGTTCTCGCTGCTGATGGCGCTGCCCGCCGTGCTCGGTGGCATCGGCACGCTGTGGGGGCCTGTGCTCGGCGCTGCGATCCTGATCCCGCTCACCGAGCTGACGCGGTCGTTCGTCGGTGGTTCGGGACGCGGCGTCGACCTGATCCTGTACGGCAGCGTGATTGTGGTGATCGCGCTGGCGCGGCCGGAAGGCTTGATCGGGCTGTTCTCCCGCCGCCCGGCTTCCAAGGGAGTGCCGCAATGAGCGAGACACTTCTGGAGACCCGCGGGGTGTGGCAGCGCTTCGGTGGCCTCGTCGCCAACAGCGACGTCTCGATCAAGGTCGGGCGCGGCGAGATCGTCGGCCTAATCGGCCCGAACGGCGCCGGCAAGTCGACGCTGTTCAACCTGATCGCCGGCGTGCTGCCGCCGACCCAAGGCTCGATCATCTTCGATGGCGAGGATGTCACCAAATTGCCGGCCACCGCGCGCTGCGCCCGCGGGATCGGCCGGACCTTCCAGGTGGTGAAGAGCTTCGAGTCGATGACGGTGATCGACAACGTCATCGTCGGCGCGCTGATCCGCACCACGGTGATGCGCGAAGCGCGGCGCAAGGCACATGAGGTGCTGAAGTTCTGCGGCCTGGATGCGCGAGCCGACGTGCTCGCCAGTCAGCTGATCCCCTCGGAAAAGCGACGGCTCGAAGTCGCCCGCGCGCTCGCCACCGAGCCGAAGCTGCTGCTGCTCGACGAGGTGCTCACCGGCCTGACGCCCACCGAAGCGGAGAAGGGCGTCGAACTGGTCCGCCGCGTCCGCGACGCCGGCGTCACGGTGCTGATGGTCGAGCACGTCATGGAAATCGTCATGCCGCTGGTTGACCGTGCCATCGTTCTCGACCTCGGCAAGGTGCTCACCGAAGGCAAGCCGGCCGACGTGGTGCGCGACCCGAAAGTCATCACTGCTTATCTTGGGGATCGTCATGCTGTCGGTGCGTGAGGTCACCACCGCCTATAAGGGGCTGGTCGCGATTTCGAACGTTTCGATCGAGGTCGAGAAGGGCGAGATCGTCTGCGTCGCCGGCGCCAACGGCGCAGGCAAATCGACGCTGCTGAAATCGATCGCCGGCGCCGAGCGGATCCGCTCCGGCCAAGTGCTGTTCGACGGCGAGCGGCTCGACGGCGTCCCGCAGCATCTGATCACCAAGCGCGGCGTCGCCTATGTGCCGGAGAACCGCCGGTTGTTTCCGCGCCTCTCGGTGCACGACAATCTGCGGCTCGGAAGCTATCTCTACCGCGGTGAAGCCGACCGCGAAAAGCCGCTGGAATTCGTGTTCAGCCTGTTTCCCCGGCTGCAGGAGCGGCTTGAGCAGCGCGCCGAGACGTTAAGTGGCGGCGAGCAGCAGATGCTGGCGATCGGCCGCGCGCTGATGACACGGCCGCGCCTGTTGATGCTCGACGAGCCGTCGCAGGGCATCATGCCCAAGCTGGTCAGCGAGATCTTCCAGTCGGTGAAGAAAATCCGCGACGCCGGCATGACCGTGCTGATCGTCGAGCAGCGCATGGCCGAATGCCTCGAAATCGCCGACCGCGCCTACATCCTGCAGACCGGCCGAGTCCTGATGCAGGGCAAGGCCGCGGAGCTGATGGATAACCCGGACGTCCGGAAGGCGTATCTGGGGCTCTAGAGGCCGGTTCTCAGCAGGCGGCTGTTCTGCTAGACTGACGATATGAGCAGCGTCGAAGACATCGAAAGGGCGGTAGAGCAGCTGTCTGTCGAACAGCGGGCGCGGTTTCGCGCCTGGTTCGCCGAATACGATGCGGCCCGTTTTGATGAGCGCATCGAACGGGACGCCAGTGCCGGAAAACTGGACGAGCTTGCCGCCGAAGCTTTGGCAGAGCATCGTCATGGTCGCTCGCGCGAGCTGTGAAGCATCTGGCGAGCCCCAAATTCTGGGCCGCCTATCGCGCGCTTCCGCAACCGGTCTGCGCGCTCGCCGATAAGAACTCGCACTGCTGAAGGCTGATCCGGACCATCCCTCGCTGCACTTCAAGCGGGTAGGCCAGTTCTTCTCCGTCCGCGTTGGACTACGCTATCGTGCCCTTGCGCTTCCTGTGGACGAGGAGATGCTGTGATTCTGGATCGGCCCACACGCAGACTATGACTCGCTCCTGAAGTGATAATGCGCCATGCCCCGCTTCGCCGCTAATCTCAGTTTGCTGTTCACCGAATACGCTTTCCTCGATCGCTTCGAGGCGGCTGCTAAAGCCGGCTTCACGGCTGTGGAGTTTCTGTTTCCGTATGAGCACGACCCGGATGCGATCGGCGAGCGGTTGCGCCGCTTCGGGTTGACTCAAGCGTTGTTCAACCTGCCGCCGGGTGATTGGGCTGCCGGCGAAAAGGGCTTTGCGGCGCTGCCTGACAGGTTCGACGAACTCCAGCGTAGCCTGCACACCGCGCTGCCTTATGCGCTCGCGACCGGGGTGAAGCGGTTGCATCTGCTCGCCGGCAATGCCGACCGCCGCGACGGCGCGGCCGCGCTGGCGTTTCGGCGGTCGCTAGCGGTCGCGGCGCACTTCTTTGCGCCGCACGGCATCGACGTGCTGATCGAGCCGCTGAATCATCGGGATGCGCCGGGTTACTTCCTCGACGATGTCGACCATGCTCACGCGCTTGTCTGTGAAATGGCTATTCCCAATCTGAAGCTGCAGTTCGACGTCTATCACTGCCAGATCCTGCACGGCGACGTCACCACACGGCTGCGTGCGATGCTGACGGTCATCGGTCATATTCAGGTCGCCAGCGTGCCGTCCCGGCATGAGCCGGACGACGAGGAGCTGAACTACCCCTTTCTGTTCGCCGAGCTCGATCGGCTCGGTTACGCCGGCTTCGTCGGCGCCGAATATCGGCCGCGCGGCAAGACCGAGGATGGCCTCGGCTGGTTCAAGCCGTATCGCGCCGGAACCTGACGGCGCCGCCAGCGCGCATCGGTTTGCTGCACTGCAATCAATCTGTCGTGACCGCTCGGCGGAAACCCCTTAACACTGAGCGACCCCGCGGTTTGTCGCGTTGCTGCGGGCTGCGCGACGCTTGGCTAATTGCGCGGCTTTCGATAAATCAACACAAGGGCCCCGCCGGGCAGGCGGCCTTTCCGTAACAAGAAGACCGGGACGACCCGACGAATGATCGCGCTGGTCCGCATCGCACTGAGCCGGCCCTACACGTTCGTGGTGTTGGCGCTGCTGCTGCTGATCGTCGGTCCGCTGGCGGCGCTCCGCACCCCGACCGACATTTTCCCTGAAATTCGTATCCCGGTGATCGGTGTCGTCTGGCAGTACACCGGCCTGCCGCCGGATCAGATGGCCGGACGTATCACGACGCCGTTTCAGCGCGCGCTCACCACTACGGTGAACGACATCGAGCACATCGTGGCGAACTCCTATGGCGGGTTCGGTATCGTCAAGATCTTCTTCCAGCCCAATGTCGACATCCGCACCGCGAATGCGCAGGTCACCGCGATCTCGCAGACGCTGCTCAAGCAGATGCCGCCCGGCGCCACGCCGCCGTTGATCCTGAACTACTCCGCCTCCACCGTGCCGATCCTGCAGTTGGCGCTGTCGGGCGAGGGGATGACGGAACAGAGCCTTGCCGACCTCGCGATCAATCAGCTCCGCACCCCGCTGGTGACCGTGCCCGGCGCGGCGATCCCATGGCCGTTCGGCGGCAAGCAGCGCCAGATCCAGATCGACCTCGATCCCAGCGCCCTGCAGGCGCGGGGACTGTCGGGACAGGACGTCGCCAACGCGCTCGCCGCGCAGAACCTGATCACCCCGGTCGGCACCCAGAAGATCGGCGAGTTCGAATACATCATTCAGCTCAACAACTCGCCGCTGAAGATCGAGGAGCTCGGCAATCTGCCGATCAAGGCGGTCGGCGGCGCGATGGTCTACATCCGCGACGTGGCCTCGGTGCGCGACGGCAACCCGCCGCAGACCAACATCGTGCATGTCGACGGCAACCGTTCAGTGCTGATGATGGTGCTGAAGGCCGGCGCGGTGTCGACGCTCGATATCATTGCCGGCATCAAGCAGAAGATCGTCGACGTCAAAGACGCCATGCCGGAGTCGCTGAAGATCGCGCTGATCGGCGACCAATCCGTGTTCGTCCGCGGGGCCATCACCGGCGTCGCCGTCGAGGGCGTGATCGCGGCGCTGCTGACCAGCGTGATGATCCTGCTGTTCCTGGGCAGCTGGCGATCGACCATCATCATCGCAGTGTCGATCCCGCTGTCGGTGCTCGGCGCCATTATCTGCCTGTCGGCGATCGGCGAGACGCTGAACATCATGACGCTGGGCGGCCTCGCGCTGGCGGTGGGGATCCTGGTCGACGACGCCACGGTGACGATCGAGAACATCAATTGGCACCTGGAGCAGGGCAAGGAGGTCGAGCCTGCGATTCTCGACGGCGCCAATCAGATCGTGACGCCGGCCTTCGTCTCGCTGTTGTGCATCTGCATTGTGTTCGTACCAATGTTCTTCCTGCAGGGCGTCGCGCGCTATCTGTTCGTGCCGATGGCCGAAGCGGTGATGTTCGCGATGGCCTGGTCGTTCCTGCTGTCGCGTACGTTGGTGCCGACGATGGCCAAGTATTTGTTGAAGCCGCACGTCCATCACGACAGCCTCTCGGGCCGGAAGCCGTCGCGCAATCCGCTGGTGCGCTTTCAGCAGGCGTTCGAAGGTGTGTTCGCCCGGTTCCGCCACGGCTATGGTGATCTGCTGACCCTGGCGATGGGGCATCGCCGGGTGTTCGTCGCCGGCTTCCTCGGCGTGGTCGCGTTGTCGTTCGCGCTGGTGCCGTATCTCGGCCGCAACTTCTTTCCCTCGGTCGATGCCGGACAGATCCTGATGCATGTCCGCACCCAGGTCGGGACCCGGATCGAGGAGACGGCCAATCAGCTCGCCGAGGTGCAGAAGGCGGTCCGCAAGATCATTCCGCCGGATCAGATCGAGACCCTGACCGACAACATCGGCATGCCGATCTCGGGCATCAATCTCACCTACAACAACACCGGCGTGATCGGCACCCAGGATGCGGACATCCAGATCAAGCTGAAGGGCGAGCACCGGCCGACTGCGGAGTACGTGAAAATCCTGCGCGAGCAGCTGCCACGGCAGTTCCCGGGCATGACCTTCGCGTTCCTGCCTGCCGATATCGTCAGCCAGATCCTCAATTTCGGCGCGCCGGCGCCGATCGATCTGCAGATCCGCGGCGCCAATTTGCCGGCGAACTTCGATTACGCCGGCAAGCTGCTGGCCAAGATCAAGCGTATCCCGGGCGTGGCCGATGCCCGCATTCAGCAATCGCCCAACAACCCGACCTTCAATATCGATGTCGACCGCACCCGCGCCCAATATGTCGGCCTGACCGAGCGTGACGTTACCAACAGCCTCGTTGTCAATCTGGCCGGTTCGTCGCAGGTGGCGCCGACCTATTATCTCAATCCAGAGAACGGCGTGTCGTATTCGATCGTGATGCAGACGCCGCAATATCACGTCGATTCGCTGAGCAAGCTCGAGACCATTCCGGTCTCGGCTTCCGGTGCGGCCACGGCAAGCGCGCCGATCCTCGGTGGCCTTGCCGAGATCAAGCGCTCCGCCGGCAATGCTGTGGTGTCGCAATACGACATCCAGTCGATCGTGCAGATCTTCGCCACCACGCAGGGGCGGGATCTCGGTGCGGTGTCGGCCGATATCCGCAAGGTGATCGACGAGACCAAGCCCGAGGTGCCGAAAGGCTCATCGGTCGTTTTGCTCGGCCAGGTCGAGACCATGAACAGCGCGTTCGCCGGGCTGCTGTTCGGCCTACTCGGCGCGATCGTGCTGATCTATCTGCTGATCGTGGTTAACTTCCAATCTTGGGCCGACCCGTTCGTGATCATCACCGCGCTGCCGGCGGCGCTTGCCGGCATCGTCTGGATGCTGTTCGCGACCGGCACCACGTTGTCGGTGCCGGCGCTCACGGGCGCGATCATGTGCATGGGCGTTGCCACAGCCAACAGCGTGCTGGTGATCTCTTTCGCGCGCGAGCGCTACGCGGTGCTCGGTGATCCGATGCAGGCCGCGCTGGAGTCCGGCTTTGTCCGATTCCGTCCGGTGCTGATGACGGCGCTGGCGATGATCATCGGCATGGCGCCGATGGCGCTCGGCCTCGGCGAGGGCGGCGAGCAGAACGCGCCGCTCGGCCGCGCCGTGATCGGCGGTCTGCTGTTTGCGACGTTCGCGACGCTGATGTTCGTGCCGGTGGTTTTCAGCATGGTTCACAAGCAACAGCCGGCGTCCGATGCCGCGCCCGCTCCGGAGATGTCGCATGCCCACTGATCAACCGCCGCGCAGATCCCGTCGCGGTCTTGGCATCGCCGGCGTGGTGCTGGCCTGTGGGGCGGTCGCGATCGTCGTCACCGGCATCAGCGCTCGCGAGAAGAGCAGTGCCGAGCTGCGGACCTGGACCGACGAGCAGGCGATTTCCAGCGTGGCGGTGACGCGGCCGGACGGCAAGGCGCCGACCACCACGCTCGATCTGCCGGGCCGGCTGGAGGCGTATTCGCGCGCGCCGATCTACGCGCGCGTCTCCGGCTACGTGAAAAGCTGGAGCGCCGATATCGGCGCCAAGGTGAAAGCCGGTGAGGTGATCGCCGAGATCGAGGCGCCGGATCTCGATCAGCAATTGCTGCAGGCCCGTGCCGATCTCGCCAGCCAGCAGGCAAGCGCGAAGCTTTCGGAAGCGACCCTGAACCGCCGCAAGACGCTGGTAGCGTCGAACTTCGTCTCAGCGCAGGAGATCGACGAACGCACCGCGGATCTTGCCGCCAAGAAGGCCGCGGTGAACTCCGGCCAGGCCAATGTCGAACGGCTCGAAGCGCTTGCCGGCTATAAGAAGATCACCGCGCCGTTCGAGGGCATCGTCACTGAGCGCAACACCGACGTCGGTGCGCTGATCAACGCCGGCTCCAGCTCAGGGCCGGCGATGTTCGTGGTGTCGGATATCGCCAAGCTGCGCGTTTACGTCAACGTGCCGCAGAACTACGCGCCGCTGGTGCGGATCGGCGGCAAGGCCGTGATCGCGCTGCCGGAATATCCGGGCCGCACTTTCCCGGCGACGGTTGAAGCGTCTTCGCAGGCGGTGGACGTCGCCTCCGGCACGATGCGGATTCAACTTGGGCTCGACAACGCCAGGGGCGAACTGTTGCCGGGCGGCTTCGCCAATGTGAAGCTCGCGCTGGCTCGCGATCAGGCGCCGCTTCACATTCCCGCGTCTGCGCTGATTTTCAACCGCAGCGGGCTGCGTGTTGCGACGGTCGGCCCGGATGATCGTGTCCAGCTCAAGCCTGTCACCATCGCACGCGACCTCGGCCGCGAGATCGAGCTGTCGGCCGGTCTCACCGCCGACGACCGTATCATCATCGCGCCGCCGGACGGCATCGCCAACGGCGAGAAGGTGCGCGTCGTGGCCGACGATGCAGCCAAGGCAGGGAAGCCGACGGCGTCGGAGAAGCAGGACGTGAAGGGGTAGGACGCTTGCGTTCGATCCCGCACCTTTGAGATCGGACAAGCCCTCTCCCCGTCATAGCGAGGAGCGCAGCGACGAAGCAATCCAGCCCGGTGCACGGCGTCCCTGGATTGCTTCGCTTCGTTCGCAATGACGTAGATGGGGTGTGGCTCGGTCGCTCTGAAGGCCCGAACTAACCGGCGTTCCGCCATTCCAGCACGCCATCGGCTGCGGTGGCGATCGGTCCGCGCGTGCCGACCGGGCTGCGGTCCATATCGGTCAGGAACGTCAGCGTCGCCTGATCCTGAGCCGGCACGCGCGCCAGCGCGCGAGCGCCGTCAGCGGTGCGCAGCATCACCACGCCATGCTGGACCTCGCCGCGACCGTCATAGATCACAGTAAACGTCTCGACCGTGCCGTCACCGTTGGCCTCGGTGACGAAGCGCGGCACGGCGCCATAGGCCGCGTCGGCCTTCGCCTGCACGCTGATGTCTTCGCTCAGCGGTTGCTGCGGCGGGGTGCGCGAAACGATCAGACCGTGGTGCTTGGTGACGAAACCGCCCTGGCCGTACAGCAGGCCGAGCTTGGCGCCGTCGCGCAGGCGGCGCACCATCGCGCAGGCGGCATGGGTCATGTAGGTGTTGAGCGGCGCCCCGAAGAAGGTGAGGCCGCCTGTCACCGTCGGCTCGACGTCGTCGCCGAGACCGAGCGTGCGCCGCGCCATCTTCGGCACCACCGGGAAGCACGAGTACAGCTCGATCGCGTCGAAGGCGCGACCGTCGCCGCCCACCATCGCCTTGATGGTCTCCAGCACCGCGTTCTGGGCGTGGCTCTGCACGAACTGATCGCGGGCGAGATAATCACGCGGCTCTTCGGCGGATGCGCCGCCGTGGATGTAGATCAGCTTGTCCTCGGGAATGCCGGCTTCGCGCGCCTTAGCCAGCGAGGTCAGCAGCACCGCGGCGCCGAGATTGACGCTCGGATTGGCGACCATCAGTTTGGTGTAGGGCCAGGCGATCAGCCGGTTGTCGGACGAAGGCGTGGTGATCTCGTTCGGTGCGAAGGCGCGTTTGATCCAGGCGTTCGGATTGCGCGCCGCTGCCGCCGCGTAGCGCGACCATAGCACCCCGGATTCGTCGAGCGCCTGCTGCGGTGTCTGCCCCCAATGCGCCGCAGTGGCGGCCTCATACAACGGATACACCGTGATCGGCCGAGCGACCCCGAGGGTCGAGGCGATCGGCAGCTGGAACGCCGCGCCGCGCTTCGGCTCGGGCGCATCGTGGGCGAACGGCGTCCACGGCAGGTCGATCTTTGCCCTTGCGGCCTTGGTCGCGGTTGACTGCGCCTCGGCGCCGCAGACCACGGCGACCTGAGCTTCGCCGCGGGCGATCCGCAGCGCGGCTTCATGGATGAAGCGGATCGGGCTCTCGCCGCCGACCGGCCCGTAGAAACAGTGACGCGGCGCGATGCCGAGCCGCGTCGCGAGTTGTTCGGCCGGCGCGTGATAGCGCCAGCTCAGGAAGTTGACGATGTCGAGCGAGTCGATCTGTGGCAGCAGGCTCGCGGCGCTGTCGTTGCCGGCGCGTTGCACGGCGGCTTCGAGCAGCGCCAGCGGCTCCAGCCCTTGCGCGATGTCCTCGGGGTGGTCTGCGATTTCGCCGACACCGGCGATGACGGGAATGCGTTCGGGCGGGAGCGTGGTCGGCATTTCTTGCTTCTTATTGATCGAAGGGTGGTGGGGGTGTCGTCAGAACGCGGTGTAGCCGCCGTCGATCACGAAAGTATCGGCGGTGTGATACGACGAGGCCTTGCTCATCAGATACACCGCGATGCCGCCGAAGTCTTCCGGCTCGCCGAACCGCCGCACCGGAATCCGCGGCATCACATTGGCGACGAACTTGTCGTTGCCCATGATGCCGGCGGTCATGTCGCTCTTGATCCAGCCCGGCAGGATCGCATTGGCGGTGACGCCATAGCGCGCGAGTTCGACCGCCAGCGCGCGCACCAGCGCATTGATCGCCGCCTTGGTGGCTGCGTAGTGCTCGTTGCGCGCAGTGCCGAAGATCGAGGCGAGGCTCGAGGTGGCCACCAGCCGGCCGAACGGATCGCCGTCGGCAGCGCGCTCGGTCATGTGCCGCGCTGCTGCCTGGAAGGCGTGGAAGACGCCGTCGAGATTGGTGGCGAACATCGAGCGCCACTGCTCCTCGGTGCGGTCGATGAAAGCCTGCCGGCCGCCGCCGCCGATGCCGGCATTTGCGAAGCAACCATCGACACGGCCGAACGCCTTCAGCGTCGCATCCATCGCGGCCTTCACCGACGCCGGATCAGTGACGTCGCAGATCTGAGCTTCGACCTTGCCGGGCGCGTTCGCCATGGTGGCGAGCGCAGCGTGATTCTTGACCGCGTTACGACCCCAAATCGAGACGTTGCAGCCCGCCGCGGCCAGCGCCTGGGCCATGCCGAGGCCGATACCACCGTTGCCCCCGGTGACGACCGCGACGCGGCCGCTCAGATCGAAAATGCTCATCCAGCGTTTCCATTTTTGTTTGTTGCGCGCTACACCGTGCGGGCCGGGCACGCGCTGTGATCGATGCTGGACCATGGACAAGCGCGTCGCAAAAATCAAATATGGCCTCACGTCGTGAAGCCCTTCCACAGCGCGGAATAACCGCGAACCGATAGCGCGAGGAAACAATGCAGTTCAAACACGTCACGCTCGATTTCGACGGTCCCGTTGCGATCCTGAAACTCGATCATCAGGAAGTGATGAACGCGGTGTCGATCGACATGCTCGGCGGACTCGGCGAAGCGCTCGACGCGATCGAAGACAAGCGCTCGGAAGTGCGCTGCCTGGTGATCACCGGCGCCGGCCGCGCGTTCTGCACCGGCGCGAATCTGCAGGGCCGCAACTCCGGCAACAACATGAGCCAGAGCGGCAAGGGCGCCGGCGCCGCGCTGGAGACCGCGTTCCATCCGTTCCTGCGCCGGCTGCGCAAGCTGCATTGCCCGATCGTCACCTCGGTGAACGGCCCGGCCGCCGGCGCCGGCATGAGCTTCGCGCTGATGGGCGACATGATCCTGTGCGCCAAGTCGTCGTACTTCCTGCAGGCGTTCCGCCGCATCGGCCTGGTACCGGATTGCGGCTCGACCTGGCTGCTGCCGCGGCTGGTCGGCAAGGCGCGCTCGGTCGAGTTGTCGCTGCTCGGCGAGAAGCTCCCGGCCGACAAGGCGCTGGAATGGGGCCTCGTCAATCGCGTCTACGAGGACGCCGAGCTGTGGACCGAAACCATGAAGCTCGCCCAGGACCTCGCCAACGGCCCGACCGTGGCGCTGTCGCTGATCCGCAAGATGTACTGGGACTCGCCGGAGAACTCGTTCGAGGAGCAGCTCAACCTCGAATTCGAATGCCAGCGCGTCGCCGGCTCCACCGACGACTTCAAGGAAGGCGTCGGTGCGTTCCTCGAAAAGCGTCCGGCGCAGTTCAAGGGCAAATAAGCCCGACATGGCATCTGCAGCTATTACCGACGCGCTGACGCAAAGCGTGATCGGTTGGTGCGCTGGCGCCACCGGCATTCGCGATCTCGCGCAGCTCTCCGGCGGCGCGAGTCAGGAGACCTGGTCGTTCGTGATCGAGCGGCCGGACGGCGACGTCGCGGCGATCCTGCGCCGCTCGCCGCCGGGCTATGGCAGCGTTTCCGGGCGTGCCGCCGGTCTCGATGTTGAAGCCGAACTGATGCGGCTCGCCTATGAGGCCGGCGTGCCGTCGCCGCAGGTGCTGCACGTCCTCACCGAAGCCGACGCCCTCGGCGCCGGCTTCGTGATGCGGCGTGTCGATGGCGAAACCATCCCGCGCAAGATCCTGCGGGATGCGGAGTTTGCCGCAGCACGCCCGAAGCTGGCGCGGCAGATCGGCTCGATCCTCGCCGGCCTGCACGGCATCGAGAGCGCCGCACTGCCGCCGCTGCGGACGATCAGCTCGACCGAGGAGATCGGCCTGTTGCGCGACGACTATCGCTCTTACGAGTGGCCGCGGCCGGTGTTTGAACTGGCGCTGCGCTGGCTCGCCGATCACGATCCCGGCGTGTCGAAAGCGATCACCTTGGTGCATGGCGATTTTCGCCACGGCAATCTGATCATCGGTCCGGACGGCGTGCGCGCCGTGCTGGATTGGGAGCTGGCGCATCGTGGCGATCCGATGGAGGATCTCGGCTGGATCTGCGTGAATTCCTGGCGGTTCGGCGAGATCGACAAACCGGTCGGCGGGCTCGGCTCGCGGGAGGAGATGTTCGCCGGCTACGAAGCCGCGGGCGGCCATGTCGACGAGGCGCGGGTCAAGTTCTGGGAAGTGATGGGCACGCTGCGCTGGGGCATCATGTGCTGCGGCATGATGCGGCGGTTCCGGGAAGACCCGGATCATTCGATGGAGCGCGCGATGATCGGTCGACGCTCGTCCGAAACCGAGATCGATCTGCTGCGGCTGCTGGCGCCGCGCAGTTAATCATTCAGCGAGGCAGCGATGCAGGACGAACCGAGGCCGGACGAATTGATCAAGGCGGTGGCGGACTTTCTGCGCGAGCAGATCGTTCCGCAAATTTCGGGCCATGCTGCGTTCAAGCTACGGGTCGGCATCAACGCGCTCGATCTGGTGACGCGGCAACTGGCGCTATCGGACGAAAGCGACGCCGAAGAACACGCCAGCCTGCGCGCTCTGCTCGGCCACGACGGCTCGCTGTTCAACCTCAACGCCGAGCTCGCCGACCGTATCGCCACCGGCTCGGTCGACCTGTCGACGCCCGGCGTCAAGGACCATCTGTGGCGCACCACGCTGGCCAAGCTGGCCGTCGACCAGCCGAACTATGCGAGCTATCGCCGGGAGTTGGAACAGAAGTAATGGATGACGGGGCGCAACGGCCTCGGAGTTGCTAGGGCCGACGCGCCCATCGTTCGTCATTCCGGGGCGCGCGTAGCGCGAGCCCGGAATCCATAATCCCTGTGCCATCGTCTTACTAACGGCGTCGATCTCCCGCCGCGCCAGTGCCGCCAATGCTGCGGCATATGGATTCCGGGTTCGCGAGCTGCGCTCGCGCCCCGGACTGACGAACGACAGGTGTTCCTTCGTCATTGCGAGCGAAGCGAAGCAATCCAGCGTCGCGCACGGGCTGGATCGCTTCGTCGCTGCGCTCCTCGCCATGACGAAAGAGGTTGCGCGGCGAACGAACTACTTACCCTGCCAGTTCGGCGCGCGCTTTTCCGAGAACGCCTTCGGGCCTTCGATATAGTCCTGCGACGCCACCATCGCCTTGACTGCCGGGTAGTCGCGCTGTTCGGCGATCGCTTGGGGCAGCGAGACGTCGAGGCCGCGCATCAGGGTTTGCTTCGAGGCGCGGATCGACATCGGCGAGTTCTTGCAGATCGTCTCGGCCCAGCGCTCGGCGGCGGCGAGCGCTTCGCCTTGTGGCACGACTTCGTTGACGAAGCCGAGTTCCAGGCCCTCGCGGGCGGGGACGTGACGGGCGGTGAGGATCATGCCCATCGCGCGCTTGAGCCCAATCTGGCGGGGGAGGCGGTGCAGACCGCCGGCGAGGGCGGCGAGGCCGACGCGCGGCTCCGGCAGTGCGAAGGTGGCGTTCTCGGCCGCGATGATCAGGTCGCAGGCGAGCGCGATCTCGAAGCCGCCGCCCATCGCCACGCCGTTGACCGCGGCGATGATCGGCTTGTCGCAGTCGAACCGCGAGGTCAGTCCGCCGAAGCCGCTTTCGCCCCAGCCGCGCTTGCCGCCGCTGGCCTGCCACTTCAGATCGTTGCCGGCGCAGAACGCCTTGTCGCCGGCGCCGGTGACGATCGCCACCCACTGCTCGGGATCGGCGGCGAACTCGTTGAACACGCCTTCGAGTTCGTAGTGCGCGTCGGTATGCAGCGCGTTGTAAACTTCCGGCCGCGACAGCGTGACGATGGTAATCGGGCCTTTGCGGGTAACGGTGGAGAATTGCAGCGCCATCGGCGTTTCCTTTTTTCGTTGGACAGAATTGGTGCGGCTGAAGCGCGCTTGACTTGTCGTGTGCGGCGCATGTTAATCGGTCGCTTAACAAGATCAACAACAACACGAAGACTGTGGGAGCACGCCTTGGATTTTTCTCTGCCGCCCGATTTGGTCGCCTATCTCGCCGAGCTCGATCGCTTCATCGAGTCCAAGATCAAGCCGCTGGAGCAGGCGGACGACAACATCCGCTTCTTCGATCATCGCCGCGAATGGGCGCGTACCGATTTCGAGCATGGCGGGCTGCCGCGTCACGAGTGGGAAGAGCTGCTGCGCAAGGCGAAGAACCTCGCCGACGACGCCGGCCATCTTCGCTTTGCGATTCCGAAGCGCTATGGCGGCCAGGACGGCACCAACCTCTGGATGGCGGTGATCCGTGAACACTTCGCCGCCAAGGGGCTCGGCCTGCACAACGATCTGCAGAACGAACATTCGATCGTCGGCAATTTCCCGATCGTGAAGATGCTGGATCTGTACGGCACGCCGGACCAGAAGGCGATGATCGACGGCTCGATCACCGGCAAGTATCGCATCACTTTCGGCCTGACCGAGCCAGATCATGGCTCCGACGCGACGCACATGGAGACGCGTGCTGAAGAGGCCGTGCGCGACGGCAAGAAGGGCTGGGTGATCAACGGCGAGAAGATGTGGACGACCGGTATGCACGTCGCCACGCATTGCGCGCTGTTTGCCCGCACCGCCGGCAAGGACGGTGACGCGCGCGGCATTACCTGCTTCCTGGTGCCGGCCGATGCGCCAGGCGTGAAGGTCGAAGAGTATTTGTGGACCTTCAACATGCCGACCGACCATCCGCGGGTGTCGTTCAAGGATGTATTCGTCACCGAGGATGCGGTGTTTGGCGAGGTCGGCCGCGGCCTGTCGCTGGCGCAGTGCTTCGTGCACGAGAACCGCATCCGCCAGGCAGCCTCGTCGCTCGGCGCTGCGGTGTTCTGCATCAACGAGAGCGTCAAATACGCGCGTGAGCGCAAGCCGTTCGGCGAGGAGCTGGCGCGCAACCAGGCGATTCAATTCCCGCTGGTCGAGCTCGCCACCCAGGCCGAGATGCTGCGCCTCTTGATCCGCAAGACCGCGTGGGAGATGGATCAGATGACCCAGGCCCAGGTCGAGCACACGCTGTCCGACAAGGTGTCGATGTGTAACTATTGGGCGAACCGGCTGTGCGGCCAGGCGGCCGATCGCGCCATTCAGGTCCACGGCGGCATCGGCTATTCGCGCCACAAACAGTTCGAGCACATCTACCGCCACCACCGCCGCTATCGCATCACCGAAGGCAGCGAGGAGATCCAGATGCGGAAGGTGGCGGGCTTCCTGTTCGGCTACATGGGCGCGAATAAGCGATAGATATCTGTAAGGTGGGCACGCTTCGCGTTGCCCACCTTACAGCGCTACACGCAGAACCTCTCCGTCGTCATTCCGGGGCGCGCGAAGCGCGAACCCGGAATCCATATTCCCTGGCTTTGCCGTGTCAGTAGGTGTTTGCCACGCGGTGGCCTAACGCGACCACTGTGGTTATGGATTCCGGGTTCGCGAGCTTCGCTCGCGCCCCGGAATGACGAACGTGAGGGATGTGCGCCGGGCTTTGGCGACGTAGCGTCGCCGTCCGATGTGGCTGCGCTCAGTTCACCTGCCGGTCCTTGCCGCTCCAATACGGATCGCGGAGCTGGCGGCGGAGTATCTTGCCGGATGCGTTGCGGGGCAGGGCCGGGATGAAGTCGATCGACTTCGGCGTCTTGTAGCCGGCGATGCGGGTGCGGGTGAAGCCGATGATGTCCTGCGCGGTCGCTTCCTTGCCGGGCTTCATCACCACCACGGCTTTTACCGACTCGCCCCACTGATCGTCGGGGACGCCGACCACCGCGACTTCCGCGACGTCGGGATGGTCGCAGATCGCGCTCTCGACCTCGGCCGGATAGATGTTCTCGCCGCCGGAGATGATCATGTCCTTGATGCGGTCATGGATATAGACGTAGCCGTCCTCGTCCATGTAGCCGGCATCGCCGGTGCGCAGCCAGTTGTCGCCGTCGATCGTCTTCTTGGTGGCGTCGGGGAGATTCCAGTAGCCCACCATGTTGGAGCCGGAGCGGGTGGCGATCTCGCCGACCTGCCGAGGCGGCAGCGGCTTGCCGTCGGGATCGAGGATCGCGATCTCGACGCCGGGCAGCGCCTTGCCGGCCGAGCGCATCCGCTCCAGGCCCTCGACGTGATCCTCCGGCGGCAGCGCCACGATGGTGCCGGTGGTCTCGGTCATGCCGTACATCTGCACGAAGCCGCATTTGAAGACCTCGATGCACTCCTTCAGCAGCGCCGCCGGGATCGGGGAAGCGCCGTACAGCATGTATTTCAGCCGCGAGAAATCGACCTCGCGGGCGCGCGGCTGCCGCACCACGAACTGCATCGCCGCCGGCACCATGAACAGCTTGGTGATGCCTGACTGCTCAAAGAAGTCGAGCACCTTGGTCGGATCGAACTCGCGCGCGATTACGCCCTTGGCGCCGTGATACACCCCCATCATGCCCCAGCCGGAGCCGCCGATGTGGAACACCGGCATCGCCACCAGTGACACGTCATCGGGCGTCCAGGTGTTCCACTCCGGCTTGTTATCCTGGCCGGCGCGGACCAGCGACAGGAAGTTGGCGTGGCTGAGCATCGCGCCTTTCGGCTTGCCGGTGGTGCCGGAGGTGTAGAGCTGGATCGCGATGTCGGACGGCGCGATCCCGACCTGCGGATCATCGCCCGGTTGCGCGTCGCGCCATTTGGTGAAGTCCTGCCATTCCGGCGCGCCGCCTTCGGTGGTAATGATATGGCGCACGCTCGGGATCTGGTCCTTGAGGCCGCGGACCTGATCGACGAATTCCGGGCCGACGAACAGGATCGCCGCCTTGCAGTCTTCGACGATGTAGGCGATCTCCGGCCCTGCGAGGCGCCAGTTCACCGGCGCCATCACCGCCTTGGCCTTGATCGCGCCACTCCACAGTTCGAAATAGATATCGCTGTTCTTGCCGAGATAGGCGATGCGCTCGTTCGGCTGCACGCCGGAGGCCTGCAGTGCGCGGGCGACCTGGTTGGTGTGGCGATCGAAGTCGGCAAAGGTGGTGATGCGGCCTTCGAACTCGTAGGCGATCTCGTTGCCGCGGGTCTCGGCCTGCGCACGGATGACGTCGGCCAGCGTGGCCGGCTCGGCTGCCTCGGACATTGTCTCTCCCTTGGATATTGTTAGTTCGTTGCTTGTTGTTTGCACGAAGTCTGCCGCGCTTCGGCTGCAAACACAAGCGGGAGGGAATGTCGCGGGGATGATGAACGTGCGGCCTGGAGGCCAATGGCGCCGCTTGCAAAGCACAAAAGCTGCGCAGCACAAGATGGTCATCGCCCGGCTTGTCCAGGCGACCCAGTATTGCAGGGCGTTCGTGGTTAGCCGCTGACGCCCTGAAATACTGGATCCCCCGCATACGCGGGGGATGACGTCGTCATTAGTTGGTTCGTGCGTGCGATCCGAGCTTGTTATCCCCGCTGCGCGCGGTCTTTTTCGTTCTGGGCTTTGATCGAGGCCTTGGCGTTTTCCCAATCGTCGTTGCTCCAGTCGCGCAGCTGGTAGAAGTTGCCGCCCATCGCGAGGCCCTGCGCGCCGTCCATGGCGATGGTTTCGCCGCTGATCCAGTCGCAACCGCCGGAGATCAGGAAGGTCGCGAGGTTCTGCAGCTCTTCCATGGTGCCGACGCGGCCCATCGGGTTCATCTTGATGGTGCGGGCGCCGGCTTCGTCGCCCGGTTTGATCCGCTTGCTCATGCCTTCGGTCGGAATTTCGCCCGGCGCAATGGTGTTGAGGCGGATGCCGTATTTGCCCCATTCGGTGGCGAGCGACATCGTCATGGCGTGGATCGCCGACTTGCTCATCGCCGACGGCACCACATAGGGGCTGCCGTTGCGCACCCAGGTGGTGGTGATCGACACCACGTTGCCGCGGTGGCCGCCGGCGATCCAGCGCTTGCCGACCGCATGGGTGACGTAGAACGTGCCGTGCATCACGATGTTGGCGACGGCGTCGAAGCCGCGCGGGCTGAGATCCTCACTCCGCGAGATGAAATTTCCGGCCGCGTTGTTGATCAGGTCGGTGAGCGGCCCGCTCTCGAAGATGGTCTCGACCATATGGTCGACCGCCGCGGCGTCGCGGATATCGACGCCGTAGGTCATCACCTTGCCGCCGTACTGATCCATCAGTTCGGTCGCGGTCTCGTCGCACACGCCCTTGCGACGGCCGCAGATGTTCACTTCGGCGCCGAGCTGCAGGAAGCGCGCCGCCATCGCCTTGCCGAGGCCGGTGCCGCCACCGGTGACGAGGATGCGACGGCCGGCGAGAAGCTGATCTGTGAACATGAAGAAAACCGCCCGGAAAAGTTGAAGCTGATCATTAATTAGGCGATTGACTAAATCCCGACAACGCTTTTCTGTAGCGCCGCAACGCAAAACAAAATGGAGGATGTCCCGATGAGCGACCGCGTTTCGGTGACGATCACGGACGGTGTCGCCGATGTCCGCCTGGTGCGCGCGGACAAGATGAATGCGCTCGACGCCGCAATGTTCGAGGCTTTGGTGAAGGCCACCGAGCGCTTGGCGAACGAGAAGGGCGTGCGCGCCGTGGTGCTATCCGGCGAGGGTAAGGCGTTCTGCGCCGGCCTCGACATGGGACGTTTCGCCGCGATGAAGGACAGCGGTGGCAACGGAATTCCGGGAGGCGAATTTCGCGACCTGACCAAGCGCACGCACGGCCAGGCCAACGCTGCGCAGCAGGCGGTGTGGGGCTGGCGGATGCTGCCGGTGCCGGTGATTGCTGCGGTGCACGGCGTCGCCTTCGGCGGCGGCTGTCAGCTCGCGCTCGGCGCCGACATCCGGCTGATGGCGCCGGATGCCAAGATGTCGATCATGGAAATCAAATGGGGCCTGGTGCCCGACATGGCCGGCACGCCGATCCTGGCGACGCTGCTGCGCGACGACGTGCTGCGCGAACTGACCTACACCGGACGGATCGTTGCGGCACAGGAGGCTGTGAGCATCGGCCTCGCCACCAAGATCGTCGACGATCCGTACCAGGCCGCGCTGGAGATGGCGCGCGAGATCGCCGGCAAGAATCCGGACGCGGTGCGCGCTGCCAAGCGGATGATGAATAAGCTCTCGGTCGATCCGGGCCCGGCGCTGCTCGCCGAAAGCGTCGAACAGCAGAAGCTGATCGGTTCGCCGAACCAGACCGAAGCGGTGCGCGCGAATATGGAAAAGCGCGCGCCCAACTTCGTCGACGCATAGCGCTACGCGGCAAATACATGACTTATCGAGGGGACGCCGCGCGCATCGCGCGGCGTCTTCGCGTATAAGCGCCGCATCATCGTGCTGCAGCGTGCGGTCATCCTTGCGCGCTGCGGCCAACCCCGACTCGAGAATCGGAGAGTAACAATGTCCGAGAACCAGCTTTATCACGGCATCATTTCCGGCGACCGCCGCCGCAGCTTCGACGAAGTGAACGCGCGCGTCGCGACCATCGCCGGGGGCCTGCAGGCGCTCGGCGTCAAGCCCGGCGACTGCGTCTGCGTGCTGATGCGCAACGACATCGCCTTCATGGAAGCCGTGTACGGCGTGATGACGCTCGGCGCCTATGCGGTGCCGGTGAACTGGCATTTCAAGCCGGAGGAAGTCGGCTACATCATCGGCGATTCCGCCACGCGGGTGCTGATCGGCCACGCCGACCTGTTGCACAGCGTCGCCTCCGCGATCCCGGCCGAGCTCATGGTGCTCAGCGTGCCGACGCCGCCGGAAGTGATCGCCAACTACAAGATCTCGCCGGATCATCTGTCGCCGCCGGCGGGTGCGATCGATCTCGACGGCTGGCTGGCGCAGCAGAAGCCGTATGACGGCCCGGCGCTGCCGCAACCCCAGAACATGATCTACACCTCCGGCACCACCGGCCATCCGAAGGGCGTCAAGCGGTTCGCGCCGACGCCGGAGCAGGCGGCGCATGCCGAAAAGATGCGTGCGACGATCTACGGCCTCAAACCTCAAGTGCGGGCGCTGTGCCCCGGCCCGCTGTATCACTCCGCCCCGAACTCGTTCGGCATTCGCGCCGGCAAGCTCGGCGGCGTGCTGGTGCTGATGCCGCGCTTCCACCCCGAAGAGTTCCTGGCGCTGGTGCAGGAGCACAAGATCGGCACCGTGTTCATGGTGCCGACGATGTTCATCCGGATGATGAAGCTGCCGGCGGAGGTGCGCGCCAAGTACGACGTCTCGTCGCTGCGCCATGTCATCCACGCCGCGGCTCCGTGTCCGGCCGACGTCAAGCGCGCGATGATCGAGTGGTGGGGGCCGGTGATCTATGAGTTCTACGGCTCGACTGAATCCGGTGCGGTGACGTTTGCGACGTCCGAAGACGCGCTGAACAAGCCCGGCACTGTCGGCAAGATCGCGCACGGCGCCGAACTGAAGTTCATCGACGATGACGGCAACGAAGTGCCGCAGGGCGAGATCGGCGAGATCTTCTCGCGGATCGCCGGCAATCCGGATTTCACCTATCACAACAAGCCGGAGAAGCGCACCGAGATCGACCGCGGCGGCTTCATCACCTCCGGCGACATGGGCTATCTCGACGATGATGGCTATGTCTTCATCTGCGATCGCAAGCGCGACATGGTGATCTCGGGCGGCGTCAACATCTATCCGGCCGAGATCGAGGCTGCGCTGCACGCCGTGCAGGGCGTGCACGACTGCGCGGTGTTCGGCATTCCGGATGCGGAGTTCGGCGAAGCGCTGATGGCGATGCTCGAGCCGCAGCCGGGCGTGACGCTCGACGAGAGCTTCATCCGGTCGCAGCTCAAGCTGGCGCTCGCCGACTACAAGGTGCCCAAGCACATCAAGATCATGCCGGAGCTGCCGCGCGAGGATTCCGGCAAGATCTTCAAGCGCCGCCTGCGCGATCCGTATTGGGCGAATGCCGGCCGGGTGATCTAGCAGCGGTTCTGTCTCTGACGGGATCCGGCCGGCGCGTTGCGCCGCCATGCCATGAGGCTCCGCCGTGTTGCGCCTTGGCGGCGGAGCTCCAAGTTCACCGACATGGGACGAGTCTAGCTTGCGGCGCTCTTGCGTTCCGGGCCGGCCTCGTCTTCGGCCGGCTGATGATCGGCGCGGCCGAGGGCGGCGCGGACCAGGCGTGCCAGATCGGCTCGGCGGAACGGCTTCGATAGCAGCAGCACGCCGGGGTCGAGCCGGCCGTGATGCATGATGGCATTCTCGGTGTAGCCTGAGGTGTACAGCACCTTCACCGGCCGCAGCCGCGCCACCGCGTCGGCGAGCTGCCGGCCGTTCATGCCGCCCGGCATGATAATGTCGGTGAGCAGCAAATCGAACGGCGTTCCGCGCCGCACTTCCGCCAGCGCTGCGGTGCCGTCCGCGGCCGGAATGGTGCGATAGCCGAGGCCGCGAAGCTGCGCGAGTGCGAAGTTGCGGACCAATTCGTCGTCTTCGACCAGCAGGATGGTTTCGGTGCCGCCTTCGATCGGCGTGATCGACGGCAGGGCATCGACGTCGGAATCGGCGCGGGGCAGGTACAGCCGGATCGTGGTGCCGTGCTGTTCCTCGCTGTAGATCTGGATGTGGCCGTTCGACTGTTTGACGAAGCCGTACACCATGCTCAGGCCGAGGCCGGTGCCCTTGCCGACGCTCTTGGTGGTGAAGAACGGCTCGAACGCTTTCTCCAGCACGTCGGGCGTCATGCCGGCGCCGGAGTCGCTGACTGCGATCATCACATAGCGGCCCGGCTTCACCTCGGGGTGATGTTCGGCGTAGTCGTCGTCGAGCATCACGTTGGCGGTCTCGAACAGCAACTTGCCGCCGCCCGGCATCGCGTCGCGGGCGTTGACGGCAAGGTTGAGCAGTGCCGACGACAACTGCGACGGATCGATCAGCGCCGGATCGACCGCCGGATCGAGCCGAACGTCGATGTCGATGTGCTCGCCGATGGTCGGCCGTAGCAGCTGCTTGATGTTCGACACCACGGTATTGACGTCAATGTTGCGCGGCTGCAGCGGCTGCTTGCGGGCGAAGGCGAGCAGCTGACGGGTGAGGTCTGCGCCGCGCTCAGCGGCCTGGTCGATCATTTTGGCGATGGTGACGAGGTCGGGCCGGTCGGCCAGCTCGTCGAGCAAGATCTCGGCGGTGCCGCTGATCACCGTCAGCATGTTGTTGAAGTCGTGCGCGACGCCGCCGGTGAGCTGACCGATCGCCTCCAGCTTCTGCGATTGGTGCAGCCGCCGTTCGGTCTCCTTCAATTCGGAGACGTCGCTGAACACCACCACCGCGCCGCTGATCGTGCCGTCGGCCTCGCGGATCGGCCGCGCGTTGCCGGAGACATCGACAATCTTGTCGCTGCCGAGCACATGGACGACGAACTCGAAGCGATCAATCGGCTCGCCGCGCATCGCCCGTCGTCCGGGACGCTGATCCACCTCGAGCGGCGTGACGCCGTCAGCGAGGAACGACTCGACCGAAGTCTCCCAGGTCGGCCCCGTGATGCCGGTGGGCGAGGTGCGCAGCGCCACCGCGGCGGGGTTCTCATAGACGATCACCCCTTCGGTATCGACCAGCAGCACGGCCTCGGCCATCGCATTCATGATCGATTCGAAAATCTCCTTCTCGCGGCGGAGCGCGGCGGTCTTCTCGCGCGACTCCTGCATCGTCGAAGAGAACGCCTGCGCCAGCACTCCGATCTCACCGCCGGCGTTGCGCGGCAACGTCAGCGGCCCGCCGCTACTGAGGCTTTCGACCGCACGGGTCATCTCCGAGAGCGGCCTCGCCAAGCTGCGGGCGAACGTCACCGCCAGCACGATCGCCACCAGCACCGCGAAGCTGCCGCCGACCAGCGTTGACTTCCCCCACGCCAGCATCGGGCCGCGCGTCATATCGTGCTCGGCGATCGCTTCGACCAGCGCCAAAGGCGTCTCGGTGCCGGCGTTCATCGGCTGATAGGCGACGCCGAACCGACGGCCGTCGCTGCTCTCGATAACGGCCGGAGTCCAGCGGTCGGTCGCCAGCGCCTCGGCCAGCGTGGGAAAATCCTGCTCCAAGGTGGAGGGGAAGCCGATCGCTAGGTCGCCCCGAGAGGCGTCCGGGTGGAACAAGTAGTGCCCCTTGTCGTCCACCACATAGATCTTCGACGCCGCCAGTACCGGGTCTTTCAGCCGCTCGAACGGCCTTCTCAGGTCGATCGTCGCGGCCAGGACGCCGAACCGCGCGCCTTCGTCGCTGAACACCGGGGTGACGACACGAATGACGGGACGCAATGTTGCAGCGTCGTGCTGTGGGGGTTTGGCGGACGGCTGCTCGATCGGTTCGAATTCGACGTTCGAGATCAGCATCTCGCCGTCTTTGGCCGACATGCCGAGCTGAATGATCTCACGTCCGCCCGCGAACGCTAACTCGTCATCGGGAACGATACGAATCTTGCCGGTTGTCTGACGCTCGACTCGGATGATGTCGCGGCTCTGGTTGGCGACGCCGATCAGGCGGTAGCGTGCGAAGTCCGGCTTGTTCTCCAGTTCTAGCGCGAGGCGGCGGCCGATCCGTTCGCGCCATTGCGGCAGGCTCCCCCCGCCGGCGACGGTCTTTGACGGGTCGAGGCTGAGTTCGATCAGCTCGTCGATGCCGATGATCTGGCGGAAGCCCATCAGATCGGCGGTGGCGCCGTTGACAAGGTGGGACAGCTCGCGCGCCTGCCAGCTTGCATTGGCGTCGAGCCCGGCTAAAGTCCGCTCGATCGCCACCGGCGCGATGTTGCGATAGCCGAGGTAGCCGACCCCGCTTGCGGTCAGCATTGCCGTCGACATCACCAAGATCGCCAGCCTGGTCGAAAGCGTCAGCCCCTTGCGCAACGTGCCACCCTCCTAGGTTGTGACCCTAGGCATGGCTTCGGCAGCGCCGCAACGATGCGAGGCAAATAAGCTAAGTTTTCTTTGGATAGTTACAGAGTTGTGAGTTCCTGTGGCGGGAACCGGGAATTAGCAGCGACGATTTTGGTATCCAAATCCAGATCAGCGCGTGGGCGGATCGGACAATTCAGCAAGTAGTGCGTTCTCGGCCTGACTGTGGCTGTGTTCCTTGTGACGCAAGAGATGAAACGCGCGATGCGGCAGATCGAATCGCTGGCTGTGCAACGTGCCTGCGGTCAGTGACGGCGCGGCGACGAGCGCAGAGATCGCGGTGGCGCAGTCAGAACTTTCGACTGCGGCGCGGACCGCTTCGTTAGAGGGCAATTCCAGCCGCACATCGAGATCGGACAGCGCTAGCCCGCTGCGTTGCAGCGCGGCCTCGAACATCGCGCGCGTGCCCGAGCCGCGTTCGCGCAGCACCCAGCCGGTGGTGGTGAGCTTGGCAGTCGTCAGCCGCGGCAGCGTGCACCATGGATGGTCGCGTCCGACCACGATCACCAGATCATCGCCGCCGATCGGCGTCGCGTTCAGCAGCGGATCGTCGACCTCGCCTTCGACCAGGCCAAGATCGGTGCGGCCTTCGCGCACCGCGGCGGCGACCTGTTCGGTGTTGGCGATCGTGAGCTGCAGCGTGATGCCGGGATAACGCTGCCGGAAGCGCAGCAGCCGCTGCGGCAGCCAGTAGTTGCCGACGGTTTGGCTGGCGGCGACGCTGAGCGAACCTCGCTTCAGTCCGGCGATGTCGTCAAGCGCCTGTGCGGCGGCGCGCGCGCGGGCAAGCACGGCGCGGGCTACGCCGAGGAAGTCGCGACCGGCTTGCGTGAGCACGATGCCGCGGCCGACGCGGTCGAACAGCTTGACCCCGTGACGTGCTTCCAGCGCGGCGATTGCCGCGCTGGTGGCCGATTGGGTGAGGTTCAGTCCGCTCGCGGCGCGGGTCATGTGCTGCTGTTCGGCGACCGCGATGAAGATGCGGAGCTGTTCCAGTGTCATCCGTGCCATCCTGTGAGTTTGATCAGCATCAGCGAGAAGCCGGCGATGAACAGCGACGCGGTGAGGCCGAGCAAGGCGGGGCGTAGGCCGCGCGCGGCGAGTTTGCGCAGGTCGGTCTCCAGTCCCATTGCCGCCAGCGCCATCGACAAAAGGAAGCCGGTGATAGCCACGATCCAGCTCTTGGCCTCGTGCGGGATGGCGACGAACTGGTTGACGCCGATCATCGCCACGAAGCCGAGCACAAACCAGGGCATCGGCGGCGCCGCGGCGCGGTCGCCGGCGGGCAGATGCTTGGCGCGGAAGCGGGCCAGCATGCCAAGCGCGATCACCAGCGGCGCCAGCAGCATCACCCGAGCCAGCTTGGCGATGGTGCCGAATTCACCGGCGCGCTGGCCGCCCTGGAAGCTTGTCGCCACGACCTGGGCGATCTCGTGGATGGAGGCGCCGCTCCACAGCCCGAAGCCGTGAGCATCGAGATTGAACGCCGCCTGCAGCAGCGGGTAGCCGACCATCGCCAAAGAGCCGAACACGGTGACGCAGGCGACCCCATAGGCGACGTCCTCGTCATCGGCGCGGGTCACGGTGTTGGTGGCGATGATCGCAGAGGCGCCGCAGATTGATGTGCCGGCGGCGATCAGCTCGGCGAGCTTGCGGTCGACGCCGAGCACGCGACCGAACCACACCGTAAAGCAGAAGGTGGTGAGCAGCGTTGCGGCGATGATTGCAAGGCCTGCACCGCCGACCTCGATCAGCTGCGCGGTGGTGAGCTGCAGGCCGAGCAGGATGATGGCGAAGCGCAGCACTCGCCGCAGGCTGAACTTGACCCCCGGCACCGCCCAGGACGGCGTGCCGATGGCATTGTGGCCGACGATGCCGATCAGGATCGCCAGCAGCATCGGGCTGATGCCGGGCATGCCCGGAATGGCATGCAGGCCGACGGCGGCGGTTGCGATTGCGGCGGTCACCGCCACCCCTGGGGCGATCGCCGCGAGATGCCGTCCAAGGTGGGCGGCACGAGGGTGGTGGGGGTGCGGGTTCGGCTTGGCATTTGTGATGAGGCTCATGGATCGGCTCCTTGTTGGCCAATCCATTGCGGTTCCAGACTCATCAATCAAACAGATTGTTTTGTTTAAAGCAATCGATTTAGATGATTAATCTCTGAAGGGCCCGCCTAAAGCAGAGTTCCTTCTCTCTGGAACCGCCGCTGCACCGGATCGTTGCCAAGGTGTGACGCGTGCGGACGCCGGTTGGCAGCTTGCTTACCAAAGCGGGAGATCCGCCCCAGGACGTCACAGCGCGTCCGCGGGTTCCATGCTACACAGGGGCACGCTGGAGGGGATCGATCATGACAGACCTGCATTCAGACCCGTCGCGTGCAAAATGGCATTCCGGCATCGGCGGCTTCGTCGTCGGGGAGTGGCCGTATCTCTTGATGCTGCTGTTGGCGCTGTTCGGCGTCGCTTACACCAGCTTCTCCGAAACCAGCATCTACTGGGTGATCCTGGCCCCGTTCATCGGCCTGGTCTGCGTGGTGTCGCGCTGGCGTGAAGCCCGCGCTGCCGATCAGCACGTCTATCTGGTGGTGTCGCAGGTGCTGCATTGGGGCGCCGTGCTGCTGACCATGGAATTGATGTCGCTGCAGGTGACGCGCCAGCTCAGCGGCCTTGCCGCTGCGCTCGGCGTGCTGACGCTGCTGGCGCTCGGCACCTTCACGGCCGGTTTGCACATCCGCGCCTGGAAGATTGCGGTGGTCGGCGTCATCCTTGGCGTCAGCGTCCCGGCGATCGCCTTCCTGCAGCAATCGGCGCTGCTGATCCTGCTGGTGATCGGCCTGATCATCGCCATCGTGGTGCCGTTCGTTTGGGCCAAGCGCCGGCCTGCGCCAGCTTCGGAGCCGCTATTCCAGCCGCCGTTCACCCGCACCACCACCCCGCCGACCTCGGCCAGCGCGCGGCCGGTGCCGCAGCCGCCGCTGTACGAAACGTCGGTCGCGGCCCCGATGCCGGTCGCCCCGCCGCCGGCTCCGACGCCCAGCGCTGCCGAGCCGGCCTCGCCGCCGCCCGACAGCGACACGCCGCCGGACAATGTCCGCAACATCTCGGGCGCGCGCTAACTACCCTTCGACCAGGCCGCGCGACGTGCACCGCCGATTCTTGATCTTGCGTGCGGTGCACAAAATCCTTCAGGATACCGATCTGATCCTGGAGTGCTGCGATGTCGTCGTTGAACCTGTCCGCCGGTGCCGAGCCGGTTTCCGAACGTCCTGACGACGCGGCCGCGATCGAGGCCGAGACCCGGCTGCGCAACGACATCCGGCTGCTCGGCCGGATCCTCGGCGACACCGTGCGCGAGCAGGAAGGCCAGACCGTGTTCGATCTGGTCGAGAACATCCGCCAGACCTCGATCCGATTCCATCGCGACGACGACAAGACCGCGCGCGCCGAGCTCGAAGCGATCCTGGACGGAATGTCGATCCCCGACACGATGCGGATCGTTCGCGCCTTCAGCTATTTCTCGCACCTCGCCAACATCGCCGAGGACCAGAACAACATCCGCCAGATGCGCGCCGGCTCGACCGCGGGTTCGGCGCCGCGCGCCGGACTGCTCGCCAAGACGCTGGCGCATGCACGGCAGGAAGGGATCAGCGCGGCGGAACTGCGCAAGTTCTTTGCGACCGCGCTGGTCAGCCCGGTGCTGACCGCGCACCCGACCGAAGTGCGCCGCAAGAGCACGATGGACCGCGAAATGCAGATCGCTTCGCTGCTCGATCAGCGCGACCGCGTTCAGCTCACCGCCGACGAATGGGCCGACAATGAGGAGCGGCTGCGCCGCGCCGTCGAGACGCTGTGGAAGACCAATCTGCTGCGCCGAACCAAGCTGACGGTGCTGGACGAAGTCACCAACGGCCTGTCGTTCTACGACTACACTTTCCTGCGCGAGGTGCCGCGGCTGCACAGTGCGCTGGAAGACCGGCTTGCCGATGCGGCCAAGGCGGAAGGCGTCAACAGCGAAGGCGAGCTTGCGAGCTTCCTGCGGATGGGAAGCTGGATCGGCGGCGATCGCGACGGCAATCCGTTCGTCACCGCCGAGGTGCTGCACGGCACCTTGAAGCTGCAGAGCACCCGCGTGCTGCGCTATTATCTCGACGAGCTGCACGAGCTCGGCTCGGAGTTGTCGCTGGCCTCGCATCTCGCCGGTACCACCGACACCGTCAAGGCGCTGGCCGAGACCTCGCCCGACACCTCGCCGCATCGCAAGTACGAGCCGTATCGCCTCGCGGTGTCCGGCATCTACGCGCGGCTCGCAGCGACCGCGCTCAAGCTCGAGGTCGAGAACCTCCGCGCGCCGGTCGGCGAGGCCGAGCCCTACGCCAGCGCGCAGGACTTCAAGGCCGATCTCGACGCCATCCATCTGTCGCTCACCCAGCACAATTCCGGCGTGATCGCGCGCGGCCGGCTGCGCCAGCTCCGCCGGGCGATCGACTGCTTCGGCTTCCATCTCGCCAGCCTGGACATGCGGCAGAACTCGGCGGTGCACGAGCGCACCATTACCGAGCTGATGGACGCGGCCCGGCCCGGCACCTCCTATGCGATGCTCGACGAGGAGGCGCGGATCGCGCTCTTGATCAGCGAGCTGCGCAGCACCCGGCCGCTGACCTCGATGTTCGTCAAATACAGCGACGAGACCGTCGGCGAGCTAGCAGTGTTCCGCGAAGCCGCGAAGGCGCACGCGACCTACGGGGCGGCGGCGATCCCCCAATGCATCATCTCCATGACCAAGGGCGTCTCCGATCTGCTCGAAGTCGCGGTGCTGCTCAAGGAAGTCGGGCTGATCGATCCGTCGGGGCGTAGCGCCATCAACGTGGTGCCGCTGTTCGAGACCATCGAGGACCTGCAGGCCTGCGCCAAGATCATGGACCGGCTGTTGTCGATCCCGGAATATCGCCGGCTGGTCGACAGCCGCGGCTCGGTGCAGGAGGTGATGCTCGGCTACTCCGACAGCAACAAGGACGGCGGCTTCGTCACCTCGGGCTGGGAGCTGTACAAGGCCGAGATCGGCCTAATCGAGATCTTCGAGCACCATGGCGTGCGGTTGCGGCTGTTCCACGGCCGTGGCGGCTCGGTCGGCCGTGGCGGCGGTCCGAGCTACGACGCCATCGTGGCGCAGCCGGGCGGCGCCGTGAACGGCCAGATCCGCATTACCGAGCAGGGCGAGATCATCACCAGCAAGTATTCCAACGTCGAAGTCGGCCGCAACAACCTCGAGATCCTCGCCGCCGCGACGTTGGAAGCAAGCCTGCTGCAGCCGAAGCGGGTGGCGCCGCATCGCGACTATCTCGAAGCGATGGAGCAGCTCTCGGCATTGGCCTTCAAGGCGTATCGTGGCCTGGTGTACGAGACCGACGGCTTCGTCGACTACTTCTGGGCCTCGACGGTGATCAATGAGATCTCGACGCTGAACATCGGCAGCCGTCCGGCCTCGCGCAAGAAAACGCGCGCGATCGAGGACCTGCGCGCGATTCCGTGGGTGTTCTCATGGGCGCAGTGCCGGCTGATGCTGCCGGGCTGGTACGGTTTCGGCAGTGCGGTCTCGGCCTGGGTCACCGCGCATCCCGAGAAGGGCATCGCCTTCCTGCAAAAGATGTATCAGGAGTGGCCGTTCTTTCGCACGCTGCTGTCGAACATGGACATGGTGCTGTCGAAGAGCTCGATCGGCATTGCCTCGCGCTATGCCGAGCTGGTCGAGGACGTCGATGTCCGCGAGCGCATCTTCGGCCGCATCCGCGCCGAATGGCATTCGTCGATCGAGTATCTGTTCGCGATCATGCAGCAGGACCGCCTGCTGCAGAGCAACCCGCTGCTCGAACGCTCGATCCGCCACCGCTTCCCGTACCTCGACCCCCTGAACCACGTCCAGGTCCAGCTGCTGCGCGAACACCGCACCCACGATCCGGACGAACAGGTGCTCCGCGGCGTGCAACTGACGATCAACGGGATTTCGGCGGGGCTGCGGAATAGCGGGTGAGGGCGGGGTGCCGCTGGGATTGGTCTGGGCTCGTTCAGCCGGTGGAAAGGCGCGCCTGTTAGATTGGCGGCGATGCTGAAGCCGGCCAGCAGCCGCAGACACCGAGGACGTCCACCATGCATTGGCTCTATCTTCTGATCGCGATCGTGGCTGAAGTCGCCGGGACATCAGCGCTGAAGGCGTCGCAGGGGTTTACGGTGCTGTTGCCGTCGGTGCTGGTCGTCGTCGGCTACGGCGCGGCGTTCTATTTCCTGTCGCTGACGCTGACCAGCATCTCGGTCGGCATTGCTTATGCGCTATGGTCCGGGATCGGGATCGTGCTGATCTCGGCGGTCGGCTGGCTGTGGTTCGGCCAGGCCTTGGACGCCGCGGCGATGGTCGGCATCGCGTTCATCATCGCCGGCGTCGGCATCATCAATTTCTTTTCGAACGTGTCGGCGCATTAGAGCGCAGCGGGCTCGCCGAGACCCGCGCGGATAATTTCGGCACTGCGATCTGCCGCGTCGCTTCAAGCGGAGCCGAATCGATCCTCCGACTTTGCATCCCGATACCGCGAGCGCTGTATCCCGCTACGGTCTGGTAGAGGGGTAGTTAGTTGCGTGCCAAAAATGTCGGCGCGTGTGCTTAGTTAGTAAGCACGAAGTACGACAGGTCAAACTTTTGTCAGGATACGGCTCGGCCAAGCCGATCGCCAGCAACGACACCGCCGAAGGCCGGGCGCAGAATCGGCGGATCGAATTCGTGGTGAAGTAACTCCCCCTCCAAGGTGCTTCACCCGACGGAAAAGCCCGCTGCAAGGCGGGCTTTTCTGTGTGTGTAAACTGCGGGGGCTGTTAGTTCTTCGAGTCATTCCGGGGTGCGAGCGCAGCTCGCGGACCCGGAATCCCGAGTTGGTAGCGACGGCCGGGTGTCCCACAGCTCCGGATTCCGGGTTCGCGCCTGGCGGCGCGCCCCGGAATGACGTGCTGGTGTTTAACCGATCGTCGTCGTGGAGCTGACCGAGTTTACACCGGATCCCAGTTGAAGATGTCGGCGGAGCGGTCGAGCTTGTAGAACGAGCCCTTCAGCGCCGGCATGCCGTGCTCGGCGAGGCTTTCGCAGGTCCAGCCGCCGTCGCGGTGCACCGAACGGATCGGGCGCGACTGGCCCATCAGGAAGATCTCGTTCATCCGCACGGCGAAGATCTGGCCGCTGACGTCCTTGGCGGCGTCGCCGAGCAGATACACCGACAGCGGCGCAATCTTCTCCGGGCCCATTTGCTGCATCCGCGCGACGCGGGCCTTCTCGGCCTCGGTCTCGGTCGGAATGGTGCCGATCAGGCGGCTCCAGGCGAACGGCGACACGCAGTTGGAGCGGACGTTGAAGCGGCTCATGTCGAGCGCGATCGACTTCGACAGGCCGACGATGCCGAGCTTGGCGGCCGCGTAGTTGGCCTGGCCGAAATTGCCGATCAGGCCCGAGGTCGAGGTGAAGTGCACGAACGAGCCGCTCTCCTGCTCGCGGAACAGCCGGGCAGCGGCGTGGCTGACGTAGAAAGTGCCCATCAGGTGCACCTTGATGACCTGCTCGAACGCGTCGATGCTCATGCGGTGGAAGATCGCATCGCGCAGAATGCCGGCGTTGTTCACCACGCCGTCGAGCTTGCCGTAGGTGTCGACCGCCTGCTTGACGATCTTGCTGGCGGGGATCGCCTCAGCGACGCTTTCGAAGTTCGCGACCGCGGTGCCGCCTTCCTTCTTGATCTCCTCGACGACCTGCTCGGCCGGGGCGGCGTCGGTGCCCGAGCCGTCGGAGGCGACGCCCGGATCGTTGACGACCACCTTGGCGCCTTCGCGCGCCGCGAGCAGTGCGATCTCGCGGCCGATGCCGCGCCCCGCGCCGGTGACGATGATGACTTTGCCGTCCAGTGCCTTGGCCATGTTTTTCTTTCCGTTGTTGGCGTTTGGTCGTTGATGGTGCCGCTGCGTTCACCTCTCCCCGCGTGCGGGGAGAGGTCGACCGGCGAGCGTGAGCGAAGCCGGGCGGGTGAGGGGGCGCTTCCACGCGGCCGAGCGGTTCAGACTCGCGGAGACGCCCCCTCACCCCAGCCCTCTCCCCGCACGCGGGGAGAGGGAGCGCGCCTCGCGGCGCCGATGGTCTGAACTACTTCTCGTTGGTGAAGATGATCGTCCCCGACGCCGCGAACATGCCGCCGACGCCGTGGCAGACCGAGATCTTCGCGCCTTCCACCTGCGCGGGCGCGATGCCACGCATTTGCCGGACGCTTTCCTGCAACGCATACATGCCGTACATGCCCGAGTGCATGTAGGACAGGCCGCCGCCGTTGGTGTTGAGCGGCAGCTTGCCGCCGGGGCGGGTGTTGCCGTCGGCGATGAACTTTCCGGTTTCCTCATACGGCATGAAGCCGAGGTCGCCGAGGCCGAACAGCGGCAGGTGCGCGAAGGCGTCGTAGATCATCAGATGATCGACGTCCTTGTGGCTGATGCCGGCCTCGCGGAACGCGGTCGGGCCCGCCACCTTGAAGGCCCGCGAGGAGTTGAAGGTCTCCATCTGGCTGACCATCGGCGTTTCCACGCTCTCGCCGGTGCCGAGCACATAGACCGGTTTGTGCGGGAAGTCCTTGGCACGATCGGCCGAGGTCATGATCAGCGCGCCGCCACCGTCGGTGACGAGGCAGCACTGCAGCAGGCGGAACGGATAGGCGATCATCCGCGAGTTGAGGACGTCCTCGACCGTGATCGGGTCCTTCATCATCGCGCGCGGATTCTTCGCCGCCCATTCGCGCTGCGCCACCGCGACCGAGGCGATCTGCTCGTGGGTGATGCCGTAGGTCTTCATGAAGCGCAGCACCGGGATCGGGAACTGGCTCGGCGGCCCGTAGATGCCGTAGGGCGCTTCGAACTGGCCCTGCAGGCTGTCGGCCTGGAACGAGCGCGGCAGTTTGCCGATCATCGACTTGCCGCTCTCGGCGTGGGTGATCAGCACCGTCTTGCACAGCCCGGCCTCGATCGCCGCGGCGGCGTGGCGGACGTGCAGCATGAACGAGCAGCCGCCGACCGAGGTGCCGTCGACCCAGGTCGGGGTGATGCCGAGATAGTGGGCGATCTGCTGCGGGGTTTCGACCGCGGTAGCGATGCCGTCGATGTCCGACAGCTTCAGCCCGGCGTCGGCGATCGCGTTGAGCGCGGCGTCGGCGTGGAGCTGGATCTGCGACATGTCGGGAATGACGCCGAGCTTGGTGGTTTCGGCGGCGCCGACGATAGCAACCTGATTGCGACGCATGGTGCTTACCCCTTCGCCGGACGGAATTGCGGAAGGGTGAGATTGTCGTCGATCTTCTGGAAGGTGACTTCCAGCTTCATGTCGAGTTCGAGCGCCTCCGGGGTCTGCGGGCACTCCAGGATGTTGCTCATCATCCGCGGGCCCTCTTCGAGCTCCACGACCGCGATGGCGTAGGGCTCGGTGAAGCCGGCCGCCAGCGGGCGGTGATTGATCACGTAGGAATACAGGGTGCCGTTGCCGGAGGCCTTGAACACGCTGACCTCGCGCGAGCCGCATTTCGGGCAGAAGGGGCGGGGCGGGAAGTACGCATGAGCGCAGGAATCGCAGCGCTGAAGCCGCAGTTCGCCTTGCTTGGCGCCGTCCCAGTAGTGCTGGGTTTCCGGAGTGATCTTGGGACGTGCGCGTGCGGGTTCAGCCATGTCTTAGTTTTCTCCCTGAGCTGGCTCGTGGGCCCATCGGTTGTGGCGTCTTGATGCGATATCGCTCCGTCAGCGTCAACACGCGCAGGGCGCGGAGCCGTGTGCAGGAATTGTATTCCGCAAAGCGGACAATCGACCATGGCGAGCGATGCGCTGCACGCGGAGCCGGAACCGCCTTCGCCGCGGATGGCAAACCGTCACTTTCCGCGCTACTGAATAAGCCGATGATCCTCATGTACGATCGAGGCGCGCCGCAGCGCGCGGCCGGTCGGCTCCCAGCGGAATGAACACTATGACCCGACATCCCACGCTCGCCGCCCTCGCGGCCGATCTCGAAGCCGGCCGCACCACCGCCCGCAAGCTGGTGGAGGACTGTCTGGCGCGGATCGACGATCCGGCCGGCGAGGGCGCGCGCGCCTTCATTCACGTCGACCGCGACGCGGCGTTGCAGGCAGCGGATGCGATGGACAGGCTGCGCGCCGCCAACGCGGCGCCGTCGCCGTTCGCCGGCATTCCGGTCTCGATCAAGGATCTGTTCGACATCAAGGGGCAGGTGACCCGCGCCGGCTCGCGTGCGCTCGACGATAATCCGCCGGCCGAGGCCGACGCGCCGACGGTCGCGCGGCTGAGGCGCGCCGGCTTCGTGGTGATCGGCCGCAGCAACATGACCGAGTTCGCCTATTCGGGCATCGGCATCAACCCGCATTACGGCACGCCGAAAGCCGTCTATCGCCGCGACGTCGGCCATGTGCCGGGCGGCTCGTCGTCGGGCGCCGCGGTGTCGGTCGCCGACGGCATGGCGCATGCCGGGCTCGGCACCGACACCGGCGGCTCGTGCCGGATTCCGGCAGCGTTCAACGGCATCGTCGGCTACAAGCCGTCGCAGGCCCGCGTGCCGCGCGACGGCGCGGTGCCGCTGTCGTTCTCGCTCGACTCGATCGGCCCGCTGGCGCGCAGCGTCGCCTGCTGCGCCGCGCTGGACGCGATCCTGGCCGACCAGCCGGTGGTGCCGCTGAGCACGCGGCCGCTGAAGGGGATGCGGATCGCGGTCCCCTCCACGGTGGCGCTGGATGAACTCGACGCCGTCGTGAAGGCCGCATTCGACCGCGCGCTGACTACGCTGGCCAGTCATGGCGTGATCGTCGAGCAGATCGAGGTGCCGGAGTTCAACGACGTCGCACCGCTGAGTGCGAAAGGTGGCCTGACCGCCGCCGAGAGCTACGCCTGGCACCGCTATCTGGTCGTCGCGCAGGGCGACGTCTACGATCCGCGGGTACGCGAGCGCATCCTGCGCGGCGAGACCCAGAGCGCCGCGGACTACATCGATATCGTGACCGCACGCAAATCGCTGATCGAACGCGCCACGGCGCGGCTGGCACCCTACGACGCGGTGGCGATGCCGACCACCGCGATCGCCGCGCCGACCATTGCCGAACTTGCCGACGACAAGGCGTTCACCAAGGCCAATCTGCTGGCCTTGCGCAATTGCACGTTGATCAACATGATCGACGGCTGTGCGATCTCGCTGCCGTGCCATCGGGACGGCGAGGCGCCGGTCGGGTTGATGCTGGCGGGCGTCAATGGCACCGACCGCGAGATCTTCGAAGTCGCGGCCGGCATGGAGGCGGTGATCCGTGGTTGATCTTGCCTTCACGCTCGCCGCTGCCGGCGGCCGCACCCAACTGACGCTGCCGATTACGACGGCGGTGATCGCCGGCTGGACCGGGCGCGATCCGGTGGCGCGCGACCACCACATTGCCGAACTCGAGGCGCTCGGCATCGCGCGGCCGGTGTCGACGCCGATCTACTACCGCGTCGCCGCGGCGCGGCTCACCTCCGCGCCGGTGATCGAAGTGTCCGGTGGCGACTCGTCCGGCGAAGTCGAGTTCGTGCTGATCGGCCATCAGAGCCGCATCCTGGTCGGCGTCGGCTCCGACCACACGGACCGCAAGGTGGAAGCCTATGGCGTCACCGTGTCGAAGCAGATGTGCGACAAGCCGGTGGCACCGGAGCTGTGGGAGTTCGGCGACATCGAGGCACATTGGGATCGCATCGTGCTGCGTTCCTACGCCACGATCGGGGGGACGCGCGTGCTGTACCAGGAGGGCACGCTCGATGCGATGCTGCCGGCGCGCGAGCTGATCGCCCGCGGCTTTGGCGGCGCGAGCCTGCCCGATGGCTGCGCGCTATTCGGCGGCACCTTCGCCGCCAAGGGCGGCATCCGCCCGGCATCACGTTTCGAATTCGAGATCGACGATCCCGTGCTCGGCCGCGTCATCCGCCATGGCTATGACGTGGTGGAGCTGCCGATCTTGGGGTGAGCAAGGCGCAAGCGCACCATCATCACCGATCGTCATTCCGGGGCACGCGCGAAGCGCGTGAGCCCGGAATCCCGAGGTTGTGACGAAGGCTGGCGGCGCAGAACAGCTCCGGGTTCCGGGTTCGCGCTCCGCGCGCCCCGGAACGTCGGTGCCAGACGGCCATGAGCCGCTAACTCACTCCTTCGCCGTCACCACGCTGAATGTGCCGTTGGCGCGGGCGCAGCGGGTGCCGTCGGTGGTGACGAAGCACTGCGCGACGCACAGCTTGGCGCCGACCTTGATCACCTCCGGCTCGATCTGCAGCCATTGGCCGATCTTGGCGGGACCGATGAAGTCGATGGCCAGCGACGACGTCAACAGCCGCGCGCCGCCGCCGAGCTTGAGGCCGCAGCTGTAGCCCATCGCGTTGTCGGCCAGCGCCGTGATCAGCCCGCCATGGGCGAGACCGCGCGAATTGGTGTGGCATTCGCGAATCTGCAGGCCGAGCATCACCGCATCCGCCGTGGTCTTGGCGTAGAGCGGCTCCCACGGCGCGGTGAGCGGGCTCGAACGGCTGTGGCGCACGAAGCCGTCAGGAATGCTGTCAGGCGCTGGGATGGAGTTCTGATCCGGTTCGGTCGTCATGCGCGTCGCTCGCCTCCCTGCATCGAACACCTTTAGACCGCACCGCAGCATCGTCCGCAACGCCGACAAAGTTTGAAGCGTGGTTTGAGAGGGTGTTTGAAACGGCCGGCAGGGGGGCGGGCTGATTGCACCGCTGCTTCGACAGCCTGGCGTTCGTCATTCCGGGGCACGCGCGTCAGCGCGTGAGCCCGGAATCCATAACTACAGCCGTGATTAGAGCTTGTGGAGGTTCGATCGTCCCAGAATACAAGCGCAGCGCTTATGGATTCCGGGCTCGCGCTCCGGAATGACAATGGCTAAGCCGTGAATGGCGGCGGCTCTGCGTCGTCTCAATACGGCAGGCCGACGTAGTTCTCCGCCAGCGAGGTGATCGCGGCCTTGGAGTTGACCAGGTAGTCCAGTTCGGCGGTCTGGATGCGCTGGGAGAAGGCGTCGCTGTCGGGGAAGCGGTGGAGCTGCGAGGTCATCCACCAGGAGAACCGCTCGGCCTTCCACACCCGGCGCAGCGCGTTGGCCGAATAGGCATCGATGCCGGCCTGCGACTTCTCGGCGTAGTATTCGCGCATGGCGCGCGACAGGTAGTACACGTCGCTGGCGGCGAGGTTGAGGCCCTTGGCGCCGGTCGGCGGCACGATGTGGGCGGCGTCGCCGGCGAGGAACAGCCGGCCGAACCGCATCGGCTCGGCGACGAACGACCGCAGCGGCGCAATGCTCTTTTCGATCGACGGCCCGGTGACCAGCTTGCCGGCGGTCTCCGGATCGAGCCGGCTCTTCAGCTCGTCCCAGAACCGGTCGTCGCTCCAGTCGGCGACGTCGTCGGTGAGCGGGCACTGCACGTAATAGCGGCTGCGGTGCATCGAGCGCATCGAGCACAGCGCAAAACCGCGGTCGTGGTTGACGTAGATCAGCTCGGGCGACACCGGTGGGGTGTCGGACAGCAATCCGAGCCAGCCGAACGGATACACCCGCTCAAACGACTGCACTGCGCTGGCCGGCACGCTCTGCCGGCTGATGCCGTGGAAGCCGTCGCAGCCGGCGATGAAATCGCACACGATCTCGCGCGTGGTGCCGTCCTTGACGTATCGCACCTTGGGGTGGGCACCTTCGAAGTCGTGCAGGCTGACGTCGGCGGCATCGTAGATCGTGGCAAGGCCAGCGGCATTGCGCGCTTCCATCAGGTCGCGGGTGACCTCGGTCTGGCCATACACGGTGACGCTCTTGCCGCCGGTCGCGCCTTTCAGATCGATGTGATGCCGCTTGCCGGCGAACGCGATCTCGAAGCCACCGTGCACCAGCGCCTCCTGATGCAAGCGGGTCGAGACGCCGGCCTCGTCGAGCAGATCGACCATGCCCTGTTCGAGCACGCCGGCACGAATCCGCGACAGCACGTAGTCCGGATCCTTGCGTTCCACGATGACGGCGTCGATGCCGTATTTGTGCAGCAGCTGGCCGAGCAGCAGTCCGGACGGACCCGCGCCGATGATGGCCACTTGTGTCCGCATGGTCGTTCCCCCGATGATGTTGTCGCCTCGTTACGGGACCGTCACGAAGCCGTCTAGCCGCCGTCCGGTGTCTAGCAGCTATTACGCGGCCGTCACTTGCAATGATGGTTATAACCTATAACAATGCGCCCCAAAGGCCGATTGAAGCCGACCAAGGGAGAGAGCTCGATGAGGAAGACTCTGCTCGCGCTGCTGCTTGCCGCCAGCGTGACACCCGCGCTTGCGCAGGACAAAACCGTCAACTGGAAAGTCTCGCTGTGGGTGCCGCCAGCGCATCCGCTGGTGCCGGCGACCAAGGCGTGGGCCGAGGACATTCAGAAAGCCTCCGGCGGCAGCATCCGGATGACCGTGTTCCCCTCCGAGCAACTCGGCAAGGCATTCGACCATTACGACATGGCGCGCGACGGCATCGCCGACGTCACCTACGTCAATCCCGGCTATCAGCCCGGCCGCTTCCCGATCGTCTCCGCCGGCCAGCTTCCGTTCGTGTTCAAGGACGGCAAGAAGGGCACGTTGGCGCTGAACGAGTGGTACCACAAATACGCGCCGACCGAGATGAAGGACACCAAGCTGTGCTTCGCCTTCATCCACGATCCGGGCGCGCTGCACGGCAAGAAGAAGGTGCTGCTGCCGTCCGATATGAGCGGCCTGAAGGTGCGGCCGGCGCAATCGACCATCGGCGAAATGGTGAAGCTGTTCGGCGGCACCAATGTGCAAGCCTCGGCGCCGGAATCGCGCGACGCGCTGGAGCGCGGCGTCGCTGACGAGATCACCTTCCCGTGGGGGTCGGTGTTCCTGTTCGGCATCGACAAGGTGGTCAAGTATCACATGGACGTGCCGCTCTACACCACGGTGTTCACCTACAACATCGGGCTGAAGGCTTATAACGCGCTGTCGGACGCGCAGAAGAAGATCATCGACGACCACTGCACGCCAGAATGGGCCTCCAAGGTCACCGACCCCTGGACCGATTTCGAGGCCAATGGCCGCGTCAAGATGAAGGCGCTGCAGGACCACGAGGTCTATCCGCTGACCGATGCGCAGCTCGCCGAATGGAAGAAGGCGACCAAGCCGCTGCGCGACAGCTGGGCCGAGCAGGTCAAGAAATCCGGCGGTGATCCCGCCGCGGTCGAAACCGATCTGCAAAACGCGCTGAAGAAGTACGACGCGGGGTTGTGAGCCTCTGCGTGGTCGTTCCGGCATGCGCGTATCGCGCGCAGACCCGGAATCTCGCGGTCGCACGATCGAGATTCCGGGTTCGCTCGCTGCGCGAGCGCCCCGGAATGACTTTTTCATTGTGATTGACGCAATACCAACGATCGAGCTCCGATGAGTTCTCCTCCCGACGACAAGCTCCGCGACCGGCTGCCTGGCGCCCTGACGACGCGGCGCTTCTCCAAGAACGGCATGGACCGCTTCATCGACGCGATCGAATGGATCGCGGCGTTCTTCGTCGGCATCGTCGCGCTGAACACGTTTCTCGCCGTGTTCATGCGCAAGTTCTTTTCGGTGACAATCCCGGATTACTACAATTTCGGTCAGTTCATGCTCGGCGTGCTGATCTTCTGGGGTATTGCCGCCACTTCCTACCGCGGCTCGCACATCACCGTGGATCTGGTGTGGGCGGCGGCGTCGCCGCGCTGGCAGCGGATCATCGATATCTTCGCCACCCTGGTCCTGCTGTTCGTCGTCAGCGTGCAGACCTACACGCTGTTCGACAAGGTGGTGACCACCAAAGCCGACCACATCGTCACGATGGACCTCCAGATCCCGATCTGGCCGTTCTATCTGGTGTCGTGGATCGGCGACGTCTCCGCCGTGCTGCTGATCGCGATTCGAACCTTCCGGCTGATCTTCCATCCGGAGCAGATGCGCGAAGTGCGCATGAAGCCGGTGGAGTAGCTAGCGATGCTGACCAACGAGACCGTGGCCGCGATCGGCTTCATCAGCCTGTTCGTCCTGATGCTGCTGCGCGTGCCGGTCGGCATGGCGATGGGCCTCGTCGGCGTCACCGGCTTCGGCTATCTCACCGGATTCGAGCCGGCGCTGAAGCTGGTCGGCCAGACCACGATGCGCACCGTCACCGACTATTCGTTCGGTGTGATCCCGATGTTCCTGCTGATGGGCGCGTTCGTGTCGGCGTCGGGCATCAGCCGCGAGCTGTTTCGCGCCGGCAACACAATCGTCGGCCACTGGAAGGGCGGGCTCGGCATCGCCACCATCGCGGCCTGCGGCGGCTTTGCGGCGATCTCCGGTTCGTCGGTCGCGACCGCCGCGACCTTCTCGGCGGTGGCCTATCCGGAGATGCGCCGGTTCGGCTATCCGCAGTCGTTCTCGACCGGCGTGATCGCGGTCGGCGGCACGCTCGGCGCGATGCTGCCGCCGTCGACCGTGCTGGCGGTGTACGGCATCATCACCCAGCAGGACATCGGCAAGCTGTTCATCGCCGGCATCCTGCCGGGCCTGCTGGCAATCGTGATGCACATGATCACGATCTGGATCATCGGCGTGGCGCGGCCGGGATTCCTGCCCGCGGGGCCGAAGAGTTCGTGGGGCGACCGCCTCGCGGCGTTCCGCGACGTGTGGTCGCCGCTGCTGCTGTTCTTGTTCGTGATCGGCGGGCTGTATGGCGGCTTCTTCATCCCGACCGAGGCCGGCGCGGTCGGCGCCGTCGGCGCGTTCCTGATCGGCATCCTGCGCGGCAAGCTCGACCGCGAGGGCATCCTGCAGTCGCTGCTGCAGGCGACCCGCACCGCGGCCGCGGTGTTCACCGTGCTGATCGGCGCGCTGTGCTTCGGCTACTTCCTCACCATCACCCAGACGCCGCAAGTCGTCACCGAGTTCCTCACCGGGCTCGGCATTGGCCCTTACGGCGTGCTGGCGCTGATCCTGCTGATGTATCTGGTGCTCGGCTGCCTGATGGACGCGATGGCGATGGTGATCCTGACCGTGCCGATCGTGTTTCCGGTGGTCACGGCACTCGGCTTCGATCCGATCTGGTTCGGCATCATCATCGTGATGACGGTCGAGCTCGGCCTGATCCACCCGCCGGTTGGTATGAACGTGTTCGTGATCAAGAGTGTGATCAAGGACGTCAGCATGTCCACGGTGTTCGCCGGCGTGCTGCCGTTCGTCGTCACCGACCTGATCCGGCTGGTGATCCTGATCGCGTTCCCGATCATCGCGCTGTGGCTGCCGATGCGGATGATCGGGTAGTTCGAAAACCTCGTCATGGCCGGGCTCGTCCCGGTGATCACCGTGGATGTATGCGATGACCCCGACCCTCGAAACCAAATACGCCTTCACCATCACGGCGCGGATCGGCGAGGTGACGTCGGCCGGCGAGATCGGCAGTGGCGTGCGTCGGATCATTCCGATTCTCGGCGGCGAGGTGAAGGGCGAGGGGATCAGCGGCAACGTGCTGCCGTTCGGCGCCGACTTCCAGATCATCCGGCCGAACGAACTGATCGAGCTCGAAGCCAAATATGCGTTCGAGACCGATGACGGCGCGGTGGTCTATGTCGAGAACATCGGCATCCGGTTCGGGCCGGTCGAATTGCTGCAGAAGCTGAAGCGCGGCGAGCCGGTCGACCCCAAGCTGATCTATTTCCGCACCCGGCCGCGATTCGAGACCGGCCACCCGAACTATCAGTGGCTGATGCAGCATTTGTTCATCGGCTCCGCCGCCCGCCACGCCGACCGCGTCGTGATCGACGTGCATCAGGTGTTGTGAAGCCTCCTTCCTAACCTCTCCCCGCGTGCGGGGAGAGGTCGGATCGGCGCGAAGCGCTGATCCGGGTGAGGGGGCGCTTCCACACGGCCGAGCCGCACGGATTCGCGGATAGCTGCCCCTCACCCCAACCCTCTCCCCGCAAGGGCGGGGCGAGGGAGCGCGCCATGCTTGGCTGCTAGTCCCGGCGAGAATTCGAGCCGATCGCTGAGCGCCGCTCGCAATGCCGATTGACGCCGGGCTCAAGCGATTGTTATGATCTATAACTATTCTGCACAGGACGTAATAAGTGCTCACAGGAAACGCTCAGGCCGCGACGCTCGCGGACCCGTCGACGCTTGTCGTCGATACCGTCGGCCCCGTGCTGACGATCGGTCTCAATCGCCCCAAGAAACGCAACGCCCTCAATGACGGGCTGATGGCGGCGCTGAAGGACTGTCTCACCGACATTCCGGATGAGATCCGCGCGGTGGTGATCCACGGCATCGGCGATCACTTCTCGGCCGGCCTCGACCTCTCCGAACTGCGCGAACGCGACGCTACCGAAGGGCTGGTGCATTCCCAGACCTGGCATCGGGTGTTCGACAAGATCCAGTACTGCCGGGTGCCGGTGATTGCGGCGCTGAAGGGCGCTGTGATCGGCGGCGGGCTCGAGCTCGCCTGCGCGGCGCATATCCGCGTCGCCGAGGCGTCCGCCTACTACGCGCTACCCGAGGGCAGCCGCGGCATCTTCGTCGGCGGCGGCGGCTCGGTGCGGTTGCCGCGGTTGATCGGCGTCGCCCGGATGGCCGACATGATGCTGACCGGGCGCGTGTATTCGGCCGCCGAGGGCGTCATGCACGGCTTTTCGCAATATCTGATCGACAATGGGGCGGCCTATGACAAGGCGCTGGAGCTCGGCAATCGCGTCGCGCAGAACGCGCCGCTGACCAATTTCGCGGTGCTCCAGGCGTTGCCGATGATCGCCGAGGCCAATCCGCAGACCGGCCTGTTGATGGAATCGCTGATGGCGACCGTGGCGCAGAGCGACCAGGAAGCCAAAACGCGGATACGCGCTTTCCTCGATCACAAGACAGCCAAGGTTCGGCCGAGCTGAACGGAGCCGTGATGGACGCCATGACCGATCCCATTGCATTCGCCGCTACTGCCGACGGGCGTGACGCGGCTCACCCGCTGCGCGATATCTCGTTCGGCGAGATCGGCATCGCCACCGAGCGCAAGCCGGATGGCACGATCTACGTGCGCTCGACCACCACGCTCACCGATTATCCGGTGCGGATCACCGACCGGCTGCATCATTTTGCCGAGATCGCGCCGGACCGGGTGTTCATGGCCGAGCGCAATGGCGAAGGCGGTTGGCGCAAGATCAGCTATGCCGAGATGCTGCGCGCCGCGCAGACCATCGCCTCGGCGCTGATCGCGCGCGGCCTGTCGGCCGAGCGGCCGGTGATGATCCTGTCCGGCAACTCGATCGACCATGCGATCGTGATGTTCGGCGCGCTGTATGCGGGCGTGGCAATGTGTCCGGTGTCGCCGCCATATTCGCTGGTGTCGAAGGATTACGGCAAGCTGCGCCACATCGTCGGGCTGCTGACCCCCGGCCTGATCTTCGCTGACGATATCACCGCCTTCGCGCCCGCGATCCTCGCCACCGTGCCGGAGGACGTCGAGCTCGCTGCCACGCGCGGCGAGGTGAAGGGGCGCAAGGTGACGTCGCTCGCCGAATTGCTTGCGACGCCGGAGCATCCTGAGCTGGCCGCCAAGCACGAGGCGATCGGCCACGACACCATTGCGAAGTTTTTGCTGACCTCGGGATCGACCGGCAATCCGAAAGCGGTGATCAACACCCAGCGGATGATCTGCGCCAATCAGGTGATGATCCGCGAGGCGATGGCGTTCCTGAAAGACGAGCCGCCGGTGATCGTCGACTGGCTGCCGTGGAATCACACCTTCGGTGGCAACCACAATATCGGCCTGACGCTGTTCAACGGCGGCTCGATGTATATCGACGACGGCAAGCCGACGCCGGCCGGGATCGCCGCCACGATCCGCAATCTGCGCGAGATCGCGCCGACGGTGTATTTCAACGTCCCGAAGGGCTACGAGTCGCTGCTGCCGGTGCTGCGCGAAGATCAGCAGCTCCGCAAATTGTTCTTCAGCCGCCTGCACGCGATGTTCTTCTCGGGCGCCAGCCTGGCGGCGCACGTCTGGAGCGGGCTCGACGAGGTTGCAGTTGCGGAGACCGGCGCGCGGGTGCCGATGCTCACCGGCCTTGGTGCGACGGAGACTGCGCCGTTCTTCATGTCGGTGACGCCGCAGACATCGCGGTCGGGCCATGTCGGTCTGCCGGTGCCGGGCAACGAGGCCAAGCTGGTGCCGAACAACGGCAAGCTCGAAGTCCGCGCCAAGGGGCCGAACATCACGCCCGGCTATTGGCGCGCTTCGGAGTTGACCGAGAAGGCGTTCGACGAGGAGGGCTTCTACAAGCTCAACGACGCGCTGAAGCCGGTCGATCCCAACGATCTTTCGAGAGGCTTCGATTTCGACGGCCGCATCTCGGAGGACTTCAAGCTGGCGTCGGGCACCTGGGTCAGCGTCGGTCCGCTGCGCGCCAAGTTCATCGCCGCCTGCGCACCGCTGGTGCGCGACGTGGTGATCGCCGGGCTCGACCGCGATTACGTCACCGCGCTGGCGATCCTCGATCCCGACGGCTGCAAGCTGATCAACGCCACGCTGCCGCTGGAGGATCTGGCTGGAATGGCGGCCGATCATCTGATCCGCGAGGCGTTCCGCGAACGCTTCGCCACGCTGCTGATGCAGGCGACCGGCTCGTCGAACCGCGTCACCCGCGCCGTGCTGCTCGGCGAGCCGCTGTCGATCGATAAGGGTGAGATCACCGACAAGGGCTCGGTCAACCAGCGCGCCGTGCTGGAATATCGTGCCGCGCTGATCGCAGACCTGTACGCAGACCCGCCGCCCGCGTATGTGATCGCGCTGGAGTGAGGGGCAATGGCCTCCGTCATTCCGGGGCGCGGACGCAGTCCGCGAACCCGGAATCCCGAGATGATCTGTGCAAGAGATTCCGGGTTCGCCGCTGCGCGGCGCCCCGGAATGACCAACTGAGAGCTAGGCGACTGTAGATGTTCACCAACCGCCGTGAGGTGCAGATCCAGTGGGGCGATTGTGACCCGGCGGATATTGTGTACTACCCGCGTTACTTTGCGATGTTCGACGACTCCACCTCGGCGCTTTTTGTCGCAGCCGGATGCTCGAAGCGCGACCTGATCAAGGTCTATAGTCTGGTCGGGATTCCGATGGTGGACACCCGCGCCAAGTTCTACATCCCCTCGACCTATGGCGATGTGATCAGCATCGAAAGCCGGATCGAGCGGTTCGGTCGTTCCAGCTTCGAAGTGGTGCATAAGCTCTTCAAGGGCGAACAGCTGGCGCTCGAAGGCTTCGAGACGCGGGTGATGGTCGGTCGTCATCCGGACGATCCAGGCCGGTTGAAATCGGTGCCGGTGCCCGAGGAGGTGAAGGCGAAATTCATGCGGGGCTGACTCGCCGCCGGTGATGCCGTAAACAAGACGACAAGATCGCGCCGAACACGGCCGATGCCATAACAGAGGGAGGAGGAGAACGTGACCAAGTTCAAGCTATCCGCTACGGCGATCGCCGTGGCCCTCGCGTTGCCGGGATTGTCCGGTGCCGCTCTTGCCGAAACCAACGAAATCACCATCGGTATCACCGTCACCACCACGGGACCTGCGGCGGCGCTCGGCATTCCGGAGCGCAACGCGCTCGAATTCGTGGCGAAGGAAATCGGCGGCCATCCGCTCAAGGTGATCGTGCTCGACGACGGCGGCGACCCGACTGCCGCCACCACCAACGCGCGGCGTTTCGTCACGGAGTCCAAGGCCGACGTGATCATGGGCTCGTCGGTGACGCCGCCGACCGTGGCGGTCTCCAACGTCGCCAACGAAGCGCAGGTGCCGCACATCGCTCTGGCGCCGCTGCCGATCACGCCGGAGCGCGCCAAGTGGTCGGTGGCGATGCCGCAGCCGATCCCGATCATGGGCAAGGTGCTCTACGAGCACATGAAGAAGAACAACATCAAGACCGTCGGCTACATCGGCTATTCCGACTCCTATGGCGACCTCTGGTTCAACGACCTGAAGAAGCAGGGCGAGGCGATGGGCCTGAAGATCGTCGCCGAAGAGCGCTTCGCGCGTCCGGATACGTCGGTCGCCGGCCAGGTGCTGAAACTGGTGGCCGCCAATCCCGATGCGATCCTGGTCGGCGCCTCCGGCACCGCCGCGGCGTTGCCGCAGACCACGCTGCGCGAGCGCGGCTACAAGGGCCTGATCTACCAGACCCACGGTGCGGCCTCGATGGACTTCATCCGTATCGCTGGCAAGGCGGCGGAGGGCGTTCTGATGGCGTCGGGTCCGGTGATGGATCCGGAAGGTCAGGATGCCAGCGCGCTGACCAAGAAGCCCGGCCTCGAGCTCAACTCGGCTTATGAAGCCAAGTATGGCCCGAACAGCCGCAGCCAGTTCGCCGCGCACTCGTTCGACGCCTTCAAGGTGCTGGAGCGGGTGGTGCCGGTGGCGTTGAAGACCGCCAAGCCGGGCACGCAGGAATTCCGCGAAGCGATCCGCAAGGCGCTGATCAGTGAGAAGGACATCGCGGCGAGCCAGGGCGTGTACAGCTTCACCGAAACCGATCGCTACGGCCTCGACGACCGTTCGCGCATCCTGCTGACGGTGAAGGACGGCAAGTACGTGATGGTGAAGTAGCCCCATCGCGCCGGCGGCATCCTGCCTGCGCATTGCGAAGCCGGCCTCCGTGCGAGGCCGGCTTTTTGCTGCGCGGGGCAGCCCTTGCGGCCTCAAGAGGTTCGTCCTGCCCCGCAGAAAAATGGGGCACCGCCTTAGCGTCGCGTTAAGGCTGATGCTTCGAATTGCGCGGAGTTAACGTGACCGGCCCGCGTCCTCTGGTAGGAGTATCGGGGTTCAACGAACTTCGCGCGGCGGAACGCCGTGCATCGGGCCCGACGGCAGCCGAGGCGGTTACGCTTCCGGACCGGTCCGGCCCCAGCAACGGTGATTGATGCCGAGCCAGATCGTCACGCAGCGTGATGTGATCCGCTACACCGCGGGGCGGGTGGCGGCCGCAGCCGGGATTACGGCGATCGTCACCATCATCTTTCTGATTTCCGATCTCGGCACCGATTGGCACGCGACCGTGGAGGTCGGCGCTGTGGTGAAGGCGTCGCTGGTGGTGGCGCTCAGCGTGTCGACCACGCTGTCGGGCGCGATGGCGTATCGGTCGGCCCGTCTGATGCGGCAACTGACCTCGACCCGCGCCGAACTGATGCGGATGTCGCGCACTGATCCTCTGACCGGTCTCCTCAACCGGCGCGGTTTCGATGAGGCGGCGGCGACCCAGCTCGCGCAGGCCAATTTCGCCGGGCAGCCGGTGGTGGCGATGATGTGCGACCTCGACCGCTTCAAGGCGATCAACGACCATTACGGCCACAACATCGGCGACCGCGTGCTCGCCGAGGTCGGCGACATTCTGCGCGACTTCGCCGCGCCGCGTGGCATGCTGATCGCTCGCCACGGCGGCGAGGAATTTGCCGGCCTGATGGTCGGCGTCAGCGACGAGCAGGCCAACGATTACGCGCTCGAGCTGTGCCGGCTGTGCGCCACCGCTGTGGCATGCGACGGCCGGCTGGTTGCGGTGACGATGAGCTTTGGCCTCGCGGCCTATCGCGGCAGTGAACTGTCGGCGCTGATGCGGCGCGCGGACCTCGCGCTGTATCGCGCCAAGGATCTCGGCCGCAACTGTGTGGTGCTGCTCGACGACGGCGACGCCTTGCCGATGGCGCCCGCCGAAGCGTCAGGCGGGGTGCGAGAAGCCGAGATAGCTCGCGACCACCGCCTCGTTGCGGGCAACCTCTGAGGCCGGCCCGTCGAGCACGAACTCGCCGAGCTCCATCACATAGGCGCGGTCGGCGATCGCCAGCGCGGCCTTGGCGTTCTGCTCCACCAGCAGCACCGAAACCCCGGCTTCGCGAAGTTCGCCGACGATGCGGAAGATGTCCGCCACGATGATCGGCGCGAGACCGAGGCTCGGCTCGTCGAGCATCAACAGCTTCGGCGCCCCCATCAGCGCGCGGCCCATCGCCAGCATCTGCTGCTCACCGCCGCTCAATGTGCCGGCGAGCTGCTTGCGTCGCTCCTTCAGCCGCGGAAACAGGCCATAGACCCGCTCCTGCGATTGCGCGGCGATGCTCTTGGCGATGCGGAAGGCGCCGAGTTCGAGATTGTCCTCCACCGTCATGGTGGCGAACAGCTCGCGATGCTCGGGCACCAGCGACAGCCCGGCGGCGACGCGGTCCTCGATGTCGAGCCGCGCGACGTCGATGCCGTCGAAAGTGACGCGGCCCTTCAGCGGCAGCACGCCCATCGCGGCGCTGAGCAGGGTGGTCTTGCCGGCGCCGTTGGCGCCGACCACGGTGACGATCTCGCGTGTCCGCACCTCAAGCGACACGTTCCGCACCGCCTCGACCTTGCCGTAGGACACCGAGACGCCGGACACCGAAAGCAGGGCGGTCATGCCAGCGCTCCGAGATAGGCTTTGATCACGTCCGGATTGGTCTTGATCGCGTCGGGCGTGCCTTCGGCGATCCTTGTGCCGAAGTCGAGCACGACGATGCGGTCGGCGAGGTCCATCACGAAGCCCATGTCGTGCTCGACCAGCAGCACCGACATGCCGCTGTCCTTGAGCTGACGCAGCAGCGCGGCGAGCCGCTGCTTTTCCATGTGGCGGAGGCCAGCCGCCGGCTCGTCGAGCAGCAGCAGTTCCGGATCGGCGCACAGCGCACGCGCGATCTCGACGATGCGCTGCTGGCCGAGCGAGAGCGAACCCGCCAGCTGATCAATCTCCGCGCCGAGTCCGACGCGCTCGATTTGCCGCGCAGCTTCAGCGAGCAGCTTGGCCTCGTCGCCGCGATCGAACCTCAGCATGCTGGTGATCGCGCCGGAGCGGCCCCGCAGGTGCGCGCCGATCGCGACGTTCTCCAGCACGGTCATGTCCGGCACCAGCTTGACGTGCTGGAAGGTGCGGGCGATGCCGAGCTTCACGACTTCCTGTGGTGGGGTGTTGTCGACCGGCTTGCCGTGTACTTCGATCCGGCCGCCGGTGGTGGTGAGGATGCCGGTGATCAGGTTGAAGGTAGTCGACTTGCCGGCGCCGTTGGGGCCGATCAGCGCCACGATCTCGGCAGCGTTGACGTCGAACGACACGTCGTTGACCGCAACCACGCCGCCGAACTGCTTTCGCGCGCGCTCGACCTTCAGCAGCGGCGCGGTCGTGGAGCCGCCGACCCGTTCACGCGCGGGCAGGCCGCCGGCCTTGCCTGTGACGGCGCGCCGGAATTTGACCGGCACCAGATTGGCGAGCCACGGCCACACCCCGCCGGGCGCAAGCTGCAGCAGCACCACCAGGAGGATGCCGAACACGATGATCTCGAGCTGGCCCTGGCCGCCGAACAACAGCGGCAGATAGCCCTGCAGCACTTCCTTCAGGATGATGACGATCGCGGCGCCGAGCACGCCGCCCCAGACATAGCCTGCGCCGCCGACCACGGCGATGAACAGATATTCGATGCCGGCCTGCGGCCCGAATGGCGTCGGGTTCACGTTGCGCTGGAAGTGGGCGTACAGCCAGCCCGACAGGCCCGCCAGCACCGCCGCATAGATGAACACCAGGAGCTTGGCGCGCGCGGTCTGCACGCCGAAGGCTTCGGCAGCGACATGGCCGCGGCGCAGCGCGCGGATGGCGCGGCCGGTGCGGCTGTCGAGCAGGTTCATCGTCAGCACCGCGCTGATCAGTACCATCGCCCAGATCACGAAATAGATCGTATGCGGATCGTACATGTCGATCGGGCCGATCGACAGGGGCGGCACCCTTGAGATGCCGTCGTTGCGGCCGAGGAAGTCGAGCTTGCTGAACAGGTAGTACAGCGCGATGCCCCAGGCGATGGTGCCGAGCGGCAGATAGTGGCCGGACAGCCGCACTGTCATCAGCCCGAGCAGCACCGCGGCGATGCCGGCGACTGCAAGCGAAGCCGGCAGCGCCAGCCATGGCGACAGGCCATAAACCGTGGTGATGTAGGCGGTGGTGTAGGCGCCGAAGCCGCAGAATGCGGCCTGGCCGAACGAGGTGAGCCCGCCGACGCCGGTGAGCAGCACCAGGCCCATCGCCACCAGCGCGGCGAGGCCGATATTGTCGAGCAGCACGATCCAGAACGGCGGAATGCCCGGGATCAGCGGCAGTGCCGTCATCACGGCGGCGAACAGGAGAATTGGCAACCAACGCGGCATCACGCTTAGTCCTTCTCTTCTTCGACCGCGGGGGCGGCGAGCGAGCGCAGCACCAGCACCGGCAGGATCAGCGTGAAGACGATGACCTCCTTGTAGTTCGAGGCATAGAACGAGGAGAACGACTCGACGATACCGACCACGATCGCGGCGATGGCGGTGAGCGGATAGCTGACCAGTCCGCCGATGATCGCGGCGACGAAGCCCTTGAGGCCGATCAGGAAGCCGGTGTCGTAATAGAGTGTGGTGATCGGTACGATCAGGATGCCGGAGATCGCGCCGATTACCGAGGCGAGCAGGAACGCGATCTGGCCGGAGAGCGAGGTACGGATGCCGACCAGCCGCGCGCCGAGCCGGTTGACCGCGGTGGCGCGCAGCGCCTTGCCGTAGCGGGTGTAGCCGAAGAACAGCCACAGCGCCGCCATCAGCGCCAGGGTGATGCCGTACACCGCGAGGCTCTGGCCGGTGAAGATCAGCGGGCCTGCGCTCAGCGTCACGTCCGACAGCGGTGGGCCGCGCAGACCTTCGGCGCCGAAGAAGACGAGGCCGAAGCCTTGCAGTGCCAGATGGCAGCCGACCGAGGCGATCAGCAGCACCAGCACCGAAGTGTGGGCCAGCGGCTGGAAGGCGATGCGATACAGAAACAGCCCGATCGCGGCGACGATCAGCAGCGACAGCGCGATGTTGACGGCGACGCCGGGCTTATGCGCCGGCAGCCACGTCGCCAGCGCCAACACGACTGCCGGGAAGGCGATGTAAATCAGCGCCGCGCGCGCCACCTTGGCGAGATGCAGCGATTTGCGGGCGCTGAACAGCTCGAAGGCGAACGCGACCAGCCCCATCACCAGCGCCAGTTGCGCGGTGCCGGGGACGCCGCCGGCCGACAGCGTCGCGTAGGTGAGAGCTCCGAATGTGATGAATTCGCCCTGGGGAATCAGGATCACCCGGGTGACGGCAAAGACCAGCACCAGCGCCAGCCCGAGCAGTGCGTAGATCGCGCCGTTGGTGATACCGTCCTGAACCAGGAACAGCAGAATCGTGGTGTTCACGCGAACGTCCCCTCCCGCGAAGGCACGTCGTTGCGCGCCTCCATCCGCCGGCAGTTGAATTCTGCGCAGGCTATTTGATATGGTGCATAACAATTATCGATTATAAGCTCAAGGCCCCGCGAGGCGTTCGCGGGGACCTTAGCGAACAGGATCACGAGCCCGGCGATGCCCGCATCGAAAACCGCCGCCGTCGCCAAGCCGGCACGAGGCGCGCGCAAGGAGCCGCCGGTCGAGAGTGCCGCAGAGGCCTCCGAGCTGATGATGGGCGAACTGTCGGAGCTGCTTGGCTACGCGCTAAAGCGTGCGCAGCTCCGTGTGTTCGAAGACTTCCTGCATTGTGTCGCCCCGGTGCAGCTCACACCGGCGCAGTTCTCGGTGCTGCTGCTGCTCGATGCCAATCCCGGCCGCAATCAGACCGAGATCGCCACCACGCTCGGCATCCTGCGGCCGAATTTCGTGGCGATGCTCGATGCTCTGGAAAGCCGCGGTCTGTGCGTCCGCACCCGATCGCCGAGCGATCGCCGCTCGCACATCCTGATGCTCACCGACAAGGGCCGCGCCACGCTGGCGCGCGCCAAGAAGTTGGTGGCGACCCGTCACGAAGATCGCCTGACCGAACTGCTCGGCCGCGACAATCGCGACGCTTTGCTGTCGATGCTCGCGACCATCGCGCGCGAATTCTGAAACGCGCCGGCGGTCAGCTCTTTTTGAAGCAACGTTTGTCGTTCCCCGGGCAGGGGTCGACCTCCTGCACCGAGGCGGTGATCGAGTTGAGCTCGATCGCCGCGCGCTTTCGCTTTGCCACCAGGAAGCGGTCGACGAAGGCGACCGAGGTCGCTTTCAAGGTCACGACGGCTTCGGCGCGTTCGGCGCGCGCGATGAAGTCGTCGGCCTCCTCAGGGGTCAGCGAGCGGCAGAACCGCACGACCGCCGCGGCCGGTGACACGTAGCGGGTGAATGGTCCGGCCGCTTGCTTCTTGGCGGCCGGCTTCGCCGCAGAGGTTTTCTTGGCCTTCGACTTCGCGGGTGTGGTCGCCATCATCGTCCCCCTTGATCATTGGGCAGGGTACAGTTGCAGCTCACGACGCTTCATCTGATCGATTGCGATCACGGCGAGGACTTCGGACGGCGTGCCGCCGCCGGTCACGCGGTCGCCGACATACAGGGTTTGTGATCCGCCGCCAGTCTTGCGCACCGCAGCGGTCGGAGCGCCGCCGGCGCGCGGTGCGGTGAACAGATAGGTCCGCATTGTGGCGAGATCGGCGGCCTCGTTACCCGCAAGTGCTAGCGCAATCGCGACCTGATGCACGTCGCTGCGTTTGGCGCTGGCGGTCAATTGCGCGTCGGCAAGATCGAACGCGGTGGTGACGCGCGTGAATACCACGCTCGGCGTGGCGCTGGCGTTCAGCGTGGTGGTGAACACCAGCTTGTCGGTCATCGCCGGCACTGCGCCGTTGTTGCTGCCGGCGAGGTTGCCGAACAGCGTCAGCTCGATAAAATCCTTGACCAGCTTCTCGACGCCGATACGGCCGGTGATCGGATAGACGTAGTTCGCCGCGACGATCTGCCCGTTGCAGTAGCTGCCGCGCGAGGGATCGTTCAGTGTCTTGAGCAGATATTCGAAAGTGTCGGTCACCGTGAAGGTACGCTGGTTGCTGCGCTTGCGCAGCGCGCCGGCGCCGACATTCAGCCTGAACACGTGCTCGGGCAGCACCCGCAATAGGTTAGCCTGCGAGGTCAGGTCGTTGTCTTCGGTGATGTTGAGATCGAAATTATACGCGACGCCGGTCCGGTAGAACGTCCGGATCAGCGTCCGGACCTTGTCATAGGCGCGGCCGGGAAACAGCTCGGGGCCAAATTGGCTGGTCGCTTCGCGGTTCTGGGCATAGGTGGCGCTGAGCTGCTGGGCGATCGGATCGCCGCTCTGGGCGAGCTTGTCGACCCACGCGATCACCACGGTCTGGACCGCATCGCGGGTTTCGCAGCGGATGCGTTTGACGATATCGGGCGTGTCGACGCCGGAGAAATCCTCCGGCAGCGGGTGAATCGCGCACCCGGTCAGCACCAGTAATAAAATGGCAGCCGAACCGATGCTCTTCCACATCGCGTGCCTCGGGCAATCACTCGAACAACGACAAACGGCAAACCGAAATACGCGCCGACTATACGCCGGCGCTGTGCCGTGTCTGTTGTTTCGGTGCAACTATGAGGCGAAGTCACCCGGGCGATAGCGTTACGGGAGTACTTCCCGGCGTTCGGCGAGACGGGCGTCGAGGGCGGCGCGCTTGTCGGACAGCAGGCCATTATCGGCGGCTTCGATCACCTCGTACAGCTCACGGGCGTCGGCGAGCCGGGTGACGGTGACGTAGTCGGCGCCCGCCTGATACATCGCGTCGACATCGGCCAGCAGATCGGCGGTGGCGACGATCTGCGCGTTGGGATTGAGCGCGCGGACGTGGCGCACCAGCCGTTCGTTGGTGGCGCCCTTCAGCAGCGAGTCCGGCACGCTGAGAATGATGATCTCGGCCTTGGCGACGCCGGCGTGCAGGAGCGTGTCGACATTGCTGATGTCGCCGTAGATCACGTGCATGCCGCGCTCGGTGAGGGTGCGGTACACCATCGGGTTGAAGTCGATCACGCTGATCTGCTTGAGCAGCTCTGGCGTATGCTGCTCGATCTCGCTGACCAGCGCACTGGCGGCGCGGAAGAAGCCGAGGATGACGATGCGATGCACCGCGCCGTGGCCGGCCTCTGCGGCGGCTTCGGCGCCGCTCTGCTGCTGGCCGAGATCGCGGAAGCCGAATTTGGTCAGTGTCCCGATCGCGCGGCGGGTGATCGGATCGCTGCGCATGATCACGAAGGTCGACAGCACCGCCAGGAGCACGAAGGCGAACGACGCCGCGCTCGCGGTCTGGGTGCCGATATGGCCGGCGGCGACGCCGGTCTGGATCACCACCAGTGAGAATTCGCTGATCTGTGCCAGGTTCAGCGCCGGCAGCAGGCTGGCGCGCAGGCCTTGCTTCATCAGATACAGCGGCAGGAAGGTGGTGAGCAGCCGGCTTGCCAGCGTGAACACCGCAATTGCCAGCGCCAGCCCGATCACGGAGCCGTTCGGGATCGGAATCGTCATGCCGAGCGCGACGAAGAACAGGGTGATGAAGAAGTCCCGCAGCGTCGTCACCTTGGCGGTGACGTCGAGCGCGTAGGGGAAGGTCGACAGCGACACGCCGGCGACCAGCGCACCCATCTCGCGCGACAGATGCAGCCGCTCGGCGATTTCGCCGATCAGGAAGCACCACGCCAATGCGCCGAGCAGCACCAGTTCGGGCGTGCGCGCGATGCGGTGAAACAGCCAGGGCAGCACGTAGCGCGACAGCGCCAGCGCAGTCGCGACCAGCGCGACGACCCGCGCGATCGACAGCAGCAGCACCGAGATCTGCAGGTCGGCGAGACTTGGCTGCACCGCCAGGAACAGGATCGCGAAGATGTCCTGCAGCACTAGGATGCCGAGCGTGATGCGGCCGGGCAGGGTGTCGAGCTCGCGCTTCTCGTACAGCACCTTGACGATGATTACGGTCGACGACAGCGCGCACGCCACCGTCAGGTACAGCGCGTCGAAATGGCCGCCGCCGAGGCTGAGCCCGATGCCGACGAAGAAGGCGAGGCCGAGCAGCACGCCGCCGGCGATCTGTCCGCCGGCCGCGACCAGGATCACCGGACCGGCTCGGATGATCTTCTTCAGATCGATCTCGAGACCGATCATGAACAGCATGAAGATCAGCCCGAGCTCGGAGATCACCGAGATCGAGTTCTCGGATTTCACCCAGCCAAGGCCGAATGGACCGATGACGAAACCGCCGATAAGGTAGGCGAGGATCAGCGGCTGACGGAAAAAATGCGCCGCCAAGCCGAGCAGCCAGGCGAACAGGATGCTCAGCGTGATATCGCCAATCAGTTCGTGCATGCACCTTCCGCCGTGGAATGCCTTGGCGCGAACACTAAAGGGACAGCCATGCTGAGACAACGCATCGGGAGCCGGGCTCGCGGAACGAGACGCCATCGCTCCGGCGCGCTCGTGATTCTCTGCCTGACATGCCTGATTCTGTCGGCTGGCGCACCGGCTTTGGCTCAATCACCGGCCCCGCGCGACATCGCCAAGACGTTCGCGGGCTCGCTGACCGCGCTGCCGACCGAGCCCTTGACCGTCGGCGGCTCGATCTATGTGCCGGCCTATTCCAGCGTCTGGATCAACCAGGGCGGGGCGCGGGCGGATTTTTCGGTGACGCTGAGCATTCACAACGCCTCCGAGACCAAGCCGCTGGTGATTAAGCGGATCGCCTATTACGACGGCGCCGGTAAAATGGTGGAGAGTCATCTCAAGGAGCCGGTGGCGCTGAAGCCGTTCGCCACCATCGAGGCGTTCGTCGCGACGCTCGACACCCGCGGCGGAACCGGCGCCAATTTCGTGATCGACTGGGCCGCGGCCGGCGAGATCGCCGAGCCGGTTACCGAAGCGCTGATGATCGGGACCTTCGCCAACGGCCATTACGCGTTCATCTCGCAGGGCCGGCCGATCCGCACCACCTCCGGCCGCTGAGCCGGGACTGCTACGGGCTAGGCCACGCGCTATCTCTGACCGGTAGCCCTGCACCCGGATGCTTCTCTTTATACCGCCTACGCGCTAGGTTCCCGGCTATCGCGGCAACCAGGGCACGGCGGCATGGACAAATCCGAGACGGACGATCTGCGCGCTCGTGGACCGGCCTTGCGATCGCGGTGCTGCTGCTCGGGCTGCCGCTGGCGGTGTGGCTCGATCTCACCAACCTTGCCGATGCAGCGCTGCGCCGGCAGGCGTCCGATCTGAATTCGGTGATCAAGAGCGTCCGTCACTACTACGCCGCCAACGTGGTCGGGCGCATCCTGTCCCATCCCGGGCAGGTGCAGGTGATCCACGACTACGAAAATGTGCCCGGCGCGATTCCGATCCCGGCCACGCTGTCGCTTGAGCTCGGCAAGGTGATCGGCGAGCAGCAGAGCAACATCACCTATCGGTTCGTCTCGGATTATCCGTTCGCCAATCGCGCCCCGCATCAGCTCGACGCCTTCGAGCGGGATGCGCTGGCGGCGCTGCGCAAGGACTCGAGCGACAACATCGTGTCGGCCTCTGCTGGATTGTTCAGCGACAGCGTCCGGCTGGTGTCGCCGGTGACGATGGCGCCGGCCTGCGTCGCCTGCCACAACAGCCATCCTGAAAGCCCGAAGCGCGATTGGAAGGTCGGCGACGTCCGCGGCATCCAGGAGGTGATGATCACCCAGCCGATCGCCGCCAATCTGTTCTCGTTCAAGTTCTTGCTAGCGTACTTCGTGCTGGCTGCGGTGTGCGGCGTGTCGTTCCTGACAATGCAGCGCCGGCAGTCGCAGAAGATCCTGGCGATGAACCACGAGCTGGAGACCAACAACGACTTTCTGGCTTCGTTGTCGATGAAGATCTCGCGCTACATCCCGCCGCAGATCTACAAGAGCATCTTTTCCGGCCAGAAGGACGTCGTCATCCACACCGAGCGCAAGAAGCTGACGATCTTCTTCTCCGACATCCAGAATTTCACCGCCACCACCGAGCGGCTGCAGCCGGAGCTGATCACCCAGCTGCTCAACGAGTACTTCACCGAGATGTCGGAGATCGCGCATCGCTACGGCGGCACGATCGACAAGTTCATCGGCGATGCGATGCTGATCTTCTTTGGTGATCCGGAGACCAAGGGCGACCGCGCCGACGCGCAGGCCTGCGTGCGGATGGCGTGGGCGATGCAGCGCCGGCTGTCGGAGCTCAACGCCAAATGGCGCGCGGCCGGGATCGAGCAGCCGTTCCGGTCGCGGATCGGGATCAATTCCGGCTATTGCAACGTCGGGAATTTCGGCAGCACCGACCGGATAGATTACACCATCATCGGTGCCGAGGCGAACCTTGCCGCGCGGCTGCAGTCGATCGCCGAGCCTGGCGGAATCGTGGTGTCGTACGAAACCTATGCGCTGGTCAGCGACATCATCGACGCCCGGGCGCTGCCGTCGATCACCATGAAGGGCATCAGCCGCGAGGTGGTGCCATACGCCATCGATCATCTCCGCGATGGCAGCGAGGCCGCGGCGGTGGTGATCGAGAAGATGCCGGGCTTCGACTTCCACCTCGACACTGCAGCCGTCGCCGCAAACGATAGTGAGCGCGTCCGCTCAGTGCTACTCCAGGCGCTGTCCTCGCTCGACCGCCGTCAGCCGAAGGCGGCGGAGTAGCAGGCTCAATCAACGGTCATCGCCGGGCTCGACCCGGCGATCCATCTTCCCGAAGGCGCAGGCTTTCACCGCGCCGGAGCGGTTACGGCCCCGCAGGCGGGACAAGCCCGCGCATGGCGGCGATTGTTGGCGCGCGGCCTCTCGTGCGTCATTGCGAGGAGCGAAGCGACGAAGCAATCCAGGAGCTCAGGATACGGAGCTTCTGGATTGCTTCGCTTCGCTCGCAATGACGGATAAGGGATGAACTAAACCAGGATCACCCGGATATCGTTGACGTTGGTGAGTGTCGGGCCGGTGATCAGCAGGTCGCCGGTCTGCGCGAAGAACCTGGTGGCGTCGTTGTCGGCCAGATAGGCGGCGGGGTCGAGCCGCCGCGCGGCGATCTGCGCGAAGGTCGCCGCGTCGATCAGGGCGCCGGCGGGATCGTCGGCGTTGCCGGCGCCGCCGTCGGCGCCGTCGGTGTCGGCCGCGAGTGCGGCGATGTCGGGCAGGTCGGACAGCTGCTGCGCCAGCGCCAGCGCGTATTCCTGGTTGGGGCCGCCGCGGCCCTGGCCGCGCACCGTCACCGTCAATTCGCCGCCGGACAGGATCGCCAGTTTGCGCCCCGCAGCCCGAGCTTCGCGCGCGAGCCGGGTGTGCGCGGCGGCAACCTCGCGGGCTTCGCCTTCGAGATCGGCGCCGAGATCGGCGACCTCATAGCCGGCGTCGCGCGCAACTTGGATGGCCGCATCGAGCGACTGTCGCGGTCGCGCGATGATCTCGAACCGCGCGCGCGCGAACGCGGCATCGCCGGCCTTGACGCTCTCGTTCCGCTGATCGTTCAGCGCGGCGGCGACCGCGGGATCGAGCTGCAGATCATAACGGGCCACCAGCGCGCGGGCATCGGCCAGCGTGGTCGGATCCGGCACCGTCGGGCCCGACGCGATCGCGGACGGCTCGTCGCGCGGTACGTCCGAGATCGCCAGCGTCACGATCTGCCCGGCGTGCCGCCCGGCGCGGGCGAGGCGGCCGCCTTTGATCCGCGACAGATGTTTGCGCACCGTGTTGACCTCGCCGATCGGTGCGCCGGAGCGCAGCAGCGCCCGGGTCGCCTGCTGCTTCTGCGCCAGCGTCACGCCCTCGGTCGGCGCGATCCAATTGGCCGAGCCGCCGCCGGATAGCAGCACGAGCAACAGATCGTCCGGCGTCGCGGTCGCGGCGAGGGCGAGGTTGGCTTCGGCGCCGCGCACGCCGGCGGCATCGGGCATCGGATGGCCGGCTTCGATCACCTCGATGACTCGCGTCGGAACACGGTGGCCATGGCGCGTGGTGGCGATGCCGACCAGCCGCGACGGTTCCAGACCCAACGTGTCGAGATAGTGTCGCTCGGCCGCGGCGGCCATCGCAGCGGCGCCTTTGCCGGCCGCGAGACAGATGATCCGTCCGCGCGGTGCCGGCGGCAGCGCGGCAGCGAGAATGCGGTCGGGATGCGCGGCGGCAACGGCCGCATCGAAGATGGCACGGAGCAGGGGGCGACGATCGGTCATGCCGCCAGTTGTGGCAGGCGCACTGCGGGGCGGCAAGACGGCGCGCGCGATGAATGAAAAAGCCCTCCGCGGTGATCGCGGAGGGCTGGTTCGTCGAGGCGAAGAGGAGAGCGAACTAGCCGCCGCTGGGCGCAGCGACTTCGCCTTCGATCACGTCGCCGAACAGCTTCCAGTTCTCGCCTTCGAACCGCATCATCTGCAGCTGCTCGATCGGCGCGAAGTCGGTCGGCGAGGTGTTGAGCGTCACGCCCGGCAGCAGGCCGCCGAGCTGCACGCCCTTCAGGTTCGCCGCCTGCTTCATCACGTTCTCACGGCTGAGGTCGTCGCCGCACTGCTTGATCAGCACCGCAACGGTCTCGGCGATGTTGTAGCCGGTGGTGAACGAGGAGTCGGCGCGGCTGGCGTCCGGCGCGTACTTGGCCATGAACTCGTAATACGCCTTCATGCCCGGGTCGTTTTCCCACTGCTTGTCGGTGGCGTCCTTGGCGTAGGCGGCCGAGACGATGCCCTGCGCGTTTTCGAAGCCGGCCGGCTTCATCACGCTGCCGGTCGAGGCCGACACGTTCGGCACGATCATCATTGGCTTCCAGGCCAGCTCGGCGACCTTCTTGATGGTCTGCGCGGCGAACTTCGGCGTCGCGAAGATCACCAGCACGTCCGGATTGGCGGCCTTGATTTTGACGATGTGGGAGTCGACGGTCGGCTCGGTCAGCTCGTAGCTGTCCTCGATCACGACCTGCGACGCCTTGGCGCCGAGACCGTCCTTGAGGCCCTTCAGGTAGTCCTTGCCGAAGTCGTCGCCCTGATACAGCACGGCGATCTTGGCGTCCGGTTTCTCCTTCATGATGTACTTGGCGTAGATCCGGCCTTCGCTCTGGTAGCTCGGCAGCCAGCCCATCGTCCACGGGAAGTGCTTCGGATCGTTCCACTTGGTGGCGCCCGACGCCAGGAACAGATGCGGCACCTTCTTGGCGTTCAGATACTTCTGGATCGCGGTGTTCGACGGCGTGCCGAGCGGCGAGAACATGAACAGCACTTCGTCGCTCTCGACCAGCTTGCGGGTCTGCTCGACGGCCTTCGGCGGCGAATAGGCGTCGTCATAGGACACGTAGACGATCTTGCGGCCGTTGATGCCGCCCTTGTCGTTGATCATCTTGAAGTAGGCTTCCTGCGCCCGGCCGACGCTGCCATAGGCCGAGGCGGGGCCGGAATACGGCACGATGTTGCCGATCTTGACTTCGGTGTCGCTCGCGCCGGGGCCGTATTTCTTTTGCGCCAGTGCTTGACCGCCGGTGGCGGACAGCAGCGCGACGGCCGCGACGGCGGCGATGGAACGGGACAGGGCAGACATCGGATTCCTCGCGTGTTGTTGTTGGTCTTGCCGCATGCGCTGCATTGCAGTGCAACAGTGCAGCGGAGCGTTAGCCGGTTCGGCCGCCGCGCTCAACCCGCGGAAATTGCGACGGTTACCAAATTTCCCGCCCATTCCGTCGAATGGAAATAGATCCGTCCGCTGCGCCGAAATGTCGCGCAGGCAGGGAAGGTTGCGTGCGGTGGCGCGCGGTAGGGGCGTGGTCGAAAGGCGACTACGCTGCGTGCGCCTTCTTCAGGTGCGCGGCGACGAGTTTCAAATCGTCGACGAAGCGGGCGTACTCGCGTTCCTTGGCTTCGGCGTCGGGCAGGCGCAGCAGATAGGACGGATGCACCGTCACCAGCACCTGCGGGCCGTCGTCGCGGTCGATCAGGTGTCCGCGATTGGCGTTGATCGGGGTGATCTTGCCGAGCACGCTCTGCGCCGCGGTCGCGCCCATCGCCACCACCAGCAGCGGCTGCACCGCGGCGAGTTCGCGTTCGTACCATTGCCGGCACGCCTTGATCTCCGGTGTGTTCGGCTTCTGGTGCAGCCGGATCTTGCCGCGCGGCACGAATTTGAAGTGCTTCACCGCGTTGGTCACATAGGTCTTGCTGCGGTCGACGCCGGCTTCCGCCAGCGCGCGATCGAGCATCTGCCCGGCCGGGCCGACGAACGGCTTGCCGGCGAGGTCTTCCTTGTCGCCGGGCTGCTCGCCGACCAGCATCACGGTGGCGTGCTGCGGACCTTCGCCGAACACGGTCTGGGTGGCGTCCTTCCACAGGTCGCAGGCGCGGCAGTCTTTCGCTTCCTCGCGCAGATGCGCCAGCGTGTCGGCCTTCGACTTGGTTCTCGTCATCGGCGGCTCCTGTCGCTGCGGCTTCCTCGGCGCGGTCGCCTCGGCCGCGACCATTGCGTGCGCCTTGCGCTCGGCGTGTTCGATCAGCGGTTTGATCAGCGCCGCTTCGGGCAGATTGCGCCAATACTTCTTCGGCATCTCGGCCTGCATCGCCTTGGTCTTCAGCCGCGCCGGATTGAAGATGCTGGCGTAGTAGGTGAGCCAGGTTTCTTCGAGGCGATCCTCCGACGGTGCCATCGCCTTGGTGACGCCGGGCGTGATCGCAATCGCGTGGCCATCCCAATGCGCGCAGACGTCGGGCGTCAGGATCGACCATTCCATGTCGGCGAAGCGCCGCGCGAAGAATGGCGCAGCGAGCTCGACGATATGGTGCTCGGGCTCGAACCACGCGACATAGCGTGACTTCGGTTCGCGGCCGATCTCGCGGAACCGGACGAAGGCGTGCATCTTGTGCTCGTCGCGCCGCACCGCCTTGGCCATTCCCTGCAGCCGCGCCACGTCGGGATCGGTCGCCACCTGCATCAATTCGGGATTGGCGCGCAGCCGCCATAGCAGCTGATACAGATACGCAAAGCGCTGCGGATCGCGGTGCAAGATTGCAGTCTGTGCCAACTCGACGAAGCGGGCGGGGACGTTGAACGTCTGCACGGGTAAGAGGGCGGCAGTGTCGTCGGACCGCGAGCCCGGCTGCGTAAATGCCGCCGGCGCTTCAGCAAACGATCCCGTGCTAGGCGCCAGCCCCGGCGCGTCGAACAACTCCGGCTCGTCGCCGGCTACGGTCCACGTGATATCCGCCGGTGCCACGTCCGCCAGCACCAGCTCCCGCGCCGCCTTGCGCCAGCCGCCAAAATCGGTGTCGCTGTCGAGCTGGATGCGGTGCATGTGCCTTTGGTTGCCCCAGACTGTTAGTTAATTCCTACGCGCGTGCTACGTGGCACTATCCTCATCCTGAGGAGCCGCAGCGAAGCCCGAAGGGTTTCGTCGTGGCGTCTCAAAGGATGGCCCCAGGGTGTGACTTCATCCTTCGAGACGGCTGCTGCGCAGCCTCCTCAGGATGAGGTCGCGCTTGTAGCTAATCACCCATCCCCGTCATTGCGAGCGAAGCGACGAAGCAATCCAGCTCAGTGCAAAGTGCTGGATTGCTTCGTCGCTTCGCTCCTCGCAATGACGACACCCTCAAAACCCAAATCCCAGTTGCTGCGCCTTCGGCCGAAACCGTTCCGCCAGCCGCGCGGCGTCGAGCATAGTGCTCGGCGGGCGGTGGTCGGGAAGAACGATGAACGGCAGCGCCTTGTTCCTTGGGATGTGGAGTTTGGCGAGGTCCGAGCTGCGGATCGTGCAGTGGCGGCGGGTATCGATGATGCGGTCGACCGCCTTGCGGCCGAAGCCGGGAATGCGCAGCAATTCCTCGCGGCTGGCGCGATTGACGTCGAGTGGGAAGCGCTCGCGGTGGCGCAGCGCCCAGGCCAGCTTCGGATCCATCTCCAGCGACAGCATCCCGGCGGCGGGATCGATGATTTCGCCGGCGTCGAAGCCGTAGAACCGCATCAGCCAGTCGGCTTGGTACAGCCGATGTTCGCGCACCAGGGGCGGCGCCTGTAGCGGCAGCGCCCGGCTGGAATCCGGGATCGGGCTGAACGCCGAGTAGTACACCCGCTTCAGATTGTACGAGCCGTAGAGGTTGGCGCTGGTGTTGAGGATGGTCTGGTCGGTGGCGCTGTCGGCGCCGACGATCATCTGCGTGCTCTGGCCGGCCGGTGCGAAGCGCGGCGGCTTGGCGCGGGTGGGGGTCTTCCGCGCCGCGGCCTTGGCCTCGGTCGCTTCATCCAGCTTCAGCCGCAGCCGCCCCATGGTGCGGCGGATGGCGCGGACGTTCTTCTCCGGCGCCAATTGAGCGAGGCTGTTCTCCTCCGGCATCTCGATATTGATGCTGAGCCGGTCCGCATAACGGCCGGCCTTGGCGATCAGCGCGTCGTCGGCTTCCGGGATCGTCTTCAGATGAATGTAGCCGCGGAAGTGATGCTCCTCCCGGAGGCGTCGCGCCACTTCGACGATCTGCTCCATCGTATAGTCGGCGCTGCGGATGATGCCCGAGGACAGAAACAGCCCCTCGATGTAGTTGCGGCGATAGAAGTCGAGCGTGAGCTGCACCACCTCACCCACGGTGAAGCGGGCGCGCGGCACGTTCGACGACGCCCGGTTGACGCAATACAGGCAGTCATAGGCGCAGGCGTTGGTGAGCAGCACCTTGAGCAGCGAGATGCAGCGCCCGTCCGGCGCATAAGAATGGCAGATGCCCATGCCGGGTGCGGTCGAGCCGAGACCCTTGCCGCCCTGGCTGTCGCGTTTCTCCGTCCCGCTGGAGGCGCAGGAGGCGTCGTATTTCGCCGCGTCCGCCAGGATGGCCAGCTTGCGCTGCACGTCCATGCTTGGAATCTCCTTGATTCATCTCGCGAAAAAAATTGCCGCAAGACCTCGGTGCGATCCCGATTGACTCCGCCCGGGAGCAGGGATTTATTAGAACATATCATGAACAAATGAGCCGGCAACGGGTTCATCGAATCCGAAAATGGCAACGGAAAAAGGAGCGGCGCATGGATAGCGCCCGCCTCGGTATGCTTGCGCGCCTGCAGGGCGAAATCGACCGGCTCGAAAGCGGGGCGGCGGAGACGTTGCGCCGCGTGCCGCTCGGCCATGACGATGTGGATGCGGTGCTGCATGGCGGCCTGATGCAGGGCGCGCTGCACGAAGTGTTCTGCGATGGCCGTCACGCCTCTGCTGCAACCGGCTTTATCGCCGGCGTGGCGCAGCTGCTCGCCGAGGCGCGCTATCTGTTGTGGATCCGCCAGGATTTTTCCGCGCGCGAGAACGGCGAACTGGCGATGGAGGGGCTGGCCGAACTCGGCTTCGACCCGCGCCGCCTGGTGATGGTGCGCGCCCATGATGCCGACAGCGCGCTCCGCGCCGCTGCCGATGCGCTGGCCTGCAACGGGCTCGGCGCGGTGATCACCGAACTGTGGGGCGAGACCCGCGCGTTCGATTCCGTCGCCTCGCGAAAACTGACGCTGGCGGCGCAGCAGTCCGGCGTCACCGCGCTGATGCTGCGGATCGCCGCTGCGCCGCAGGCCTCCACGGCAGAGACCCGCTGGGTGATCCGCGCGGCGCCTTCGCCGCCGATCGAAGGCTGGGGCGCCCCGGTGCTCGACACCTCCCTTGTTCGCAATCGTCGCGGCCAGACCGGCCGCTGGATCATGGAATGGAATTGTGATGCGTGCCGTTTCCGTGAACCGCAGGCGTATCCTCGGTCTTTGGCTGCCGAGGCTTTCGACCGATCGGGTCGAACGGGCCTCGCTGCAGGCGAGCACCGGCTCGCCGGCTGATGCTGCGCCTCCGCCGCCGCGGGTCGTCGCCGCCAAGCGCGACAACGCGCTGGTGGTTGTCGCGTGCGATGCGCGCGCCAGCCGCGGCGGCGTGATGCCCGGCATGCCGCTCGCCACCGTGCGGGCGATGCATCCGGCGGTCGATGTCATCGACCACGACCCGCATGCCGATGCGGCGCTGCTGAATGCGATCGCCGACTGGTGCGATCGCTTCACGCCGCTGGTGGCGCTCGACGGTGCCGATGGGCTGCTGCTCGACATCACCGGTTGCGCGCATCTGTTCGGCGACGAGGCCAAGCTGCTGAACACACTGACCGCGGCGCTGACGCGGCAGGGCTTTGCGGTCAGCGCCGCGATCGCCGGCACCGCGGTGGCGGCGAGGGCGCTGACCCGCGGCGGCTCCGGCCTGATCGTCGCCCCGGGCGAAGAGGTGCGCGCGGTGGCGCCGCTGCCGGTAGCGGCGCTGGGCGTCGATGACGCGATCGTCCGCGGCCTGCGCCGCGCCGGGTTCAAGACCGTCGGCGAGGTGCTGGCGCGGCAGCCGACCGAACTCGCCGCAAGGTTCGGCGAAGGCTTCGTCGCGGTGCTGCGCCAGGCGACCGGCGAAGACGACGCGCCAATCTCGCCGCGGCGGCCGGCACCGGACTACGTGGTCGACAAGAATTTTCCCGAACCGGTTGCCACCACCGAGGTCATTCTGCCGACACTGCTGGCGCTGGCGCGGCTGCTGATCGCTGCGATGGAGCGGAGCGGCAAAGGCGCGCGCCAGCTCACCGCGAGCTTCTTCCGCAGCGATGGTGCGGTGCGCAGCATCAGCGTCGAAACCGGACAGCCGGTGACGCGGGTCGAGGTGGTGCAGCGGCTGTTTGCCGAGAAGCTCGACGCGCTCGCCGATCCGCTCGATCCCGGGTTCGGTTACGATCTGATCCGGCTCGCCGCCAGCGTCAGCGTGTCTGTCGCCGAGGCGCAGCGCGGTTTCGACACCACCGCGCATCAGGCCGAGGATGTCGCCTTGCTGGCCGATACGCTGGCGGCGCGGCTCGGGGCGCGGCGGGTGGTGCGCTATCTGCCGCAGGATACGCACATCCCGGAACGCGCGGCGCTGGCCGTGCCGGTGCAGCATTGTCCGCCGCACGCCGGCGATGCGCCGTGGCCGGCGCGCGCCGACGAGCCGCCGCTGCGCCCACTTCGGTTGCTCCAGCCGCCCGAGCCGATCGACGTGATGGCCGGCACGCCGGACGATCCGCCGGCGAAATTCACCTGGCGCCGCGTCCTTCATCGCGTCATCCGTGCCGAGGGCCCGGAGCGCATCGCCATGGAATGGTGGCGTGCCGCCGAGCCCGGCCTGACCCGCGATTACTTCCGGATCGAAGACGAAGCCGGCGCGCGGTTCTGGGTGTATCGCGACGGCCTCTACAATGTCGAAGTGACGCCCCAGCCCGACGGCACCGGCCAGCCGCGCTGGTACATGCATGGATTGTTTGCGTGAGGAGCGGGCGAGGCGAGTGCGTATGCGTCCAGCCTCTCCCGTCATTGCGAGAGCGAAGCGACGAAGCAATCCAGCGCCGTGCACTGAGCTGGATTGCTTCGCTTCGCTCGCAATGACGAATCTAACGACTGAATTTTGAATCGAGACGCCCATGAGCGTGCCGCGCTACGCCGAGATCGGCGTCACCACCAATTTCTCGTTCCTCGAAGGCGGCTCGCATCCGCAGGACTATGTCCATGAAGCGAGCCGGCTCAGGCTCGACGCCATCGGGATCGCCGACCGCAACACGCTGGCCGGCGTGGTGCGTGCCTATAGCGAGCTCGACAATAAAGACCTCGTCCATAAACCGAAGCTGCTGATCGGCGCGCGGCTGTGCTTTGTCGACGGCACGCCGGACATTCTCGCCTATCCGACCGACCGCGCCGCCTACGGCCGCCTCTGCCGCCTGCTCAGCACCGGCAAGCTCCGCGCCGAGAAGGGCGAGTGCCATCTGACGTTTGGGGATTTGGAGGAATTCATCCACGAGCCTGCGAGGTCCACCCCTCAGCCTTCCGCCTCTATCCATCAGTTTCCAACACCGTCATGGCCGGGCTCGTCCCGGCCATCCACGTCTTTAAGCAAGGCCGTGCTGGTGTCCGTGGATGCCCGGGTCAAGCCCGGGCATGACGGTGGGAAACGTATGGCCAGTAACTCTCAGATCCTGCTGGTGATGATGCCATCCTATCGCTTCCAGACGAAGACGATCGCCACCGCGTTGGAGCGTCTCGCCGCGCTCAACGCCGGTGCCGTCTGGCTCGCCCTCGCACCGTATTATCGCGGCGACGATAAGCGGCGGCTTGATCGGCTGCGGCGGATCGCGGCCGCAACGAAAGTTCCATGCATCGCCACCAACGATGTGCTTTATCACCACCCGCGGCGGCGGGCGCTGCAGGATGTGCTGACCTGCGTACGCGAGAAAACCACGATTGATAAAGCCGGTCGCCGGCTGGAAGCCAATGCCGAGCGGCATCTCAAGCCCGCCGCCGAGATGGCGCGGCTGTTTCGCCATGATCCCGATGCCATCGCCGAGACGCTGCGCTTCGCCGAGCGGATCGATTTCTCGCTCGATCAGCTCAAATATCAATATCCCGACGAGCCGGTGCCGCCGGGCAAGACCGCGCAGCGTCATCTCGAGGATCTGACCTGGTCCGGCGCCCACAAATGCTTCCCGGTGCGGATTCCGCCGCGTACCAAGAAGGTGCTGCACAAGGAGCTGCGGCTGATCCGCAAGCTGCGCTACGCGCACTACTTCCTCACGGTGCACGACATCGTGCAGTTCGCGCGGTCGCAGAACATCCTGTGCCAGGGCCGCGGCTCGGCGGCGAATTCGGCGGTGTGCTACGTGCTCGGCGTCACCGCGGTGAACCCGGCCGAGACCGATCTGTTGTTCGAACGCTTCATTTCCAAGGAGCGGCTGGAGCCGCCGGATATCGACGTCGATTTCGAACACGTCCGGCGCGAGGAGGTGATGCAATATGTGTATCGCCGCTACGGCCGCCACCGCGCTGCGATCGTCGCCACCGTCATTCACTATCGGCCGCGCTCGGCGATCCGCGACGTCGGCAAGGCGCTGGGGCTGACCGAGGACGTCACCGCCGCGCTGGCCGATACGGTGTGGGGCAGCTGGGGCAAGGGCCTCAACGACATGCAGGTCAGGCAGGCCGGGCTTGATCCGGCCAATCCGATGATCGCGCTCGCGGTCGAGCTCGCCACCGAGCTGATCGAATTTCCGCGGCATCTGTCGCAGCACGTCGGCGGTTACGTGCTGACCCAGGATCGGCTGGATAGCTACGTGCCGGTCGGCAACGCCGCGATGGCGGATCGCACCTTCATCGAGTGGGACAAGGACGATATCGACACCCTGAAGATGATGAAGGTCGACGTGCTGGCGCTCGGCATGCTGACCTGCATCCGCAAATGTTTCGACCTGATCGACGCGCACAAGCGCGAGCGCTGGACGCTTGCCAGCATTCCGCGAAAGGTGCCGGAAGTCTACGACATGCTGTGCCGCGGCGAGTCGCTCGGCGTGTTCCAGGTCGAAAGCCGCGCGCAGATGAACATGCTGCCGCGGCTGAAGCCGCGTATATTCTACGATCTCGTGATCGAAGTCGCGATCGTGCGGCCGGGCCCGATTCAGGGCGACATGGTGCATCCCTATCTGCGGCGGCGAAATAATCAGGAGAAAGTCTCCTATCCGTCGCCATCGCCGCAGCACGGCGACAAGGACGAACTCCGCAAGGTGCTGCACAAGACACTCGGCGTGCCGCTGTTTCAGGAGCAGGCAATGCGCATCGCCATCGAGGCGGCGAAGTTCACGCCCGAACAGGCCAACGGCCTGCGCCGCGCGATGGCGACGTTTCGCAATGTTGGCACCATCGGCAAGTTCGAGTCGATGATGGTCGAGAACATGGCGGCGCGCGGCTACGAGCGCGCATTCGCGCAAAACTGTTTCGAGCAGATCAAGGGGTTCGGCTCTTACGGCTTTCCCGAAAGCCACGCCGCCAGTTTCGCCCAATTGGTCTACGCGTCGTCATGGCTCAAGCACGTTCATCCCGACGCGTTCTGCTGTGCGCTCTTGAATTCGCAGCCGATGGGATTCTACGCGCCGGCGCAGATCGTCGGCGATGCGCGCGCCAACAAGGTCGAGGTGCGGCCGGTCGATGTGTCGTTCAGCGAGGGGCAGTGCACGCTCGAAGAACTCACCCGCAAGTATCACGCGGTGCGGCTCGGCTTCCGCATGATCGACGGCTTCCGCTGGGCCGATCCGGACGAGGAGCGGGTGCGGCGCGACGCCGGCGAAGCGCCGAGCGACGACTGGGCGGCGCGGATCGTCGCAGCGCGGGCGAGGGGGGCGTTCACGTCGCTCGAACAATTCGCCCGCATCACCGCGTTGCCGAAGCGCGCGCTGATCCTGCTCGCTGACGCCGACGCGTTCCGCTCGCTCGGGCTCGATCGTCGCGCCGCGCTGTGGGCGGTGCGGCGGCTGCCCGACGATGTGCCGCTGCCGTTGTTCGAAGCCGCGCACGCCCGCGAGCAGGACGATGAACGCGCCGCGCCGCTGCCGGCGATGCCGATGGCCGAGCACGTCGTTGCCGATTATCAGACGGTGCGGCTGTCGCTGAAGGGGCATCCGATGGAATTCCTGCGCGCGCTGTTCGCGGCCGAGCGGGTGGTGACGTGTAGCGAGGTGTCGCAGTCCGATCAGCGCGCCAGCGGCCGCTGGCTGCGCTGCGCCGGCGTCGTGCTGGTGCGGCAGCGGCCGGGCAGCGCCAATGGTGTGATCTTCATGACCATCGAGGACGAGACCGGCATCGCCAACATCGTGGTGTGGCCGGCCATCATGGAGAAGTTTCGCAAAGAGGTGATGGGCGCACGGCTGGTGCTGGTCGAGGGCAAGGTCCAGGCGAGCCCCGAAGGCGTGGTGCATCTCGTCGCCGAGCGCCTGATCGACCGCAGCCATGAGATGGGCCGCCTCGCCGAAGGCCTGGTCCGCCCGGCACTGCCGGACGGCACCGACCTCTACGAGCAACTGACCTCCGAAAAGCGCGGCTACGAAGCCCTCAACGGCGACCGCCGCGACACGCCCGACGCCCCCGCCCAACGCCATCGCCACCCCCGCGACGTCCGCATCCTGCCGCCGTCACGGGATTTTCATTGAAGGGGTGTGATGCCGCTTATGACCCGGAGCGGACAAGCGATTTGGCTGATCTTTTCACCTAAACTCAAAGCGAGGAATGAGCTCTTCTTTCACTTTGAGAAATGGAAAATTCTCTTTCAATTTTGCTTCTAGCTCAGCCTCATATTCCCATGGTTGCGTTATCACACACCAGTTAAGCAAAAAGTCTTCGCCGTCTTTGGCCATGATCAACCCAACGCAACAGTTCAGATGTTGATCGTATTTGTGTCCCAATGTGAAATTGAGTAGCCCTCGTTCCATAAGCTCAACAGCATTTTCCTCCGCCATCAATTTGGGGTCTACCGGCACGAAGACAAACCCAACCGACAGCTCTTTCCATGCAAAGCGTGTGGGAGCCCGGAATTCCTGCTTTTGCAATGCATCGATGCAGTAGTTAATTCGGGTTTTGGCCGCCTTCCAGCCTGAGCGCGGAAGTCGTCCGAACTGGCGCAATATTTCATAGTAATCGTCAGGCTTATTTTGCCTCTCCACCTTACGGTAAATGTTCTGCAAGATCATCGAAATATCGAATTCGGAAGCGTTCTGTTTAAGCGCCACAAGAAATTTGTGAGATTCCTCCGACGGCAACGTATTCTCGTCGCCCGAAAGGTATTGCCCCATAATCAATGCCTCTGGAGCCGCGAACTTAGCGTCGCTTTCGAGCAGTCTTTGCCTGTAGCCAAAATAGTCCCGTATATCTGCCGGAACACGCAACGTTCGACATATCTCCAGATAGTCGCGAGCATCAATCACGTGGATGAACCCGCCCGTCTGACTTACATGGTGTCGAGTTGATCTAGCGATATCAGGAACGATCTTGCCAGGGAGGAAGACGACAATCTTGGTCTTCGTTCGAATTTGATCGCCGCGAAGATCGAAGCTATGGCCATGCCCATTGGTAACGGTGATGGCAGGGTGTTCTTCAAGAAATTTGAGCGTGCCACGTACCTGCTTTGTCGCCTTCCCTAGGACCTTGGCTTGAAACCAACGCGTCTCGGAAGCATCATCCTCTACGTGCTCGGTGGATCGCTCTTTCAACTGCAGTATTGTTACGTCATCTGCCATCCAAACGATGTTGTCGGCCAGTTCGAGCTCCGTGCCACCCGCCCCCGGTTTGAATGTATTCTTCGAGAAAGTGAATTCCTTAAAGAACGCGAGCGCGTTGAGTTCGCTTACAAATTCCTCCAGCGTCATGACGACACTCCTAGATTTCGTTGACGGGCCGGACATCGCAGTAGCTTCGCCAGGCAGCTTCGTCAAAAGATCCAGTTCACAGGCTCGCGCCGCTAATGTCGGCTCCTGGCCCAAAGCGGTCTTGGCCAGGGCGATCAGCTGACGGACTTCTCGTGTATCGCTCTCGGGAGCCCGTGCGGCCGTCATACGAACCGTCGCTAGCACGCCTCAGGGGAGGTCTATTTCGCTGGCGGAAACACGTCGGGGTTCGGAGGGGTTCGCGGAAGCGGCCGGACAGCGGTCGGCGGTATTTGATGCGTCTTTCTGCACTGGCTTCGAAAGTCGTTGATCGCGCCGAGTCCGACATTGACGCTGTCGCCGTCACTGATCGTCTTACCGATCGCAAGGCGCACTGAGCCCGTCTTCTCGAAATCGTCGAGCCACTTGCTGTCAACCGGAACGGTGAAAGCATACGACCAGCCATCAGCATCGCCGAATTCAAGCTTCGCAAGTGCCGACTTGGTCCGTCCGTCCGACAGCGCGACCGTGGGATATTCACCGCTGGTCAGCAGCGCCGCGAATGCGGAGCGTTGCTCATCCGTCATCGCCACCGAGACGGCGACGTTTCCAGATTTCACGACGCATGTGAACGCGAAGCGGCCGACGGCGTCCGTCGCGTCGGAAGATGCCTGGACGAGAGATGATCGACCCTCGGACGTCGAAGTCCGCCAGCGAAGATCACCCTGCTGTGCTCTCGTCTCTTCGCAAACGGCAGCCGAAGCGAGTGTTAGCAACAAGGCTGCGCTCAATACTGGCTTGATCCAAGATGTCGTGCTCATCCAGGCGACTCCACGATTGCCGCATCGCAATCGTACAACAGCGGACGCAATAGGAGAATTGGCCTTCTGGCTCTCTCGACATGGTCGGATTTCAGATCCGCTCTCGCGCACCAAGATTCCGTAGCCCTGCGCCCTGACAAAATCCTGGTTCGACTACCCGTCCTGTCCAACGAGGGGCGTATCATGAGGCGTCTTGGTGGGGGCAGATCGGTCGGCTGGGTGACCAGCCGGGCGACTTTGGCGGAGCCGGCGTGGCTGGCGAAGCCGGAGTGACGCGATGGGTCTCGCAAGCCCGCGTCCGGGAGGCATCGGGTCTCCGTCCGAGTATACGACGGGGCTCTGCGACTTGTTAGTTCGCTGGACGCGGGACGAGCGAAGGCGGGGAAAGCCCGCCGGTGGCGCGCTGCAAGGCGACGCGCGGTTGGTCGTTCGCTGCGGCGAACGTCGCGTTCGCGACACGCCCGACGCCCCCGCCCGACG
>NZ_JAZDRK010000013.1:0-151788 GCF_047501505.1 Rhodopseudomonas sp. G2_2311
GTCCCGTCGTCGACCCCCACCCCCGACCCCTCCCCGCAAGGGGGAGGGGAGGAAGCTCGGCCTCGCGGCGATGGCCACATCAGCGCGACTGTCTCCGACAAATCGCCGACGTAGTCGTAGGACAGGCCGAACAGTACCGGGTCGGTGCGTTCGGCGATCAGGGCGCGGATTAGCCCGGGCTTGGCGTGGCGGAACGACAGCGCGCCGGTGAGCGCTGCCAGCGCCCAGCCGCGGTCCGGATCTTCGACCTCGCGGAAGTAATTAGTGATCAGCCGCAGCTTGTTGTTGCGGCCGGGCTCGTAGCCGAGGCGGTCGAGCAGTTCTGCGAAGCGGTTCATGCTTCGCTCGCCTCGTCGGCGGCCGGCATGCCGACGTCTTCATCTTCGTCGCCATAGCCAACCAAATCGAGCGGCCGCGCCGCGAGGCCCTTGGTCTGGCACCAATGCACCAGCGCATCTTCCTGGCCGTGGGTGACCCACACTTCGCCGGCACCGGTGGCCGCGATGGTGGCGGTGAGGCCGTCCCAATCGGCGTGGTCGGAGATCACCAGCGGCAGTTCGACGCCGCGTTGGCGGGCTCGGGCGCGTACCCGCATCCACCCCGACGCGAACGCGGTCAGCGGATCGGGGAAGCGGCGCGTCCAGAGATCGGAGGTCGCTGACGGCGGCGCCAGCGTGATGGTGCCGGCCAGCTCAGCCTTCTTGACGCCTTTCACCGGGCGTAATTCGCCAAGCGGGATGCCGGATGCCTGATAGTAATGCGTAATTTTCTCCATCGCGCCGTGCAGATAGATCGGCGCGTCGTAGCCGGCCTGCCGGATCAGCGCGATCACCCGCTGCGCCTTGCCGAGCGAGTAGGCGCCGACCAGATGCGCGCGCTCTGGAAACAGCGCAACGGAGTCGAGCAGCTTACGGACTTCGCCTGCCGCGTCGGGATGGCGAAACACAGGCAGGCCGAAGGTCGCCTCGGTAATGAAGACGTCGCACGACACGATCTCGAACGGCGTGCAGGTCGGGTCCGGCGCGTCCTTGTAATCGCCGGACGCGACGATGCGGATGCCGCCGGCTTCAACCGCGACCTGGGCAGAGCCGAGCACATGGCCGGCAGGATGGAACGTGACCGTCGTGTCGCCGAGCCGGATGGTCTCGCCATAGGTGACCGCCTGGGTTGAGCCCGCGAAGTTGTCGCCGTAGCGCAGCCGCATCATGTCGAGCGTAGGCTGGGTCGCCAGCACGGTGCCATGGCCGGCGCGGGCGTGGTCGGAATGGCCGTGAGTAATCACCGCGCGGTCGACCGGCCGCACCGGATCGATGTGGAAGCCGCCAAGCCTGCAACACAGGCCCGCGGCGGTCGGCATCAGGATGTCGTGCGGTCGCATCTTCGCTATATAGGCGGGCGTACCTTTCAAACGAGTCTCATCCCGCCGGGTTCCGTCGATGCCGACGTACCTGTTCCTGTCGTCCGGAAATGTTCTTGCCGACCGACGCTACGGCTTTGCGCGCGAGCTCCTGGCTCGCGGCGAGGCGGAGGCGGCAGCCGACCTACTGGCGCAGGCGGTCGAGCTGGCGCCGGACTTTACCTCGGCGTGGTTTGCACTCGGGGAAATTCGTCAGGACCGGCTCGGCGACCGCGACGGCGCGATCGATGCGTTTCGGCGGGCGCGATCGGCGGATCCGCGCGATCGGCACGGCGCCGGTCTGCGCCTGATGCGGCTCGGCGCCGCCAATCTCGATGCGATGTCGCCCGCCTATGTCGGCACGCTGTTCGATCAATATGCGCCGCGATTCGACAAGTCGCTGGTCGAGGATCTCGGCTACCGCGGCCCGGCATTGCTGCTCGAGGCGGTGCGCGAGGTCTGGGCAGCGACAGGCCGAGTGATGGTGTTCCGGCGCGCAATCGATCTTGGCTGTGGCACCGGGCTGGTCGGCCGCGCGTTTGCGCCAATCGTTTCCGAAATCATCGGCTTCGATTTGTCGCCGCAGATGATCGAGCGCGCCCGCGCGAGCGGCGTGTATGCGCGACTCGCAGTGACCGATCTGGTGCAGGGGCTTGTCAACGAACCATCGGCGAGTGCCGGGCTGATCCTTGCCGCGGACGTGCTGATCTACATCCAGGACGTGGCGCCGCTGCTCCGCGAAACTACGCGAGTGCTGCAGCCGGGCGGCCTGCTCGCTGTCACAGCCGAGACGCATGCTGGCGATGGCGTGGTGCTGACGGCCGGGCTGCGATTCGCCCAGGCGGAAAGCTATCTGCGCGAAGAATTGCAGCAGGCAGGTCTTGCGGTCGCGCTGCTGCAGCACGCGTCGGTCCGCAATGAGAATCAAGCCCCGCTGCCGGGGGTGGTCGTCGTTGCCTTCAAGCCCGACGACGAGATCCGACGCGTCGAACCCGAGACGCCTTGCGATACCTAGCCGAGCTCTGGCAACGGACCGAGCGATTTTCCGTCATTGCGAGGAGTGGAGCGACGAAGCAATCCAGCGTGGTTCACGCAGGCCTCGATTGCTTCGCTTAGCTCGCAATGATGGAGTTCCTGCAAACAAAAACCCCGGCCGCTAGGCCGGGGCTCTGTGTCCGTCGCTGTGAGGCGAAGATTAGTACTTCGCGACCACCGGCTGATTGAAGTGATAGTTGATGCCAGTGCGCAGGATGTGTTCGGTGACCTTGGTGGTGTTGATGCCGGTGCCGCCGAACACGTCGGTGGTCGAGCCGAGGTCAACGTAGAGATATTCGGTCTTCGAGGTCCAGTTCGGGCCGAGCAGGCCGAACAGCTGGAACGGAGTCTCGATGCCGGCGCCGGCAGCCCAGCCACCCTTGGTGGTCTTGAAGCTGTAGTTGCCGATCGAGCTGACGATGTCGGACTTGATGTTGCCGTAGGCGTAGCCGGCGGTGCCGTAGAACAGCGTCGAGCCGAGCGAGTAGCCGATGCGGCCACGCGCGGTACCGAACCAGGGCAGCTTGGCGTCATAGTAGGCCCGCGGACCGAGCACCGAGGCGCGCTGATCCTTCTGGGTCGAGCCCTGGAAGTCGGCTTCGACACCGAACACCCAGTTCGAGGCCTGCCAGTTGTAGCCGATCTGGCCGCCGCCGATGAAACCGTCCGGCGCCAGGTTGAAGGCGTCGGTCGCACCGCCGAGGGTCAGGCTCGAGCGATCACGCCCGGTCGCGCCGCCGAAATTGCCGCCGATATACAGGCCAGCCCAGTTCGCCGGGGGCGGAGTGATGTAGGTGCCGTTGCCGCCGATGCGGTAGTTCAGACCGGCGCGGAAGATGCTCTCGCGCACTTCGGTGCGCAGGCTCTGATTGCCGAAGAAGTCGGTCTGGTTGCCGAGGTCGAGATACAGATATTCGATCTTGCCGGTCCAGTTGCCGCCCAGCGCAGCTTCCACACCCGAGCCGATCACCCAGCCGGAGCGGGTCTTGCTGTTGTCGAACGCCACCAGACCACCTTCGGTGACGGTGGTCTTGACGCTGCCGACCGCATAACCGCCGGTGAAGTAGGCGACCGCCGGGCCGCGCACGAGGCCGACGCGGCCGCGCACGGTGCCGAACCAGTCGAGCTTCTGGTTGTAGTTGGTGGCGAGGCCGTTGAGCGAGGTGTAGCCGTCGCTCGCGCCGCTGCCCTGGATGTCGGCTTCGAGGCCGAGCAGCATCGGGCCGAGGAACGAGCCGAGCTGCCAGTTGTAGCCGATCTGGCCGCCACCGATCACGCCCTGCGGCTGCAGGTAGGTGGTGTTGAGCGAGGCGCCGCCCGGATAGGCGTGGGTCTGCAGGTTGCGGCCGAGGCCGACACCGACGTTGGCGCCGATGTAGAAGCCCGTCCAGTCATAGACGGCGGCAACCGGGGCCTTCAGGTACGGAGCCTTGACGGCGAGATCGGCCGCTTGGGCGCTGACGGCGGCGGTGCCAGCCAGCACGACGCCGGCGAAGATGCGTTTCATGGACGGGAATCCCCTCTTAAACCTGCGCGAACATTACGGGGACGGCATCGAGTCGTCTGTACCCGGGCGGCCACACCGGCTGAAAATCGCGGGTAAACGATTGATTGACGCGGTAAATCCCGGTTTTGAAAGTTCCGGGGTGCGGCGACGAGTCGCTCTCGCATTGCCCGCTGTACGGCAGAAATCTCGCCCCTTACGCGTATTCGGCGGTCATTCAATCGGTTGATGGGTTGCGTTGGCTTCCCGCCTCTGCCCAGGATGGCTCCGCCGCAGAAGCGCACAGCGCCGCGGCCGAACAAGAACCGGTCGTTTCGAGCCGGCACACCCAAGGGGAGAGAAACTCGATGAATTTGCGCACCAGCTCCGTCCGCACGTCCGTGGCGGCGATCGCGGCGGTGATGTTGACCGCGGGGGCGGCAACGGCGGCGGACAAGAAATACGATCCGGGCGCCAGCGACACCGAAATCAAGATCGGCCAGACCGTCCCGCATTCCGGCCCGGGCTCGCTCTACGGCGTGCTCGGCCGCGTCGGTGAAGCCTATTTCCAGATGCTGAACGAGAAGGGCGGCATCAACGGCCGCAAGGTCAAGTTCATCACCCTGGACGACTCCTACAGCGCGCCGAAGGCGGTGGAAGCGACCCGCCGGCTGGTCGAGCAGGAGGAAGTGCTGGCGCTGTACGGCTCGCTCGGCACCGCGCCCCAGACTGCGGTCCACAAGTACCTGAACTCTAAGAAAGTTCCGCAGCTGCTGCTGAACACCGGGGCGTCGAAGTGGAACGACCCGAAGAACTTCAAATGGACCATGGCGGGCCTGCCGCTGTACCCGACCGAGGCCCGCATCCTCGCCAAGCACGTCATTGCGGTGAAGCCGGACGCCAAGGTGGCGATTCTGTACCAGAACGACGATTTCGGCCGCGACTTCCTGGGGCCGTTCAAGAAGGTGCTGGAAGAGGCCGGCGGCAAGGCCAAGGTGGTGGCGGAAGCCAGCTACGACCTGACCGAGCCGACGATCGACTCGCAGATCATCAACCTGTCGAAGTCCGGCGCCGACGTGTTCTTCAACATCACCACCGGCAAGGCGACCTCGCAGTCGATCCGCAAGATCGCCGAGATCGGCTGGAAGCCGCTGCACCTGCTGTCGGCCGGTTCGACCGGCCGCTCGATCCTCAACGCAGCCGGGCTCGACAATGCCAAGGGTATCGTTGCGGTTCGCTACTCGAAGGAGGTCGGCGTGCCGCGCTTCGAGAACGATCCGGACGTCAAGGCGTTCGAAGAGCTGCGCGCCAAGTACCTGCCCAACGTCGACAAGGACAACACCATTGCGTACGCGGGCTATGGTCAGGCCGTGACGATGGCCGAGATCCTGCGTCGCTGCGGCGATAACCTGACCCGTGAAAACGTGATCAAGCAGGCGACCTCGCTGAAGGGCTTCCACTCGCCCTATTTCCTCGACGGCATCGACTACAGCTACACGCCGGACGACTACACTCCGATGAAGACCCTCTACATCGCCACCTTCAACGGCACCGATTGGGACATCTCGGAGAAGCCGTTCACGGAGTAACAGCCGCGCCTGCTGTGATGACCCCGGCCAAGCGGAAGCGCGGCCGGGGTTTTCGTTACGGCGTGGGGTCCTCAAGGGTGAGAAGCATTGCGCGTTAGCCAGGCGTCTCGAACCGTGATGCGGCAGAGACTGGCAGGCGGCGAGCATTTCTCGCGCCCAACCTCGACCGCCGCACGGCGAATGCCTAGCTTGGCGGGGTGAGCGTCGCCGATTCTTCCTCCGATTTGCTGCCCGACCGGTTCCGCCGCTGGTTCGCCGAACGCGGCTGGGCGCCGCGCGACCATCAGCTTGCGCTTTTGGAAAAGGCACAGGCGCAACGCTCCGCCCTGCTGATCGCGCCGACCGGCGCCGGCAAGACGCTGGCCGGCTTTCTGCCGTCGCTGGTGGAACTGTCCTCTTCAAGCCCGCTTGCCGGGAGAGGTCGGCTTGTCGGCAATGCCGGCAAGCCGGGTGAGGGTGCTGATGAGTTTCACCCGGTTGAACCAGCCTCGCTTGCCGAGACGCCCCCTCTTCCGGCGCAGCAAGCTAGCCTTGCCGCGCCACCTTCTCCCCGCGGGCGGGCAGAAGGAATGGTCCCGCGCAGTGGCGGGCTCCATACGCTCTACATCTCGCCACTCAAGGCGCTTGCGGTCGACATCGCGCGCAACCTCGAGACGCCGATCGCAGAGATGAAGCTGCCGATCCGGGTCGAGACCCGCACCGGCGATACGCCGGTGTCGCGGCGGACGCGGCAGCGGCGCAATCCGCCGGACATTCTGCTGACCACGCCGGAACAGCTCGCGCTGCTGCTCGCCTCCGACGATGCGCCCTATCTGTTCGGCTCCTTGCGGCGCATCGTGCTCGACGAACTGCACGCGCTGGTGACGTCGAAGCGCGGCGATCTGCTATCGCTGGGCCTCGCCCGGCTGTGGCGGATCGCGCCGCAACTCCGAGCCATCGGGCTGTCGGCAACGGTGGCCGACCCGGACGAACTTGCCCGCTTCCTGGTGCCGCAGCCGGACGGCGAGGCTATCTCGGCCGACATCGTCGTCGCCACAGGCGCCGCGCCGCCGATCGTCGAGATGCTCGACACCAAGGAGCGGTTGCCATGGGCTGGGCACTCCGCACGCCACGCGTTGCCCGAGATCTACGACCTGATCCGGCGCAACACCACGACGCTGGTGTTCGTCAACACCCGCAGCCAGGCCGAGATGCTGTTCCAGGAGCTTTGGCGGATCAACGACGACAACCTCGCGATCGCGCTGCATCACGGTTCGCTCGATGTCGGTCAGCGCCGCAAGGTCGAGGACGCAATGGCAGCAGGGCGCTTGCGCGGAGTTGTTTGTACGTCGTCGCTCGATCTCGGCGTCGACTGGGGCGACGTCGATCTCGTCGTCAATGTCGGCGCGCCGAAAGGCTCCTCGCGGCTGATGCAGCGCATCGGCCGTGCCAACCACCGCATCGACGAGGCCTCGCGCGCCGTTTTGGTGCCGGCCAATCGTTTCGAAGTGCTCGAATGCGCTGTCGCGATCGAGGCGGTAGCCGAGAATGCGCAAGACACCCCGCCGCAGCGCAAGGGGGCGCTCGACGTGCTGGCGCAGCACATCCTCGGATGTGCCTGCGGCGAGCCGTTCTTCGCCGATGATCTGTACGCGGAGATTCGCAGCGCTGCTCCCTATGCGGGGTTGTCGCGCGCCGACTTCGACGACACGCTCGATTTCGTCGCCAGCGGCGGCTACGCGCTGAAAAGCTACGAGCGCTTCGCCCGCATCAAGCAGGACAAGCAAGGCCGCTGGCGGGTGGCCAATCCGAAGGTGCGGCAGAGCTATCGGCTCAACGTCGGCACCATCGTCGAAGAGGCGATGCTGAAGGTGAAGCTGGTGCGCTCGTCGCGCGCCAAGGGGGGCGGTACCACCGGCGCGATCGCACGCGGCGGCCGGATGCTCGGCCAGATCGAAGAGGGTTTCATCGAAGGGCTGACGCCCGGCGACACCTTCGTGTTCGGCGGCGAGGTGGTGCGCTACGAGGCACTGATGGAGGATCAGGTCTACGTCTCGCGTGCGCACGACAAGGACGCGCGGGTGCCGTCCTATATGGGCGGGAAATTTCCGCTCTCGACCTATCTGGCCGAGCGGGTCCGCGGGCTGCTCGCCGACAAGCGGGCATGGAAGGGCTTGCCGGATCAGGTGCGCGACTGGCTGGCGCTGCAGACCAAGGCGTCGCAGGTCCCGGCCCGGCGCGAACTGGTGATCGAGACATTCCCGCGCGCCGCCAAGTCTTATCTTGTCTGCTATCCGTTCGAGGGCCGGCTCGCCCATCAAACGCTCGGCATGCTGCTGACGCGGAGGCTGGAACGCGCTCGCGCGCGGCCGCTCGGTTTTGTCGCCAACGAATACGCGCTCGCGGTGTGGGGTCTCAGCGACATGTCGCAGATGATCCGGCAGGGCCGGCTCGATCTCGATGCGCTGTTCGATCCGGACATGCTCGGCGACGATCTCGAAGCCTGGCTTGCGGAGTCGGCGCTGATGAAGCGCACCTTCCGCAGTTGCGCGATCATTTCCGGCCTGATCGCGCGGCGCTTCGCTGGCGAAGAGAAGTCGCGGCGACAGGTGCTGTTTTCAACCGACCTCGTTTACGACGTCCTCAACAAGCATCAGCCCGACCATGTGCTATTGCGCGCCGCCCGCGCCGACGCCGCCACCGGGCTGCTCGATTTGCGGCGGCTGAGTGATATGCTGATGCGAATCAACGGGCGCATCGTCCACAAGGAACTCGATCGGGTGTCGCCACTCGCGGTGCCGGTGATGCTGGAAATCGGCCGGGAAGCCGTGTACGGCGAGGCCTCCGACGTCCTGCTCGCCGAAGCCGCCGACGACTTGGTCCGCGAGGCGATGGGATCCACGTAGGATGGGTTGAGCGAAGCGAAACCCATCAGACGCGCGCATTGAATCGATGGGTTTCGCTTCGCTCAACCCATCCTACGGGTGGATTGTTTTGCTCGCAGACCGCGCTTCGAACGAACTGGAAGAGGTGTCTGTCGTTACCATCGCCGGCGTGACGCTGGTCGCCGATCTATTCGGCGCGCTGTATTGGGAAGACGAGCGGCTGCTGGTCGTCTCCGATCTGCATCTCGAAAAAGGCTCGAGCTTCGCAATGCGCGGCGTGTTGCTGCCGCCTTACGACACGGTAGCGACGCTCGGACGGCTCGGCGCGGTGATCGCGCGGTTCAATCCGGCCACCGTGATCGCGCTCGGCGACAGCTTCCACGACCGCGACGCTCATGGCCGGCTGTCGCCCGCCAATCGTGACATCCTTACCGCGCTGCAGGCGCGGCGCGACTGGATCTGGATTTCCGGCAATCACGATCCGGACCTGCCGGCCGATCTCGGCGGCAGCGTTGCGGCCGAGGTGGCGGTCGGTGCCGTCGCGTTCCGCCACGAGCCCACCGGCGCCTGCGGTGAGATCGCCGGCCACCTGCATCCGAAGGCGCGGGTCAGCCGCCGCGGCCGCAGCATCGAGCGGCGCTGCTTTGCCGGCGACGGAACGCGCGTGGTGATGCCGGCGTTCGGCGCCTATACGGGCGGGCTGAACATTCGCGATGCGGCGTTTGCGAGACTGTTCGGCGGTGCGGCTTTCACCGCCCACGTGCTCGGCGACAACCGCCTCCACGCCATCGCCGCCTCGCGGTGTTGCTGATTCCAGAACTATCCACGAGTCATTCCGGGGCGCTCGCAAAGCGAGCGAACCCGGAATCTCGACGACTGCGATGTTGGGCGAGATTCCGGGTTCGCGCTACGCGCGCCCCGGAATGACCCGCTGAGAGGTCGACACGATTGACGGGCCTCAAGCCGCAGAACGTCTCACGCTGCCTTGGAGTGAACCTCCTCGCAAAATTCGGCGAGCCTGTCGGCGAGCCGCAACGTTGCCGGGCTGGCTTGCGGGGCGGCGATCAGCGCGAGCTCGGTGCGTTCGATCGGCGGGAAGCCATCGCGCGCGGTGAGTTTGCGATGATCGGCCTGAATTGAAATCTCCGACAGGATCGACAGGCCGAGCCCGGCCGCGACTGCGGCCTGAATGCCGGCGAGGCTTGAGCTGGTATAGGCCATGTGCCAGCGCCGGCCGGCGGCTTCGATCGCGTGGATCGCGCGGCGCCGATATAGGCAGCCGCCGGGAAAGAAGATCAGCGGCACCGAGTTGGCCTTGGGGTTGCACGGGTGGCTCTTGCTGTTCACCCAGTAAACGCGCTCCGGCCACGCCGCGACCGCGCCGGCACCGCCAGCTTCGCGCTTGAGCAGCACGAGATCGAGATCGCCGCGTTCGAGATCGCGCTTCAAATTCAGGCTCTGATCGGCGCGGACATCGAGCCGCAGGCCGGGACGGGCGCGCGAGAAATTGCCGAGCAGCCGCGGCAGCCTGTACAGCGCGAAGTCTTCCGGAATCCCGAGCCGCACCGCGCCCTCGGTGCTCGGCCGCCCGACCACATCGCGTGCCTCTTCGGCGAGTGCGAGCAGGCGTCGTGCGTAGGACAACAGCCGCTCGCCCGCCTCGGTCGGCAGCACGTCCTTGCCGCTGCGGTCGAGCAGTTGCTGGCCGAGATCGTCCTCAAGCCGCTTGATCTGCTGACTCACCGTCGACTGCGTCCGGTGCACGCGCTGGCCGGCGCGCGTGAAGCCGCCGGCCTCCACCACCGAGACGAAACTGCGCAGCAGTTCGAGATCGAGCATCGCAGCCTCATTCGAAAATCCACTGAGTGTGATTTTATCATTTAATTTCCCAATGACAACGCGAGCCCCTAAGCCGAGGCATCAGGAGACGTTTTCGATGTCGCTTACGCCCGCCGTTTCGCTCGCCTCGCCGCTGCTCAACCCGCGTGCCCTCCAGATCGTGCTGTTCTGCGCGCTGTGGAGCTTCGCTTTCGTGGCCGGCAAAGTCGGCGTCTCCGATTGCCCGCCGCTGATCCTGCTGGCGGCGCGATTCAGCCTCGCCGGCATTCTGATCCTCGGCATCTCGGCGCTGCGCCGCGAGTCGTGGACGTTGCGGCCACGCGATGTCGCGATTTGCGCGCTGCTCGGCCTCGCCAATAACGCGCTGTATCTCGGCCTCGGCTATGTCGGGCTGCAGACCGTCTCGGCCGGCATCGGCGGGCTGATCGTCAGCGCTAATCCGGTATTCACCGCGGTGGCGGCCGCGCTGCTGCTGCACGAGGCGCTGACCTGGCGAAAGGTCGCCGGCCTGGTACTGGGTGTCGCCGGGGTCGCTTTCATCGTCTGGCACCGCGTCGCGATCGGTGCCGAGGCATGGACCGGGCTCGGCTTTACGCTGGCCTCGCTGGCTTCGATCGTCGCCGGCACCATCCTGTTCAAGCGTCTGGCGCCGAGTGGCAGCCTGTGGATCGGCAACGGCATCCAGAATCTCGCCGCTGGGCTTGCGCTGACGCCGCTGGCGTTCTCGCTGTCGAGCGTCAACGATATCGTCCCGAGCTGGCGGCTCGCCGGCGCATTTGCCTTCCTGGTGCTCGGCGGTTCGATCATCGCCTATTGGCTGTGGTTTCGGCTGCTGACGCTGTACGGCGCGACGGCGGCCAGCGCCTGGCACTTCGTGATGCCGCCGCTGGCGATGTTGTTCGCCTGGCTGGTGCTTGGCGAATCGATCGATGGCCGAGATTTGCTGGGTGTGATCCCGGTGGCGATCGGAATCTATCTTGTGACAAGGCCGGCGCGTCCGGCTGTCCCGGCAGGCTGAATTGCCGGTGGAGCGTTCCGCTGCCGGAACGAAGCGGCTTCCGCTACGTTGGAGCTCGTCCACCTAGCCGGGATCCCGAGCGTGACCTTTGACGCCAGACGAGAGTTCGACCGGCCAGACTTGATCGATCCAGCCCCGGATGGGGCGCCCAAGGTCCAACGCCTCCAAACCTTCCGGCTCCGCGGCTTCTTCAAAACGCTCGGACCTGGCCTGATCACCGGGGCCTCCGACGACGATCCGTCCGGGATCGGTACCTACAGTCAGGCCGGCGCGCAGCTCGGTTACGGCATCGGCTGGACCATGCTGCTGACGTTTCCGCTGATGGTGGCGATCCAGGAGATTTCCGGCCGGGTCGGTCGCGTCACCGGCCACGGCATCGCCGGCAACGTCTGTCGGCATTATTCCGGCCGCCTGCTCGCCGTAATCGTGGTGCTGCTGTTCACTGCGAACACCATCAACATCGCCGCCGATCTCGCCGCGATGGCCGACGCCACCAAGCTGCTGATCGGCGGGCCGGCGCTGTTCTACGTGGTAGCGTTCGGGACGATCTCGGTGCTGGCGCAGATTTTCTTCGACTACAAGCGCTACGTCTCTGTGTTGAAATGGCTGACGCTGTGCCTGTTCGCCTATGTGGGCGCACTGGCCGCCGCCAAAGTCGACTGGGGACAGGCTGCCGCCGGCGTGCTGATCCCGCACGTCGCCTGGAGCAGCACTTATCTCACCACCATCGTGGCGATCCTCGGCACCACGATCTCGCCCTATCTGTTCTTCTGGCAGGCCTCGCAAGAGGCGGAGGAAGAGCGGATCGATCCGCACAAGAAGCCGCTGATCAAAACGCCACAGGACGCGCCACAGGAATTCCAGCGCATCCGGGCCGACACCATCATCGGCATGGCGTTCTCCAATCTGATTGCGCTGGCGATCATCATCACCGCGGCGGCCACGCTGCACGCCAGCGGCAAGACCGATATCGAAACCTCGGCGCAGGCTGCCGAGGCGCTGCAGCCGATTGCCGGTTCGTTCGCCGAATGGATCTTTGCGCTCGGCATCGTCGGCACCGGCTTGCTGGCGATTCCGGTGCTGGCGGGTTCGGCCGCCTATGCGGTGGGTGAGGGGAGGCGTTGGCCGGTCGGTCTGGCGCGCAAGCCGAAGCAGGCGGTGGCGTTCTACAGCGTACTGGCGCTGTCGGCTGTGCTCGGCATCGCGCTCAATTTCGCGCCGATCAACCCGATCTCGGCGCTGTATTGGAGCGCGGTGATCAACGGCGTCCTGGCCGTACCGGTGATGGTGTTGCTGATGCTGATTGCCCGCCGCCGCGACGCCATGCACGGCTTCGTCGTCCGCGGCCCGCTGCACTGGCTCGGCTGGCTCTCGACCGCCGCGATGGGTGTCAGCGTGGTGGCAATGGCGGTGGGCTATTTGCTTTAATTAGCCCCATACGCCGTCATTCCGGGGGGGCGCGAAGCGACCGAACCCGGAATCTTGAAGTTATCAGGCTGAGAGGTCGACACGCGTGGCGCTGCCGGGTGCCCTGAAGCTCCGGATTCCGGGTTCGCGCGTTGACACGCGCGCCCCGGAATGACGAGCGTGGGGAAGGTTTAGTCGCGCCGGAACACGATTGACGCCATCCAGCCGGTGGCGAGGGCCATCAGGGCAGTGATCAGGCCGTAGATGATGCCGTGCTGGCGCGCTGCGGTGGCGACGAATTGTTCGAAGCCGATCTTGGCGATTTCGAATGAGGTATCGGTCTCGGTCAGCAGCTCGCCGCCGGAGAACAGCTTGATCGAGATGTCGTAGCTGCCGATCGGGACTTCGGCCGGAAGCGGAATCCCGGTGCGGAACAGCGTCGGGGTCAGGAATTTCACCGCGGTGGTGTCTTCGCGGTACAGCCCGCGATCCTCGCGCAGCCGAAGGAAAGCCTGACGAAACTGATCGTCGGCAACGACGTCTGCGTAGTCGGTGCCGATCCGCTGGGTCAGCAGCACATGGTTCATGCCGAGCTGCTGCCGGCGCCGCACCTCGCTCGGTGCGATCGCGTCGATCGGCCGGTTGGCGAAGATCGCCAGATAGCTCGGCACCATCAGGAATTCGCGAGAGTCGCTGTTGATCCAGATGCCGAATTTGCGCTCCTTGCGCCGCGTCACCATGTTGGCGCGGGGGCCGAACACGCTGATCACCAGATCGTATTTGCCGGCTTCGACGAACGCCGGATGGTCTTTCTCGATCGCGCCGAACAGCACCAGCTCGCCGCCCGAATAGTTCGGCGTGACGGTGACGCGGGCGTTGGAGACCGACACGATCAGTCTCTCGGCACGCGCGGGCGCGGCGAGCGGCAGCATCAGCGCCAGCAGCACGGCGGTGGCGATCGTGCGGAGTGATGTGAACCGCCGCGTCGTCACGTCGGGCTCAATTCGCGCAGCGTGAACAGTTCGGCGGGGCGGATGCCGAGTTCGATCGCGAACCGCACGCCGACCGCCAGCACCAGCAGGCCGAGCAGCAGGCGGAGCTGTTCGCCGCGGATGCGCTGGCCGGCGCGGGCGCCGAACTGCGCGCCGGTGACGCCGCCAATCATCAGGATCAGCGCCAGCACCGCATCGACGAGGTGGCTGGTGGCGGCATGCAGCACGGTGGCGATCAGCATCGTCACCAGGGTCAGCACCATCGAGGTGCCGACGACGGTGCTGGTCGGGACCCGCAGCAGATAGATCAGCATCGGCACCAGGATGAAGCCGCCGCCGACGCCCATCACCGCGCCGATGAAGCCGATCAGCACGCCGATCGCCACCACCGGCAGCACCGACAGATAGATTTTGGAGCGCTTGAACCGGACCTTGAACGGCAGCGCATACAGCCAGTTGCGGTTGCCGGAGCGGCCCGCCAGCGGCACCTCGCCGCGGCTGGTGCGTCGGATCGCGCGGATGCCTTCGTACACCATCAGACCGCCGACCGAGGTCAGCAGCACCACATAGGACACTGCGATCACCAGGTCGAGCTGACCGACCGAGCGCATCAGCACGAAGAACCAGACGCCAAGTCCTGTACCGGCAATGCCCCCGCATAACAGCACGAACGCGAGGAGAGGATCGATTGCGCGGCGTCTCCAGTACGACAGCGCACCGGAGAATGAGGAGGCAGCCATGTGGCTGGTCACCGAGGCGACCGCGACCGCGGGCGAGATGCCGATGAAGATCAGCAGCGGCGTCATCAGGAAGCCGCCGCCGACGCCGAACATCCCCGACACGAAACCGACCGCGGCGCCCATCGCCAGCACGAGCAGGACGTTGACCGGGAGATCGGCGATCGGGAGATAGAGCTGCACGCGCGGTTCGCTTCGGAGTTCTCGCTGTGACGACAGCATCCCCCGGCTCAACGGCTGACGCTTCGCCCCGGAGATGTTCTTGATTCAATGATCTGGCAACACATCAGACCCGCTCAGCCGGACCGGCATGGCGGACTTCGCGCCAGATCGCGGTCCATCTGAACCGCTGTCCTTGCATAACCGAAATTAGTTCACGCCGGGATTACAGAATCGGTCGCAACCGAGTTTTTTAGGCTCGGTAGCGGCGATCTCGTCCACCTGATGGACGCTGGCGTTAGCGGGCCGCGCGCTTGGCCGCGGCGGCCGGCTGCCCGTCCCAGCCGCCGGCTGGCGCCGCGACCTTGACGGCGGCGTCGGGCTGCGGTTCGGCCGTGAAGGTCTGGATCGCGAGCTTGGCGGCCGCCAGCGACTGCGGGTCGAGGCGCTTGGCGACATCTTCGCGCTTGCGGCCCGCATCCTCGTCGCCCTGAGCGGCGGCGAGAGAGAACCACTTGTACGACTCCGCGAGGTTCTGATCGACGCCGATGCCGCGGGCATACAGGATGCCGAGGTTGAACTGGCTGTCGGCAACGCCACGCTCGGCAGCCTTGCGGAACCAGGCCGCAGCGGTCTTGTAGTTCGCGCCCTTGCTGCCGCCGTCGGCGTACAGCACGGCCAGATTGTGCATCGCCTTGGCGTTCCCGCGATCAGCCGCGGTCGAATACAGCTTCCGCGCAACGTCGAGGTCGCGCTTCACGCCGAGGCCCTTTTCATACAGCGTGCCGATGCGGAAGATCGCCGGCGTCACGCCGGCATCCGCTGCGCGCTGATACCATTTGGCGGCTTCGTCGTAGTTCACCGGCACGCCCTTGCCTTCGGCGTAACGGGTCGCGACTTCGTAAGCGGCGGCGGCGTCGCCCTTGAGCGCCAGGGTACGCAACGTCGCACCGCCAATGGTGTCGGGCAGCCGCTCGGCGGACGGAATCGCGACGGTGCCGAACTTCTCCGGCGCAGCGCTCGGCTGCGACGGGATCGTGCCGGTGATGTCGCTGGACGCGGCAGGCTCGGTCTGCTGCGCCGCCGGCGGCGTGTACAGCGACTGACGCTCGACCGGAGTCGGCGAAATCATCGACGGCGGCGGAGCGACCGGCGCGACAGACGGCGGCGCGGCGGGCTCGGTCGGATCGGATTGCCGCTCGTCCGCAGGCAGGCGCTGTTTTTCCGGCGCCGGGCTGGGCTTTGGCGCAGTGACGCTGGCGACCGGCGGCGCTTCGCCGCTGTCGAACAGTTTCATTGCCATCTGGAAGCTGGACAGCACGATCACGACGACGCTGGCGCCGACCAGCAGCGACTTGATCTTGGAGCCGAGCGGCGAGCCCGGTGTGCCGCCGTCCGGATCGGGCTTGTCGCCATCGGTCTTCGGCTTGCCGGGCTTGGCCTTGCCGGCGCTGGCGGACGCCGCCGCCTGCGCGGCGCGGCGCGCGGCAGCGATAAAGCTGGTGGCGTTTGCCGGCTCCGGCTGCGCCGGCGCGATCTCGCCCAGCGCGCTTTCAGAAGCGGCGATCCGTTCCGACGGCGAAGCGACCCGGGCCGGTGGCTTGGTGCCGGGCTCGAGCGGATGGTCCGGCGGCAGTGTGGCTTCCCGGCGAGCGGGCGGCGGCACAGCAACGACCGGCTCGATCTTCTGCGGCTGGTGCGGGCCCGCGGCGGACTCGTGGATGTCGTGGAAAGCGCGCGGCCCACGCGGCTCGGGCGCCGGGGCCGGTGGCTCGGCGGCTGGTTTGGCGGCGGCGAACTCGCGCGGCGCGGCAGCGAACGCCTCGACGGCCGGATTGGCCATCTCGGGCTGAGGCTGCGGCGGAACAGGCGCGGCTGCGGGAGTAACCGGGGCCGGTGCGATCGGCGCGGCAGCCAGGAAAGCGGGCTTCGCCGGTTCGGGGGCCGGAGTTAGGACGGGCGGCGGTGCCAGCGGAGGTGTCGCCCGCGCGGTGCGCAGATCGCCTTCGATCATCGCCAGCCGGTCGACGACATGGCCAAGGGTGTTGTGCACCGCCTCGAGCGAATCCTGAGTGTGGCGATCGGTTTCCGACTGGCTGAAGCGCATGTCGGAGAGTTCGCGCTTGATGGTGTCGACGAAGCTCGGGTCGAGCGCCGGCGCCGGCCGGCGATCGAGCTCCGTCAGCACCGCAAATTGCGACTGCTGCCGCTCCAGCATCCGCAGAATGTCGTGCAGGCCTTCCTCGACCCGCCCGAGATTGGCGCTGCCGCCGCGCTGCTCGGTCGCGGCTTCCATCCGCTCCAGCAGATGTGTGACGCGTTGTTCCAGATGCGCGAACGCGGACTGATTGTCGTTGCCGATCGGCAGATGATCGATCCGCTCCGACAGCGCCCGCACGGCGCTTTCGAGCTGCTCGGTGGATTCGCTCGGGGCAGGGCGCTCGCGGCTTTCCAGCGCTGCGGTCAGCGCCGAGATGCGCTGCTCCAGGGCGGCAAACGAGATGCTGTGGTTGTCGGCCTGCGCCAGCTGTTCGATCTTCTCGCCGAGCACGTGGACGTTGGCGCTGAGTTGCCCCAGCGCTTCATTGGAAGCGACGTTGGAGACGATGCCGCGCAGCGCGCCGATGGCGTTCTCGAGCTGCTGGACCGTGCCCGGATCGTCGCTGTTGCGGACGATCATGTCGATCTTGCCGCCGAGATTGCGGATCGCTTCGTCGAAGCCCGCGAGCTGTTCGGCCGGCGTCAGCGAGCGCAACGCGGTGTAGATCTCGCCGAGCGCGCGTTCGATGCCGGCAATCACTTCACTGTCGCTGCCGTTGGCCCGGCTTTCATCGAGCCGCTGCGCCAGCGAGCGGATCTCGCCTTCCAGCGTTTCGATCGCCTTGCGCGGCATCGCTTCGGTGATGGTCTGGCGGATCTCGGCGAGGTCGGCACGGAACGCGGCGATCGATTGTTCGACCTTGTCGGAGCGCTGCAGCGCGTCGATCTGGCTGGTGATCTTGTGGAGCTGCTTCTCCAGGCTGGTGAAATCCGGCCCGGCCAGCGGATTCGGGGGGGCCATCGCGGGCGCGATCGGCGGCGCAAACGACGCCGGCTGCCGCGGCATCCGGCCGATGCTGGCATCGAGTTCGCTCTGCCGCGCGGCGATTTCGGCAATCGCCTTGTCGAGCGCGTTCGGGTCGAGCGTGGGGGAGGGGTAGACTTGCTCGGCGGCGCGTTCGACGCGCTCGGTGGGCGATTGGGCCGGCACGGCTGCGGCCTCGGCCGGCCGAGCTGCCGCGGGCTTTGGCTCGGTAATCCGCGCCAGGCGGGCGTCGAGCCGGGAAATCGCGTCGTTCAGCTGCCGCGCGACCGGCGGCTCACTGCGCGCCGGCGTGCGGGAAATATGGTCGATCTGGCGGGCGATGGCGTCGAGCCGCTGATGGATTTCAGCGACTTCGGTAGCGCTGCGCTCGGGCATTGCGGGGCGGCCGGGCATGCGCGGTTGTTCGGTGGCCGGCTGCTGCGGGGCAGCCTCGCCGAGCTGAGCATTGATCCAGTCGGTGAGCGACAGCCCGGCGCGCTTTGCGGCGGCCTCGGCCTTCTCGCGCACTGACGGCTCGATCTCCTCGACACTCCACGACACGCGATTCATGCTCTTGTCCGCACCCAAGCCGGCCCCAGCCGCGCCCCGCACACCTCCGCGTCTTGCTCAAGCGAACATCGACACGACGCGGGAGTCTGCCTCTGGATCGACTTTTTCCCGTTAGGGTAAATACCGAGTTAAGGATCAGCGCGGACGGCGGTGAAACTTAACGATCGAGGCAGATAGCTTGGTTTTGCAGCTATTTGCCGCGCCTGGAGCGAGGCGGGAGCGGCTCAGGAGGCCGTCCGTTACCGCCGGCGTCGCTAACCGCCGGCGCGGGTGAACAGCGCGCTGAGGTCGTCGATGTCAGATTCCGTCACGGCGTTGAGCGCCGGATTCATCACCGCGGTCTGGCCGATATAGGCCCAGTACAGGAACTCCGCCCGCGGCCGGGCGTGGCGGCTCTCGACGCCGGATTCGATCATCAGCTTGGACAGGTATTCCACCCGCCTCGCGTCGACCGCGGCGACCATCTCGGCGGCGGCCGGATCAGTCGCGGCGAGCTCGCGGATGGCGCGGTCGAGGCTGCGGTCCTCGTTGAAGGCGAGCTTCATCAGATGTGTCAGCCGTGCGGGGCCGACGATCGCCGCATCAATCTCGCGGAAAACCTGCTCGGTAACCCGCTCCTTCCAGAGCTGCAGCAGCTGGGTGCGGAAGTCGGTGGCGTCCTTGAAGTGCCAATAGAAACTGCCGCGCGACACGTCCAAGCCCGCGGCTAGATCGCCGACTTTGAGGGCGTTGGCGCCATGTCGGGCGAGTGTCCGCAGCCCGTGGGCAAGCCAGTCCGCGCGCGTCAGCCGATCTTTGGTATCCGAATCCATGCCGGCACCATACACGCGTGTATTGACACGGCCAAGCCGGGCCGTTAGATGCCATTCAGAGGTGTATGGAGATGATCTGGCAGGCTGCTACGTTGCGGCCGCTGGAAATCATCACATCGGAGGAGCGCTCGTGCACGCCATGTTGGTCCAGCGGCCGATGGTCGACCTGTCCCGAGCCGCCACCCCGGTGCTTTGCAGCGATTTGGAGACGTGCCGGCGCCCGAGTGCGCCGCGGCGTCATCGCGCTTGATGTCGCGACCGATGATGGTCGAACATCCGACCCGCCCTACGTCTTCGCCGCAATTTTATCTCGCTCATCCGGAGAACTGCCGATGGCCTTGAACGGGCTCGACACCTGGTATGCCTTCATGAAGTCCCACGACTCAGATGCGTTGTGGGATCTGCTGCATCCGGACGCGGTGTTCGAAAGCCCGGTGGTTCACACCCCGCAGGTCGGGCGGGACATCGTGTTCAAGTACCTCAAGGGGGCCGAAAAGGTGCTGGGCGGCCCGGGCTTCACCTATGTGGGCGAATGGCGCAGCGATAACAGCGCGGTGCTCGAGTTCGAGAACGTGATCGAAGGCATCAAGATCAACGGCGTCGACATCATCACCTTCGCCGACGACGGACGTATTACCCACTTCAAGGTCATGGTAAGACCCTTGAAAGCGATCAACCTGCTGCATCGCTTGATGGGAGAACAGCTGGCGCAGCAATAAGCGCGCCGGCGACTGGTCGAATTCATCTCGCCGTCGCCTGAAGTTGTTTCAGGCGGCGCACACTTCACACCTGATCCCGATCGAGAGAACCGCATGACGATCTACAAGGCCCCGGTTGAAGAAGTCGGCTTCCTGCTCAACGACGTTTTTCAGTTCGACCGCTACAACAACCTGCCCGGGTTCGCCGATGCTGCGGCCGACGTGCGCGACGCGATCATCAACGAGGCGGCGCGGCTGAGCGAGGAAGTGCTGCATCCGCTCAACGCGGTCGGCGATCACGAAGGCTGCACCCGTCACGACGACGGCAGCGTCACCACGCCGAAGGGCTTCAAGGACGCCTACAAGCAGATCGCCGAAGGCGGCTGGATGGGCCTGTCGTCGCCGGCCGAATATGGCGGCCAGGGCCTGCCGATCACGCTGACCCAGACGGTGCAGGAATTCCTGAACTCCGCCAACATGGCGTTTGCGATGTACCCGGGCCTGACGATGGGCGCCGCGGCGGCGCTGACGGTGCACGGCTCGCCGGAGCAGAAGCAGACTTATCTGCCCAAGATGGTGTCCGGCGAGTGGACCGGTACCATGAACCTCACCGAGCCGCAGTGCGGCACCGATCTCGGCCTGCTGCGGACCAAGGCGGTGAAGCAGGCGGACGGCAGCTACAAGATCACCGGTACCAAGATCTTCATCTCGGCCGGTGAGCACGATATGGCCGATAACATCATTCATCTGGTGCTGGCGCGGATCGAAGGCGCACCGGCCGGAATCAAGGGCATCTCGCTGTTCGTGGTGCCGAAATTCCTGGTCAACCCCGACGGTACCGTCGGCGCCCGCAACGGCGTGATCTGCGGCTCGATCGAGCACAAGATGGGCATCCACGGCAACGCCACCTGCACCATGAACTACGACGGCGCCACCGGCTGGCTGGTCGGCGAAGAGAACAAGGGCATGCAGGGCATGTTCGTGATGATGAACGAGGCTCGCCTCGGCGTCGCCGTGCAGGGCCTGGCGCAGTCGGAAGTCGCCTATCAGAACGCCGTCGAATACGCCCGCGAGCGGCTGCAGGGCCGGGCGCTGTCGGGACCGAAGGCGACCGACAAGCCGGCCGATCCGATCATCGTGCATCCCGACATCCGCCGCGCGCTGCTGACGATGCGCGCGTTCAACGAGGCGGCGCGGGCGCTGGTGCTGTGGACCGCGCTGAAGAGCGACGTCGCGCATCGTTCCAGCGACGCCAAGGAGCGCCAGGTGGCCGACGATCATCTCGGCCTGATGACGCCGGTGCTGAAGGGCGTTCTGACCGACGGCGGCTTTGCCAATGCGGTCGCCGCGCAGCAGGTTTACGGCGGCCACGGCTACATCGCCGCCAACGGCGTCGAGCAGTTCGTCCGCGATGCCCGCATCGCGATGATCTACGAAGGCGCCAACGGCATTCAGGCGCTCGATCTGGTCGGCCGCAAGCTGCCGCGTGACGGCGGCCGCGCCGTGATGGCGTTCTTCGCCGAGGTCGGCGCCTTCGCCAAGGAGCACGGCGGCGACGAGGCGATGAAGCCGTTCGTGGCGCCGCTGTCGACTTCGCTCGGCCATCTGCAGAAGGCCACCACCTGGCTGATGATGAACGCGATGGCGCAGCCGGACAACGCCGGTGCCGCCGCCACCGACTACATGCACCTCTTCGGCCTCGTTGCGATGGGCTACATGTGGGCCAAGATGGCCAAGGTGGCGCAGGACAAGATCGCGGCCGAGGGTGCAAAGCCCTTCCTGACCCGCAAGCTGGTCACCGGCCGGTTCTTCGCCGAGCGGATGCTGCCGGAAACCGCGCTGCGGCTGACCCGGATCGAATCCGGCTGCGCCACGCTGATGGAACTGCCGGCGGAAGCGTTCTGACGCTTTCGTCAAACCAACGTCGTCATTGCGAGCGAAGCGAAGTAGTCCGAGCCGCGCACGAAGTCTGGATTGCTTCGTCGCTACGCTCCTCGCAATGACGCCTCGACACGCGATTGTTCAATTCGTCCGGCTCCTGTGAGCCCGGACCGAAACGGGAGAAAACGGATGCCCGAAGCCTATATTTACGATCACGTTCGCACTCCGCGCGGCCGCGGCAAGGCCGACGGCTCGCTGCACGAGGTGACCGCGCTGGCGCTCGCCACCGTGCCGCTGAAGGCGCTGAAGGAGCGCAACAACCTCAAGAAGGACGTGGTCGATGACGTCGTGATGGGTGTGGTCGATCCGGTCGGCGAAGCCGGCTCGGACATCGCGCGTTTCGCGGCGATGAAGGCGGGCCTCGGCGAGGCGGTGCCCGGCGTGCAGATCAGCCGGTTCTGCGCCTCCGGTCTCGATGCGGTGAACTTCGCCGCGGCGCAGATCATGAGCGGCCAGCACGAGCTGGTGATCGGCGGCGGCGCCGAATCGATGAGCCGTATCGGCATCGGTGCTTCGGGCGGTGCCTGGCCGATGGATCCGTCGATGGCGATCCCGTCCTACTTCATGCCGCAGGGCATTTCGGCCGACCTGATCGCCACCAAATACGGCTTCTCGCGCGACGACGTCGACGCCTATGCGGTGCGCAGCCAGCAGCTCGCCGCGAAGGCCTGGGACGAAGGCCGGTTCGACAAGTCGGTGGTGCCGGTGAAGGACATCAACGGCCTGACCATCCTGGCGAAGGACGAGCACATGCGTCCCTCGACGACGATGCAGTCGCTGGCGCAGCTGCAGCCGTCGTTCGCGCCGATCGCCGCGATGGGCGGGTTCGACGCGGTGGCGATCCAGTCGCACCCGGAAGTCGAGAAGGTCAACTACGTGCACCATGCCGGCAACTCGTCGGGCATCGTCGACGGCGCCGGCGCGGTGCTGCTCGGCAGCAAGGAAGCCGGTGAGAAGCACGGCCTGAAGCCGCGCGCCAAGATCCGCGCCTTCGCCAATATCGGCTCGGAGCCGGCGATGATGCTGACCGGTCCGGTCGACGTCACCAACAAGCTGTTCGAGCGCTCCGGCATGAAGAAGAGCGACATCGACCTGTTCGAGCTCAACGAGGCGTTCGCTTCGGTCGTGCTGCGCTACATCCAGGCGTTCGAGATCGACAACGACAAGATCAACGTCAATGGCGGCGCGATCGCGCTCGGCCATCCGCTCGGCGCCACCGGCGCGATGATCCTCGGAACCGTGCTCGACGAGCTCGAGCGCACCGGCAAGGCAACCGCGCTGGTGACGCTGTGCATCGGCGGCGGAATGGGCACCGCAACGATCATCGAGCGGGTGTGAGTATTCGATAGCACCGCGGGCCGCGCAACGCGCGCAGGCCTGCTCCCTCCCCCTTGCGGGGGAGGGGAGAAGAACATCAACCGCCGCGCCGCAACGGCTGCTGGCATCGAAGGAGCTAATCAGATGGCCTTCAAGAACTTCAAAGTCGAGACCGACGCCGACGGCATTGCGCTCGTCACCTGGGACCTGCCCGGCAAGTCGATGAACGTGCTCGACGCAACGACGATCGAGGAACTCGGCGCGATCGCGGAAGCGACTACCAAGGACGCCGCGGTCAAGGGCGTGGTGATCACCTCGGCCAAGGAGGCGTTCTGCGCCGGTGCCGATCTGTCGATGCTGGAGGGCATGAACCAGCAGTTCGCCCAGATCCGCAAAGACAAGGGCGAGGAAGCCGCCCAGAAAATGCTGTTCGACGAGAGCCGCAAGCTGTCGCAGATCCTGCGCGGCATCGAGACGGGCGGTAAGCCGTGGGTCGCGGCAATCAACGGTCTGGCGCTCGGCGGCGGCTTCGAAGTCACGCTGGCCTGCCACTATCGCGTCGCGGCCGACAATCCGAAGACCCGCCTCGGCCTGCCCGAGATCAAGGTCGGCCTGTTCCCGGGCGGCGGCGGCACCCAGCGGATTCCGCGCATCGTCAATCCGCAGGAGGCGATGACCATCCTGCTCAAGGGCGATCAGATCAAGCTCGACAAGGCCAAGGCGCTGAAGCTGGTCGACGCCGTGGTGCCCGCGGCCGATCTGATCAACACCGCCAAGGACTGGATCAAGAACGGCGGCAAGGCGGTGGCGCCGTGGGACGAGAAGGGCTTCAAGCTGCCCGGCGGCCCGGTGTTCTCCAAGCAGGGCATGATGATGTTCCCGGCCGGCAACGCGATCTATCGCCGCGAGACCTACGACAACTATCCGGCCGCCCGCGCCATCATGAGCTGCGTCTATGAGGGCCTGTTGGTGCCGATGGACGTCGCGCTGCGCATCGAGTCCCGCTACTTCGCGCATGTGCTGCAGACCAAGGAAGCGGCTGCGATGATCCGCAGCCTGTTCCTGTCGATGCAGGAGCTGAATAAGGGCGCGCGCCGTCCGCAGGGCGTGCCGCCGACCAAGGTCAAGAAGCTCGCCATCATCGGCGCCGGCTTCATGGGCGCCAGCGTCGGCTACGTCTCGGCCAAGGCCGGCATCGAAGTGGTGCTGATCGACCGCGACCAGGAGAGCGCCGACAAGGGCAAGGCGCACTGCCAGTCGGTCATCGAAGGTCTCATCAAGAAGGGGCGCGCCAAGGAGGCCGACCGCGACGCGCTGATGTCGCGGATCACCGCGACCGCCGACTTCAATGCGATCTCGGATGCCGACCTCGTCATCGAAGCCGTGTTCGAGGATCGCAAGGTCAAGGCCGAGACCTACGCCAAGGCGCAGCCGCTGCTGAAGGAAGGCGCGATCTTCGCCTCCAACACCTCGACCCTGCCGATCAACTCGCTGGCCGAAGAGTTCAAGGACCAGTCGAAGTTCATCGGCATCCACTTCTTCTCGCCGGTCGAGAAGATGATGCTGGTCGAAGTCATCCTCGGCAACAACACCAGCGACGCCACGCTGGCGGCCGCGCTCGACTACACCCGGCAGATCGGCAAGACCCCGATCGTGGTGAACGACAGCCGCGGCTTCTTCGCCAACCGCTGCGTGCTGCGCTTCACCGCCGAAGGCCTCGAGATGCTGATGGAAGGCGTCCCGGCGCCGATGATCGAGACCGCCGCCAAGATGGCCGGCATGCCGGTCGGCCCGCTGTCGCTGGCCGACGAAGTCGCGCTCGACCTGATCCTCAAGATCATGAAGGCCACCGAAGCGGACCTCGGCGAACAGGCGGTCGATCAGCAGCAGAAGAAGCTGATGGTCGAGCTGGTCGAGAAGCAGGGCCGGTTTGGCCGCAAGAACGGCAAGGGCTTCTACGTCTATCCGGAGAAGGGCAAGGGTCAGAAGAGCCTGTGGGACGGCATTGCCGCGCTGCAGCCCAAGCACCTCGATCCGGATACCATCGACGTCGAAGAGCTGAAGCAGCGCTTCCTCGCCGTGCAGGCGGTGGAAGCGGCACGCACCGTCGAGGACAATGTCATCGTCGATCCGCGCGAGGCCGATGTCGGCTCGATCCTCGGCTTCGGCTTCGCGCCGTTCACCGGCGGCACGCTCAGCTATATCGACTTCATGGGCACCAAGGAGTTCGTGGCGCTGTGCCACAAGCTCGAGGGCAAATACGGCTCGCGCTTCACCCCGCCGAAGCTGCTCGAAGACATGGCCAAGACCGGCGACACCTTCTACCACCGCTTCGCCCCGAAGAAGCAGGCGGCGGCGTAGTCACTCCGAGCACAGCCGGCTCCCTCTCCCGCTTGCGGGAGAGGGCTGGGGTGAGGGCGCCCCAGGCACTCAGTTCGCAATCTGCGGAGAGATTGGCCTTACCTTGATCGCTACGCGATGCGACCTCTCCCGCAAGCGGGATGGGTCACGCGACCGAGCATCAGTGCTCGCGTCGCCCTCACCCCACCCCTCTCCCGCAAGCGGGAGAGGGAGCGCGCTGCCGCTGGGGCGAGGCTTCCTCTTACTTTCAGCAGAAACAACAAGGGCCGGATCATCGTGATCCGGCCCTTTGTCTTTCCGCGCTACTCCCACTCCGTCATTGCGAGCGAAGCGAAGCAATCCAGTTCAGTGCACCGCGCTGGATTGCTTCGTCGCTTCGCTGCGCTCGCAATGACGAGCGAAAAACGAAATCCCTCACGCCTTCTGCAGCAGCCCTTCACTCTGCATCGCCGCCTGCACCTTCGGGCGGGCGGCGACGCGGGCCTTGAAGGCGGCGAGGTTGGGGTAGGAGGCGAGGTCGATCTTCATCCGGTCGCACCAGCTCAGGATCACGAACAGATAGCCGTCGGCGACCGTGAACGACGAGCCCATCAGATAGTCTTTGCCGGCGAGCTGCTTGTCGACATAGCCGAGGTGCCGGGCGATGCGGTCCTTGAAGAAATTCTTGGCGTCTTCGCCGAGTGTCGGGGCGAACAGCGGGCCGAAGCTCTTGTGCAGGTCGGTCGAGATGTAGTTCAGCCATTCCTGCAGCCGGTAGCGCTCCGGCGATCCGTTGGCCGGCGCCAGCTTGCCGGAGCCTTCCTTGTCGGCGATGAACTGCACGATCGCCGGGCCCTCGGTCAGCACCGAGCCGTCGTCGAGACCGAGCGCCGGCACCGAGCCCTTCGGGTTGATGGCCGCATAGTCCTCGCCGGTCTCCAGCTTCTTCGCCCGGATGTCGACCTTGACCAGGTCGAACGGCAGGCCGGCCTCGCTGAGCGCGATATGCGGCGACAGCGAACATGCACCGGGCGAATAATACAGCTTCATGGCAGGGGCTCCTCGGCGGGATTGGATTCAGGCGCGCGGGCGATTAAATGCCGGTGCATGGGCAAGTCAAGATTGATGCAGCTGCATACACTGGGTTACAGTCGCCGCGGATGGACGAACCGATGAAACGCAAGCCGTCGACCGAGGCCACTGCGGCCTGGGTCCGCCTGATGCGGGTCCGGAGCCGGGTGTTGGACGCTGTCGAGCAGGAATTGAAGAAGGCGGGCTTCCCGCCGCTGGCCTGGTACGACGCGCTGCTCGAATTGTCGCGCGCGCCGGGCGGCGAAATGCGCCCGGTCGAGCTCGAAAAGCAGATGCTGATCCCGCAATACTCCACCTCGCGGCTGGTCGACCGGCTGGTCGACGAGGGGCTGGTGGTGCGCCGTGAGTGCCGTAGCGACAAGCGCGGCCAGTTCGTCGAAATCACCGAGGCGGGCCGCGAATTGCAGAAGAAGATGTGGGCCGCCTATTCGGCGGCGATCGAAAAACACGTCGGCTCGAAATTGTCCGATGCCGACGCCGTCCGGCTGTGCGGGCTGCTCGACCGGCTCGGCTGCTCGTGCGACGGCTCCGCCGCTGCGCTTGATGCGCGAGACACCGCAGTCTCGCGATGATAAACAGCTCTCGCTTCGTGTTCGCGGTTGCTTCCGGCCGCGGCTTCCACCACCTCGCGTCGCCCGATCCCGCGCGCTTTTTCCGGACTTCCCATGGCGCGTGACCAGCTCGATATGACCCCGCTGAATTCGCGTGATGAACTCGTCGCGTGGATCGAAGCGGGCGTGAAATCGCCGGCCGAATTCCGCATCGGCACCGAACACGAAAAGACCCCGTTCACGCTCGACGGCCATCATCCGGTGCCCTACGAGGGCGCCCGCGGCATCGGCGCCCTGCTCGAAGGGATGCAGATCCTGCTCGGCTGGGAGCCGATCATGGAAGGCCCGCATATCATCGGGCTGCACGACGTCACCGGCGGCGGCGCGATCTCGCTGGAGCCGGGCGGCCAGTTCGAATTGTCGGGCGCGCCGGTCGAGACCGTGCACCAGACCCACGCCGAGCTGATGGCGCATCTGGCGCAGGTGCGTGAAGTGGCGACGCCGCTCGGGATCGGCTTCCTCGGCCTCGGCATGACGCCATCGTGGTCGCGCAGCGAAATCCCGGTGATGCCGAAGGGCCGCTACAAGATCATGACCAACTACATGCCGAAGGTCGGTCGTTACGGCCTCGACATGATGTACCGGACCTGCACGGTGCAGACCAATCTCGACTTTTCCTCGGAAGCCGACATGGTCAAGAAGCTGCGCGTCTCGGTCGCGCTGCAGCCGGTCGCGACCGCGCTGTTCGCCAACTCGCCGTTCACCGAAGGCAAGCCGAACGGCTTCCTGTCGTTCCGCTCCGAGATCTGGCGCGACACCGACAATGATCGCTCCGGCATGCTGCCGTGGGCTTTCGAGGACGGCATGGGATTCGAGCGCTGGGTCGACTACGCGCTCGACGTGCCGATGTACTTCGTCAAGCGCGGCGACAGCTATATCGATGTGGCCGGCTCGTCGTTCCGTGACTTCTTCGACGGCAAGAACGATAAGCTGCCCGGCGAGCGGCCGACGCTGTCGGACTGGGCTAATCATCTGTCGACGATCTTCCCCGAGGTGCGGCTGAAGCGGTACCTGGAAATGCGCGGCGCCGACGGCCAGCCGTGGGGCCGCCTGACGGCGCTGCCGGCGTTCTGGGTCGGCCTGCTGTACGACGACACCAGCCTCGACGCCGCCTGGGAGCTGGTCAAAGGCTGGAGCGCCGAGGAGCGCCAGGCGCTGCGGGACGAGGTGCCGCGGCTCGGCTTCAAGGCCAAGATCGGCAACCGCTTCCTGTTCGAAATCGCCAAGGAGTGCCTGGTGCTGGCGCATGCCGGGCTGCGCCGCCGCGGCCGTGTCGATCCAACCGGCCTCGACGAATCGCGGCATCTGGCGCCGCTCGACCGTATTCTCGACAACGGGCATACCCCGGCCGAGGAGATGCTCGAGAAGTATCAGGGTGCGTGGCGCGGCTCGGTGGAGCCGGCCTACGACGAATACGCGTTCTGAGCGCTGGCGGACCAAGACCGCGCTGGCCCGCGCCGTTCATCCGCCATACAGGTTGCCGGCCGTCAGATGGGCCGTGGGGCTGCGCTCCGGATTGGCCTGAGTTCCATCGGCCAAAGTTCCGGGCCTAACGCGAAAGCAAGTGTGAATGCGAAGCGGCCTGCTCAGGGCGTGTTTGCTCGTGCTCGCCGTGGCTGCGGCGGCGCTGTCGCCGCATGCGTCCCGTGCCCAAGCCAATATTGATCGCATCGGCGGCGATTACCTGCGCACGCCTGTGACCAGCGGCGACCCGGCCGAATGCGCGCTGATGTGCGAGCGCGACAAGCGCTGCCGGTCGTGGACCTTCAGCTATCCGCGCTCGCCCGAAGACGGTGCGATGTGTTGGCTGAAGAGCACGGTTCCGCCGCGCACGCCGAACTCGTGCTGCGTGTCCGGCGTCCGCGGTGCCGGCGTGCTGGAGCCGCGCAACGATTCCAACGAAGTTTCGATCGACCGCTTCGGCGGCGACTACCGCAATTTCGAACTGAAATCGGGCGAGGGTGACGAGGCTTGCAAGGCGGCCTGCGTCGACGAGCACAAGTGCCGGGCCTGGACCTATGCGCGTCCCGGCTATGTCGGCCGCAACGCCCGCTGTTTCCTGAAAAGCCAGATCAAGCCGCCGCGCCGCAAGGCCGGGTTCATCTCCGGCGTGGTGCGCTGAGGCGCAAAACGCTTGCGGCTCAATGCACCGCGGTGAAGAACCGCGCGACGCGGAAGCCGGAGAACCAATCGGTGACCGGCTGGCGGCGGACGCCGGGATTCCACGAGCCGACGATGGCATCGACCCGGCCGACCAGATCGTCGATCGGCAGCATGCCGACGCCGCCTTCGCTGACCGGCACGCGGCTGTCGGCGGAGTTGTCGCGATTGTCGCCCATTACGAACAGGTGGCCGGGCGGCACCGTGACCTCCCCCGTGTTGTCGAGCCGGCCATTGTCGTACAGCTTGAAGATCGGGTGGGCGACGCCGCCGGGCAGCGTCTCGATGTAGCGCGCGGCGGTCTCATACGAGCCGTTGTCGTCCTCGGCGCGGCCGACGCCGTCCGGCGTCACCTTGGCGGCGACGCCGTTGATGAACACTCGGCCGTTGTCGAGCTGCACCCGGTCGCCGGGCAGGCCGACTACGCGCTTGACCCAGACCTGCGAGCGATCGCCGGACCAGCGAAACACCACCACGTCGCCGCGGTGCGGCGTCGCGCCGAACACTCGCCCGCTTTCCGGGACCGACACATGGATCGGCAGCGAGGCAGCCGAATAGCCGTACGGATATTTCGAGGCCAGCAGCGCGTCGCCGATCAGCAGCGTCGGCTCCATCGAGCCGGACGGCACGTAGAACGGCTCGGCGACCGCGCCCTTGCCGACCAGCACGATCGCCACCACGGCGGCGAGCTGCGTCAGCTGCGAGCCCCAGCGCCGCGCGGTGCTCGCGGCCGTCTCCGTCTTCGTCGTCATCCGCCGGTGCCTCCGACCGTGATCCTGTCCATGCGCAGCGTCGGCTGACCGACACCCACCGGCACGCCCTGGCCGTTCTTGCCACAGGTGCCGATGCCGTCGTCGAGCTGCATGTCACTTCCGATCATGGAAATGCGGTGCAAATCGGTCGGACCGTTGCCGATCAGCATCGCGCCCTTCAGCGGTGCGCCGATCTTGCCGTTCTCGATCCGGTAGGCCTCGGTGCACTGGAACACGTATTTGCCTGACGTGATGTCGACCTGGCCGCCGCCGAAGTTCACCGCGTAGATGCCGTTTTTCACCGAGGCGAGGATTTCGGCCGGGTCGCGCTGGCCGGCCAGCATGTAGGTGTTGGTCATTCGCGGCATCGGGACGTGGGCATAGGACTGCCGGCGGCCGTTGCCGGTCGGCTTCATGCCCATCAGCCGGGCGTTCTGGCGGTCCTGCATGTAGCCGGTGAGGATGCCGTCCTCGATCAGCACGGTGCGGCTGGTCGGGGTGCCCTCGTCGTCGATCGACAGCGAGCCGCGCCGCGCCGAGATGGTGCCGTCGTCCACCACGGTGACGCCCTTGGCGGCGACCTGTTGGCCGAGTAGGCCGGCAAAGGCCGAGGTCTTCTTGCGGTTGAAATCGCCCTCGAGGCCGTGGCCGACCGCTTCGTGCAGCATCACGCCGGGCCAGCCGGGGCCGAGCACCACGTCCATCTCGCCGGCGGGCGCGGGCACGGATTCGAGATTGACCAGCGCCTCGCGCAGCGCGCCATCGGCGGCGTCACGCCACGCCTTGGTCTCGATGAACCGCGCATAGGGCTCGCGGCCGCCATAGCCTTTGGACCCGCTCTCCTGACGGTCGCCCTGGCCGGCGACCACCGAGACGTTGACGCGCACGAGCGGGCGGATGTCGCGGTAGCTCTCGCCGTCGGGACGCAGGATCTCGACCACCTGCCAGGTGGCGCCGACCGAGACCGACACTTGCCGCACCCGCGGATCCTTGTCGCGGATATAGGCGTCGATCTCGCCGAGCAGCTTGACCTTGGCCTCGAAGCCCGGCGCGTCGAGCGGGTTGTCGTCGCCGTAAAGCTGCACATTGGTGTGCGGCGGCGCCACCGACAGGCTGCCGCTGTAGTCGCCGCGCACCGCAGCGACCGCGTCCGCGGCGCGGATCAGCGCCGGCAGCGACACGTCGGAGGAATGCGCATAGCCGACCGCGTCGTCCTTAACGGCGCGTAAACCGAAGCCTTGCGCGGTGTCGTAGGTCGCCTGCTTCAGCCGGCCGTTGTCGAACGCCAGCGCCTCGGTCTGGCTGTATTCGAGAAACAATTCGCCATCGTCCGCCCCCTGCAGCCCCCGCGCGATCTCGCGCCTCACCTCGTCGCGATCGAGATTGGCGCGGTCGATGAGCGAGGTCTGGGCTGGGTTGGTCATGAGGTCCTGTTCCCGAAGTTGTTTGGATCACAAGATAGGCGGTCTGATCTGGTTCTGCGAGGGGTTGGCGGATTGGGGCGCACCGCGTTTGCAGGCCTCGGATCAATATGCCGTCATTGCGAGCGCAGCGGAGCAATCCAGCCTGTCTGCACCAAGCAGGGTCTCAGGGAGACGCATTCGCACCCAGATGCCTCGCTTGACAATATATCGTGCGCGATATAAATCGCGATCCATGAAGTCGCCCTCGACATCGTCACGCGCGCCGCGGCCGGCGGATAAGCTGAAGCTGGAGACCCAGCTGTGCTTTGCGCTGTATTCGACGCTGCTCGGGGTCAACAAGGTGTATCGGTCGCTGCTGCGCGAGCTCGACCTGACCTATCCGCAATACCTCGTGATGCTGGTGCTGTGGGAGAAGGATCAGGTCAACGTCTCGGAGATCTGCGATCAACTGTTTCTCGAAACCACCACGCTGACGCCGCTGCTGAAGCGGCTCGAAGCACGAGGGCTGATCCGGCGGCGGCGGTCGGCCGACGACGAGCGCCAGGTGATCGTGTCGCTGACCGACGAGGGACGGGGGCTGCGGGCGCGGGTCAAGCACGTGCCCGACTGCCTCGCCGCTGCGATGGGCTATTCGGGCGCCGAGATCGCCGAGCTGCGCGACCGGCTCACCGGCCTTCGTACCAATCTGTTTCGTAGCACCTGACCGAGGATGACGTTGAACAAGGCCAGCTCCACTTTGTCACCAGATATATCGTTCGCGATATAGCGTCGCACGATATTTATCTACCGCCTCTCTCCCACCTGAAAGGACCACACCATGTCAGTCGAGAAAGTTCTCTACCGCGCCACGGCCACCGCCACCGGAGGCCGCGACGGACGCGGCGTCAGCAGCGATGGCCATCTCGATGTCGCCCTGACCACGCCGAAGGAACTCGGCGGCGCCGGCGGCGACGGCACCAATCCGGAGCAGCTGTTCGCGGTCGGCTACTCGGCCTGCTTCCTCGGCGCGATGAAATTCGTCGCCGGGCGCGACAAGCTGCCGATCCCGAAGGACGTCAGCGTCACCGGTTCGGTCGGCATCGGCCCGATCCCGACCGGCTTCGGCATCGAAGTGGAGCTGAAGATCAGCCTGCCGGGCATGGATCCGGCCCAGGCTCAGACACTGGTCGATCGCGCCCACATCGTCTGCCCGTATTCCAACGCCACCCGCGGCAACATCGACGTGACGTTGACGCTGGTGTGAGGCCGCGTCGATCACGCGTGACGGTTTCAATAGCGTCTCGCCACAAAGATCGTCATGCCCGGGCTTGACCCGCCTGCGCGGCCGTAGCCGCTTCGACGCGGCGAAGGCCCGGGCATCCACGATTTCAAGCGAGGCCGTGCGTGTGTCCGTGGATGGCCGGGTCGGGCCCGGCCATGACGGCTATTGTGCGGAAACACAGCGCATCATAGCCGGCGCCGCGTGATGCGAGGCGACTATCGACTGTGGAATGGCGGCCGCGGACGTTAGAGTCCCGTGCCGTCCTACGGCAGCTTGTCGTAGCCTTCGCCGAGGCCGTTGAGGCTGAGCGGGAAGCCGATGCCTTCTTCCGGCGTTTCAAAGATGATGAAGGTCGCGGTCTTGGCGTTGCGCAGCTGGCCGAGCAGCTTGTCGTCCATCACCACTTCGGCGACGCAGCCGTTCGGCAGGCAGCGCACGAAGCCGGCGCGGCCGATGTCGGCGTTGTCGAGCTTGAGGCCGAGGCCCGACGGCAGCAGCACGCCGAGCGGCGCCACCACGCGCATCAGCTTGCTCTTCTGATCGGCGGTCTTGAGGATGATGACGGTGAGGCCGGCGTTGGAGCGGTCCTCCGCCACCACGCTCTGAATCAGCGCGCACTGCTCGGCCTTGGCGCCGGGCGGGGTGTCGCAGCGGATCTGCCAGTCACCATGCACCGACCTCACCGCGCCCTGGGCCTGCGCCGTGCTGCTGCCGGCCAGCGCCGCCAGCGCGATCAACCCGACCGCCAGCATGGCCCCGGACGCAGCGCGGCGGCTCGAGGCAAGGATTGGCGAAAGTCTGGCGAAGCCCATCAGAGATGTTTCCGAGGTGGTGACGGTTGAACGGGATGGTCGGCGGCGGGTTCCGACTGACCGGCAATGACGGCGCCATGAAGGCAGCGCGCGCGCCAGCGAATCAGGCTTCCGTGACATCCGGGTGCTTTGCCTACAGCGAGGGGCACATCTGTCAAGCCGGCCTCACAAGACTGACACGCTGTGTCAGCGGCACCGGACAAAATTCTTAACCGATGAGCAGGCCTGGGTTGTTTGCACGCGCGAACCCTCACTCCTGCATTGCGACGTCCCGAGAATTGTGATTTGAAAAGTAGAATAAGAAGCGTTCGCACTTAGGCTACGCTTTTGTGCCGAGCGCAATAAAACTGCACGGCCGGTCACGCCGATACGGCGGGCTCGCTGTGACAAGTCATAGGGAGCGCGGCGGCATGAAGGTGTCGAAGGGGCGTTTGGGGCGGTGGTCGCTGGGACTCGCGATCGCTTGCTGTGCGGCGGCGGTCGGCGGGACTGCATTCGCCGAGATGGGGCAGCCGGCCCCGTGGGAAGTTACCCTGCAACAACCCGCCTCTCCGGTAATGCAGAACATCGTCTGGTTTCACGGCTTCATGCTGTGGCTGATCACTCTGATCACGCTGTTCGTTCTGGCGCTGCTGGTGATCGTGGTGGTGAAGTTCAACGCCAAGGCCAACCCGGTCCCGTCGAAGACGACTCACAACACGCTGATCGAAGTCGCCTGGACGATCGTGCCGGTGCTGATTCTGGTCGCGGTCGCGGTGCCGTCGTTCCGCCTCTTGTTTCTCGAACTCGATATTCCGAAGCCGGACCTCACCGTGAAGGCGACCGGCAATCAGTGGAACTGGACCTACACCTATCCCGACGACAAGATCGAGTTCACCTCGATCATGCTGACCGATGAAGAGCGGGCCAAGATGAATCCGGTCCCGCCCCGTCTGCTCGGCGTCGACAACGAGATGGTGGTGCCGGTCGACAAGGTGGTGCGAATTCAGACCACCGCGGCCGACGTGATCCACTCCTGGGCGGTCCCGTCGTTCGGCGTGAAGATCGACGCCGTCCCCGGCCGTCTCAACGAAGCCTGGTTCAAGGCCACCAAGGAAGGCCGTTTCTACGGCCAATGCTCGGAACTCTGCGGCCGCGACCACGCCTTCATGCCGATCGTCGTCCGTGTGGTGAACGAACAGGAGTACGAAGCCTGGAAGAAAAAGCAGCAGGTCGCCTCGCGCATGCGTGACGATTCCTACGCCTCGGCCGCTTCCGCCACGCGCTAAGCGGCGGGATCGCAAGACGTCGAACGGAGACCGCAAGGTCTGAGGTTTTCAAGTCAGGATCTGAAGATGGCAATGGAAGCTGCAAGGGTCGCTCATTCCGAACACGCGCACGACGATCACGCGCATGCGCATCCGACCGGATGGCGACGCTATCTGTACTCGACCAACCACAAAGACATCGGGACGATGTATCTGGTGTTCGCCGTGATCGCGGGCATCATCGGCGCGGCGATGTCGATCGCGATCCGGGTCGAGCTGATGTTCCCCGGCATTCAGATCTTCCACAACACCCACACCTACAACGTGTTCGTCACGTCGCACGGCCTGATCATGATCTTCTTCATGGTGATGCCGGCGATGATCGGCGGCTTCGGCAACTGGTTCGTGCCGTTGATGATCGGCGCGCCGGACATGGCGTTCCCACGGATGAACAACATCTCGTTCTGGCTGTTGCCGGCCGCGTTCGCGCTGCTGATCATCTCGACCTTCGTCGAGGGCGAGCCGTCGTCGAACGGCGTCGGTGCCGGCTGGACGATGTATGCGCCGCTATCGACCATCGGGCATCCGGGGCCCGCCGTCGACTTCGCGATCCTGGCTCTGCATCTGGCCGGCGCATCGTCGATCCTCGGCGCGATCAACTTCATCACCACCATCTTCAACATGCGGGCGCCGGGCATGACCCTGCACAAGATGCCGCTGTTCGTGTGGTCGGTGCTGATCACCGCGTTTCTGCTGCTGCTGTCGCTGCCGGTGCTCGCCGGCGCCATCACCATGCTGCTGACCGATCGCAACTTCGGCACCACCTTCTTCTCGGCCGAAGGCGGCGGCGATCCGCTGCTGTTCCAGCATCTGTTCTGGTTCTTCGGCCACCCCGAAGTCTACATCCTGATCCTGCCGGGCTTCGGCATGATCAGCCAGATCGTGTCGACCTTCTCCAAGAAGCCGGTGTTCGGCTATCTCGGCATGGCCTACGCGATGGTGGCGATCGGCGTGATCGGCTTCGTGGTGTGGGCGCACCACATGTACACGGTCGGCATGTCGAGCACGACGCAGGCCTATTTCGTCGCCGCCACCATGGTGATCGCGGTGCCGACCGGCGTGAAGGTGTTCTCCTGGATCGCCACGATGTGGGGCGGGTCGATCGAGTTCAAGACGCCGATGCTGTGGGCGGTGGGCTTCATCTTCCTGTTCACCGTCGGCGGCGTCACCGGCGTGGTGCTGGCCAATGCCGGCGTCGACCGGGTGCTGCAGGACACCTACTACGTCGTCGCGCACTTCCATTACGTGCTGTCGCTCGGCGCCGTATTCGCGATCTTCGCGGGCTGGTACTACTGGTTCCCGAAGATGACCGGCTACATGTACAACGAGACCATCGGCAAGCTGCACTTCTGGCTCACCTTCATCGGCGTCAACATGGTGTTCTTCCCGCAGCACTTCCTCGGTCTGTCGGGAATGCCGCGGCGCTACGTCGATTATCCGGACGCGTTCGCCGGCTGGAATCTGGTGTCCTCGATCGGCTCCTACATCTCCGGCTTCGCCGTGCTGGTCTTCCTGTACGGAATGGCGCTCGCCTTCATCCGTAAGGAGCGTGCCGCCGACAATCCGTGGGGTGCCGGCGCCACCACGCTGGAGTGGACGCTGTCGTCCCCGCCGCCCTTCCATCAGTTCGAGGTGCTGCCGCAGGTGCGCTGAGGCCGGTGTTGGAACCTGCAACCGCCGCCGTTGTTGCGGCAGCGGATGCAGCTCGAAAGAAGAGGTGAGCCCGTGTCGGTCATCGACGTCAATCCGATCCCGCTTGCGCCCCGGATCTCCGAAGCCGGCGTCGCCGACTACATCGCCCTGCTGAAGCCGCGTGTGATGTCGCTGGTGGTGTTCACCGCCCTGGTCGGGCTGCTGATGGCGCCGGGGAGCTTCCATCCGGTGCTGGCGATCACCGCGATCATCTGCATTGCGGTCGGTGGCGGCGCCGCCGGCGCGCTGAACATGTGGTACGAGGACGACATCGACGCCAAGATGACGCGTACCGCCAACCGTCCGATCCCGCGCGGTCGGGTGACGCGGCCGGAGGCGCTGACCTTCGGCATGACGCTGGCGTTCTTCTCGGTGGTGACGCTCGGCATCCTGGTCAATTGGATCGCCGCCGCGCTGCTCGCCTTCACGATCTTCTTCTACGTCGTGATCTACACGATGTGGCTGAAGCGCTGGACCGCGCAGAACATCGTGATCGGCGGCGCCGCCGGTGCGCTGCCGCCGGTGGTGGCGTGGGCCTCGGTCACCGGATCGCTGGCGGTCGAGCCGATCCTGCTGTTCCTGATCATCTTCTTCTGGACGCCGCCGCATTTCTGGGCGCTGGCGCTGTTTCGGAACGACGACTACGCCCGTGCCGGCGTGCCGATGCTGCCGGTCGTCTCGGGTCCCGATCACACCCGGCTGCAGATCCTGCTCTACACCGTCGCGCTGGTCGCAGTGGCGGCGGCGCCGTGGCCGCTCGGGTACTTCGACGCGATCTATGGCGTGGCGTCGCTGGCGCTCGGCGGCTGGATGCTGGTGCTGGCGGTGCGGGTGTATCGCCATCGCTCCGGCAGCGCTGCGCTGCGCGCGACCCGCAATCTGTTCAAGTTCTCGATCCTGTATCTGTTCGCGCTGTTTGCGATCCTCCTGGTCGAGGTCGTCGCCGCGGCCGTGCTGCGGTTGATCGGTTGATGGAGGGCGCGATGGAGCCAGCTCATAAGACGCCGCCCGGTATCGTCCTCACCGATGCGCAGAAGAAGCGCCAGCGCGAACGCTCGATTGCGATCGCGGTGGCCCTCGGCGTGCTGGTGGTGCTGTTTTTCGCCGTGACGCTGGTCAAGGGACCGGCGGTACTGCACCGGCCGATGTGAGAAAGGTGCCGCCGATGTCGCCACCGCTTCCGCAGCAGCCGGCGCCGCGCCGCGGCCTCGGGCGCGACACGGCGGTGGCGGCGGCGTGCGGTCTGGTGGTCGCCCTGATGGTCGGGGCGTCGTTCGCGGCGGTACCGTTCTATAACTGGTTCTGCCGCACGACCGGCTTCAACGGCACCACGCAGGTGTCACGCGCTGCGCCGAGTTCGGCGCCGCTCGACCGCACCGTCACAGTCAGCTTCGATTCCAACGTCAACGGGCTGCCGTGGAAGTTCGAGCCGGAGCAGCGCGACATCGAGGTGCCGATCGGCAAGGTGGTGACGGTGTATTACCGCATCACCAATCTGTCGCGATCCGACACGGTCGGGCAGGCGGCCTATAACGTCACGCCGCTGACGGTCGGTTCCTACTTCACCAAGATCAACTGCTTCTGCTTCACCGAGCAGACGCTGGCGGCCGGCGAGAGCCGCGACATGCCGGTGGTGTTCTACATCGATCCGGCATTCGCCGCAGATTCGGAGAACGACACCGTCAAGACCATCACCTTATCCTACACCTACTACCCGGTGCGCGATCCGGCGCCGAAGCCGGTGGCTTCGAGCGAACCGGCACCGCGCAAGGGCAATCTCTGACAGGAAACGCAGCAACAAAAACGACCGGGACACGCATCACCATCCCGGAGGGATCGAAACGGAGAGCGACAATGGCCACGGCGCACGTCAAGCACCACGACTATCATCTCGTCGATCCGAGCCCCTGGCCGTTCGTCGGGTCGGTGTCGGCGTTCATCATGGCGTTCGGCGCGGTGTCCTGGATGCACCAGATGTATCAGGGAGCCCCGATCGTGTTCGGCGTCGGGGTGATCGGCGTGCTCTACACCATGGCGAGCTGGTGGAGCGACGTGATCCGCGAGGCGCAGTATCAGCACGATCACACCCGCGTGGTGCAGCTCAGCCACCGCTACGGCATGATCCTGTTCATCGCCTCCGAGGTGATGTTCTTCGTCGCCTGGTTTTGGGCCTACTTCAACGCAGCGCTGTTTCCGGCCGATCCGGTCCACGCCACCCGCGAGGCTCTGTTCGGCGGGGTGTGGCCGCCGAAGGGCATCGAGACCTTCGATCCCTGGCACCTGCCGCTGCTCAATACGCTGATCCTTCTCACCTCAGGCACCACGGTGACCTGGGCGCACCACGCGCTGCTGCACAACGACCGCAAGGGTCTGAAGCAGGGGCTGATCTGCACCATCCTGCTCGGCGCGACGTTCTCCTGCGTGCAGGCCTACGAATACAGCCACGCCACCTTCTCGTTCGCCGGCAATGTCTACGGCGCCACCTTCTTCATGGCGACCGGCTTCCATGGCTTCCACGTGCTGGTCGGCACCATCTTCCTGCTGGTGTGCCTGATCCGCGCCTATGCCGGTCACTTCACGCCGAAGCAACATCTGGGTTTCGAATTCGCCGCCTGGTACTGGCATTTCGTCGACGTGGTCTGGCTGTTCCTGTTCGTCTGCATCTACGTCTGGGGCCACGGCGCCTCGGCGATGGCGCACGGCGCGCACTGATGCCCTCGGCCACGTTCTTCGTTGCGAGCGAAGCGAAGCAATCCAGAACTGCGTCTAGGAGCGCCTGGATTGCTTCGTCGCTTCGCTCCTCGCAATGACGCCATATGGAGACGTCTTCGCCCACCATCCTGCAGAGCGCGCTCCGCGGCCTTGCTTGCCGATGCCCGCGTTGCGGGGAGGGGCGGCTGTATGCCGGCTTCCTGACGCTGGCGCCGCGCTGCGAGGTCTGCGGTCTCGACTTCGGCTTCACCGATGTCGGTGACGGCGCGGCGGTTTTCACCATCCTGATCGGCGGCGCCATCGTGGTGCTGTGCGCGCTGATCGTCGAGGTGAAGTATCAGCCGCCGTTCTGGCTGCACGCGGCGCTCTGGTTGCCACTGGTGGTGATCACGACGCTGGTGCCGCTGCGCTCGATCAAGGCGCTGTTGATCGCCCTGCAGTTCCACCACAAGGCGCAGGAGGGCCGCCTCGCCGGTCGCGAGCCGCAATGACGGCGGAAGCCGCGCGCCGGCGCAGCATCGCCGGGATGAGCCTGATCGCGCTGACGATGGTGGCGGTGCTGCTGTCGCTGGGGATCTGGCAGTTGCAGCGGCGCGACGAGAAGCATCGGCTGATCGCGGCTCTGAGTGAGCGGCTGGCAGCCGAGCCGGTGGCGCTGCCCGCCGCGCGCGACTGGCCGGCGCTCGATCCGCCGAACGATGAATTCCGCCGCGTCCGCTTCACCGCGACCTATCTGAAACTGCCGGACGTGATGGTGTATTCGTCCGGCTCGGCAGTTCGCGACGACGTCGCCGGTCCCGGCACCTGGGCGTTCCTGCCGGCTCGGCTGGCGGACGGCCGCATTGTGGTGATCAACGCCGGCTTCGTGCCCAACACCATGCAGGAGCGCGGCGCCGAGGATCGCGCGGTACAGCCGCTGCTGAGCGGGGAGGCGGCGACGCTGACGGGTTATTTGCGATTTCCCGAGCAGCCCGGCCTGTTTGCGCCGGCCCCAAATCTCGACACGCGGCTGTGGTTCACTCGCGACGTGCCGGCGATGGCCGCCGCGCTCGGTTGGGATAAGCCGGCCGAGATCGCACCGTTTTACATCGACTTGGAAGCGCCGATGCCGGCCGGCGGTGTGCCGAAGCCGGGACCGCTTGGCGTGCATCTGCGCGACAACCACCTGCAATACGCCATCACCTGGTTCGGGCTTGCCGCTGCGGTGCTGGTGGCGTTCGCCTTCTGGCTGCGCGGCCAGGGACGGCAGGTGGCAGTGCCGCCGGCGAAGGCATCACGTCGCACCGCTTGACCTCCTCGGCGGGCGCATCCGCCACAGGGAGCGATTTCCCCTGCGGGTCAAACTCCTTTATGGTGAGGCCGATTTCACCCGCGCGTGAGACTGAACTCGATCAATATCAAAGGCTTGGGCGTTGGGCCGGGCCTTTGGAGGCACCCTTGACGACCTATGTTTCGACCCGGGGCGAAGCCCCGCGCCTCGGCTTTTGCGACGTGATGCTGACCGGGCTCGCCCGTGACGGCGGACTGTATATTCCGGAAGTCTGGCCGCAGCTCACTCCCGATACCATCACCAGCCTGTTCGGCCGGCCGTACTGGGAGGTCGCCGTCGAGGTGATCCGGCCGTTCGTCGCCGGCGAGATCTCCGATGCCGAGCTCGGCCGCATGGCAAGCGACGCCTACGCCACGTTCCGGCATCCGGCGGTGGTGCCGCTGCGGCAGACCGGCCCGAGCCAGTTCGTGCTCGAGCTGTTCCACGGGCCGACGCTGGCGTTCAAGGACGTCGCGATGCAGCTGCTGTCGCGGCTGATGGATCACGTGCTGGAAAAGCGCAAGCAGCGCACCACCATTGTGGTGGCGACTTCCGGCGACACCGGCGGCGCCGCGGTCGAAGCCTTCGCCAACCTGAACAATGTCGACCTCGTCGTGCTGTTTCCGCACGGCCGGATCTCCGACGTGCAGCGGATGATGATGACCACGTCGGGCGCCCCGAACGTGCATCCGCTGGCGATCGAAGGCCATTTCGACGACTGCCAGGCGATCGTGAAGGGGCTGTTCAATCACCACAAGTTCCGCGACCAGGTGGCGCTGTCCGGCGTCAACTCGATCAACTGGGCCCGAATCGTCGCGCAGGTGGTGTACTACTTCACCAGCGCGGTCGCGCTCGGCGCGCCGAACCGTGTGGTCGACTTCACCGTGCCGACCGGCAATTTCGGCGACATCTTCGCCGGCTACGTCGCCAAAAAGATGGGCCTGCCGGTGCGCCGGCTGAAGATCGCCGCCAACGTCAACGACATCCTGGCGCGCACCCTGAAGACCGGCATCTACGAAGTGCGCGAGGTCCACGCCACCACTTCGCCGTCGATGGACATCCAGGTGTCGTCGAATTTCGAACGGCTGCTGTTCGAGGCTTCTGGGCGCGACGCGGCGCTGATCCGGTCGCTGATGGGCTCGCTCGGCCAGTCCGGCCGCTTCGTGCTGCCGGATGCGGTGCTCGCCGCGGTGCGCGAGGAGTTCGACGCCGGCCGTGCCGACGAGGCGGAGACTGAATCGGCGATCCGTGCCGCTTGGCGCGAGGCGGGCGATCTGATCGATCCGCACACCGCGGTGGCGCTGGCCGTGGCCGATCGCGACACCACCGATTCGAGCGTGCCGAACATCGTGCTGTCGACCGCTCATGCGGCGAAGTTCCCGGACGCGGTGGAAGCTGCTTGCGGCATCCGGCCGGATCTGCCGGCCTGGCTCGACGGGCTGATGAGCAAGACCGAAACGATCAAGATCATGCCGCGCGATCAGGTGGCGATCGAACGTCACGTGTTGGCGGTGAGCCGCGCCGCCAAGCAAGGAGCCGCCGGATGACCGTCGAAGTCAGTAAGCTTCCCTCCGGCCTCACCATCGTCACCGACACCATGCCGCATCTCGAGACTGCCGCGCTCGGGGTCTGGACCGGCGTAGGCGGCCGCGACGAAAAGCCGGACGAGCACGGCATCTCGCATCTGCTCGAACACATGGCGTTCAAGGGCACCACGCGCCGCACCTCGCGCGAGATCGCCGAGGAGATCGAGGCGGTCGGTGGTGACCTCAATGCCGGCACTTCGACCGAGACCACCGCGTATTATGCTCGGGTGATGAAGGCGGACGTGCCGCTGGCGCTCGATGTGCTATCGGACATTCTGGCCAATCCGTCGTTCGAGGCCGAAGAGCTCGAACGCGAGAAGAGCGTGATCGTGCAGGAGATCGGGGCCGCGCAGGATACGCCCGACGACGTCGTGTTCGAGTATCTGAACGAGCTGTGCTACCCGGAGCAGCCGATCGGCCGCTCGCTGCTCGGCACCGCCAAGACGCTGAAGAGCTTCAGCCGCGAAAAGCTGCAGTCGTATCTGTCGACGCATTATCGCGGTCCCGACATGGTGGTGGCGGCGGCCGGCGCGGTCGATCACGCCCGCATCGTCGAAGAAGTGTCGCACCGCTTCGCCAGCTTCGACGCCACGCCGGCACCGAAGCCGCAGCCGGCGATGTTCGGCGCCGGCGGCTCGCGGGTCGTGCATCGCGATCTCGAGCAGGCGCATCTGACGCTGGCGCTCGAAGGGCTGCCGCAGGGTGCGCCGACGCTGTTCAGCCTGCAGGTGTTCACCAACATCCTCGGCGGCGGAATGTCGTCGCGGCTGTTCCAGGAGGTGCGGGAAAAGCGCGGGCTGTGCTACTCGATCTACACCTTCCACGCGCCCTACAGCGACACCGGGTTCTTCGGTCTCTACACCGGCACCGATCCGGCCGATGCGCCGGAGATGATGGAAGTGATCGTCGACGTCATCAACGACGCGGTCGATACCCTGACGGACGCCGAGATCTCGCGGGCCAAGGCCCAGATGAAGGCCGGCCTGCTGATGGCGCTGGAGAGCTGTTCGTCGCGTGCCGAGCAGCTGGCACGGCACATCCTGGCCTACGGCCGGCCGTTGCCGGTCGACGAACTGGTCGGGCGAATCGATGCCGTCACCATCGATACCGCGCGAGAAGCCGGACGCACGCTGCTGGCGCGGAGCCGGCCGGCGGTGGTGGCGCTCGGCAGTGGCCGCGGTCTCGACAGAGCTGTCAGCTTTGCTGAAGGCTTGACACAATCCAAGGCCAAGACGTCCTATCATTGAGCTGACGCCGCGGGTCGCGGCGTTCGAGGCCCGCCGATTCTGCGGGTCGGGAGTGCCGTGCATGGCGCTGTTTCGTATGCCATCCGTCGGGCCCGCTGCGCTGGCGCCGCGCGGCAATGGGCTGTTGCTGCGCGCGCCGCAGATGGCCGATTTCCCGCAATGGGCCGAGCTGCGCGAGTACAGCCGGGCCTATCTGACGCCGTGGGAGCCGATCTGGCCGTCCGACGACCTGACCCGCTCCGGCTTTCGCCGCCGGCTGCGCCGCTATTCTGAAGATGTCGCCTCCGACCGCTCCTACCCGTTCCTGGTGTTTCGCGAGCACGACAACCAGCTGGTGGGCGGGGTGACGCTCGCCAATGTCCGTCGCGGCATCGTCCAGGCCGGCACCATCGGCTATTGGATCGGCCAGCCGTTCGCGCATCAGGGCTATATGACGGCGGCGCTGCGGGTGCTGCTGCCGACGCTGTTCGGCGAACTCAATTTGCATCGCGTCGAGGCGGCCTGCATCCCGACCAATGCGCCGTCGATCCGGGTGCTGGAGAAGTGCGGCTTCACCCGCGAGGGGCTGGCCCGGCGGTATCTGTGCATCAACGGCGTCTGGCAGGACCATCTGCTGTTCGGGCTGCTGCACGACGATTTCCGCGGCTGATTCGGCCGGTCCGGGAGCGCCTGCCGCCTTTGGTTCGCCGGCATTGCTTTGCTATAACCCCGCCGGTCGCAACGAATTGGACAGCCGGGTAGGGTGAATGGCTCAGGAGATTGAACGGGTGCCGTCGCGGCACCGGATCGCGCGCGCGGCGCGCGCCACCGTCGCGGTGGCGATCTGCGGCACTGTGCTGGCGGCAACGCCGGCGTGGTCGCAATCGATTACCGATCGTTTCAAGAGCTTGTTCGGCAGCTCCGACAAGGATCAGGCGCCGACCGTTTCCAACGGTCCGCCGGTCGAGAGCCAGCTGACCTGCCCGTCGGTGACGGTGCGCTCCGGCGCCTCGACCTATGCGGTCGGCCTGCCGGGCAAGGAGGCCAGCGGCTCCGATCTGCGCTACCAGGCGGTGATCAGCCGCACCGCCCGCGAGTGCAATCTGAACACCGGCGTCATCACCGCCAAGATCGGCATCCAGGGCCGGATCATCGCCGGTCCGGCTGGTGCGCCGACCTCGGTCGACGTGCCGCTGCGCGTCGCGGTCGTGCAGGAGGGCGTGTCGCCGAAGACGGTCTTCACCAAGGCCTATCGCACCAGCGTCTCGATGCAGCCGGACGGCAGTGTGCCGTTCAGCCTGGTCGCCGAGGACGTCGCCTATCCGGCGCCCTCGGTCTCGGACAACGACGCCTATGTGTTCTATGTCGGCTTCGATCCGCAGGCGCTGAAGCCGGAGCCGAAGGCGCGCAAACGGAAATAGCCGCGGCGGCGATCGCCGGCAGCGGCAACGCTGCCCGCGCCGCGACTGCAAAAACAAAAAGGCCGGCGCGATCGCTCGCGCCGGCCTTTGATTTGTAACAGGCGTCAGCTCAGTTGAGCTTGCCGCGGACTTCCTGGATGCCCTTGCTGAGCAGCTCGTCGGCGAGGTTGCCCTTGACCGATTCCGACAGGATGCGCGAGGCCGCCGCCACCGCGGCTTCGGCTGCCGCCGCGCGAACGTCGGCGAGCGCCTGGGCTTCGGCGAGGGCGATCTTGCTCTCCGCAGTCTTGGTGCGACGAGCGACGAAGTCTTCCAGCTTGGCCTTGGCTTCCGCCGCGATCCGTTCGGCGTCGGCCTTGGCGCTTTCGACGATCGCCTGCGCTTCGCGTTCGGCAGAGGCACGGCGCGCGCGATAGTCGGCGAGCAGCTTGGCGGCCTCTTCCTTCAGCTTGCGCGCTTCGTCGAGCTCCGCCTTGATCCGGTCGCGACGCTTGTCCAGCGCCTGCAGCACGGTGCGGTGCACGCCGAAATAGGCGAACACGCCGAGCAGAATGACGAACGCAATCGCGACCCAGGTTTCTGCTTCTCCGAAGATTGCCATCAGCCTCAGCCCTTCAACGAAGCGTCAACCGCGCTGTCCACCGCCTTGCCATCCGGCGTCACGCCGGCGAGCTGCTGGACGATCGCCGAGGCGGCGTCCGACGCGATGTTGCGCACGTTACCCATCGCGGCGGTGCGAGTCGCTGCGATGGTCTTCTCGGCGTCGGCGAGCTTCGCCGCGAGCCGCTGTTCCAGCGTCTTGCGCTCGGCTTCCGCCTGCGCATTGAGCTTTTCACGGGTTTCCGCGCCGATCGCCTGAGCCCGGGCGCGGGCGTCGGCGAGTTCGGCCTCATAGGCTTTCAGCGCGTCGTCCGCTTCGCCCTTCAGCTTCTGAGCCGCCGCCAGATCGCCGTCGATGGTCTTCTGCCGCTCTTCGATCACACCGCCGACGCGCGGCAGTGCGATCTTGGAAACGATCAGGTAGAGCGCAACGAATGCGATCGCCAGCGACACCAGTTGCGAGGCAAAGGTTTCCTGCTGGAAGGGCGGGAACGGCGCCTTGTGGCCTCCGCCCGCTTCCGTGTGGGCAGTGGTGCCCTTGGCGTCGCCATGACCTTGAGCCACGGGCTTCTCCTGTTCGGCCGGTCGCGACCCCGGAAGGTCAGGACCGGATTTTGGATCTTAGAGGGCGAACAGCAGCAGCAGCGCGATCAGCAGCGAGAAGATGCCGAGCGCTTCGGTCACCGCGAAGCCGAAAATCAGGTTGCCGAACTGGCCCTGGGCGGCCGAGGGGTTACGCACCGCAGCGGCGAGGTAGTTGCCGAAGATGATGCCCACGCCAGCGCCGGCGCCGCCCATGCCAATGCAGGCAATACCAGCGCCAATGTACTTCGCGGCAATCGGATCCATGTAACGAACTCCTGTTGGGGTTGGGTGTAGTCGTTTGCGAGTGGGTCTTTAGTGGCCCGGATGAATTGCATCGTTGAGATAGATGCAAGTCAAAATGGCGAACACATAAGCCTGCAGGAACGCGACCAGCAGCTCCAGCGCGGTCAGCGCGATGGTCAGGCCGAGCGGCAGCACGGCGCCGAACCAGCCGACGATGCCCAGTGCGCCGAGCATCGCCACGAAGCTCGCGAACACCTTCAGCGCGATGTGGCCCGCCAGCATGTTGGCGAACAGACGCACCGAGTGCGAAACCGGCTTGAGGAAGAACGAGATCACTTCGATGAAGACGACCAGCGGCAGGATGTAGACCGGAACGCCGGAGGGCACGAACAGCTTGAAGAACTTCAGGCCGTTCTTGGAAAACCCGTAGATCAGCACCGTGAAGAACACCAGCAGCGCCAGCGCGACGGTGACGATCAGGTGGCTCGACACCGTGAAGGTGTAGGGCACGATGCCGATCAGGTTCGATACGGCGATGAACATGAACAGCGAGAACACCAGCGGGAAGAACTTCAGGCCTTCCTTGCCGGCCGTCGACCGTATCATGTTGGCGACGAATTCGTAGGACAGCTCTGCGATCGACTGCAGCCGGCCCGGCACCAATTGGCGGCCCGGCACCAGCATCAGGATGGCGATCAACGCCACCGTGCCGAACATGTAGGCCGACGAATTGGTGAACGCGATTTCTTGTCCGCCAACGTGACCGAGGGTGAAGAGCTTGGTGATCTGGAACTGATGGATCGGATCGGCGGCCATTCGTCTCTCAGTCTGTCGGTGTCGCGAGCTTGCGCGGGATTCGAACGATCGGTGCGCCTTGGATCCCGCTCAGAGTCGCTCGGACTGTTTCGCCATGACGCCTGCTGCCCGCATCACGTTGACTACACCGGCGATGAAGCCGATCAGCGCAAACGCAATGAGACCCCAGGGCGAGGTCGAAAACAAACGATCGATACCCCAGCCGAGAGCCGCTCCGCCGAGAACGCCCGCAATCAACTCCGAAGAAAGCCGAAAACCGAGCGCCATCGCCGAAGCTTTGGCATGTCCGTTTTCACTTCCTGTTTCGGATTGATCCGTCTGGAGTTTCCGGCTCACCCGAGAATGGGCCAACCGTTGTTCCAGGCTTCCGAGCCGTGCGGAAAGCGCAGCCTCCTCAGGCGATCCGTCGCGCGGTTCATGCGCTGGTCGGCTGCTGTCGTGCGTGTCGTCCGCCATGTCGTGGAGACCCGAACTAGCTGCCGCTAACGATGAAATAACGCCCCAGAAACCCTTAAAAGCCGCGCGGACCATACTGACCACCTGTTGGCAAGTCAAGATTCGGTCGCAGCCGCTTACAGCGTTGTTTTGGCTGATTTTATTGAGGATTTGCGAGTCCGTGCGCTAACTTGTCCGCAGTGCATTTGCGGCGGTGCGCCATGATCCGGCTTGCATGGCCGGAATGGCTCTGATCCGATGCGATCGCTTCCGGCGATCGGTTCGCAACGGTCTCGCGGAAAGCCATCGTTATCGGAGACGGTATGTCGCGCCGGATCGACTACTACTTCTCGTTTCAATCGCCCTGGGCCTATATCGGCCACCAGCCGTTGCGACGGCTGGTCGAGATCTACGATCTGCAGCTCGCCTACAAGCCGGTGTTGCTGACCGGGCTGTTTTCGGAGACCGGCGGTATGCCGCTGGCGAAGCGGCACCCGGCGCGGCAGCGCTACCGGCTGGTCGAGCTGCAGCGCTGGCGCGACAGGCGCGGGCTCGACTTCAAGTTGTGGCCGAAGCACTGGCCGTTCGATGCGCGGCTCGCCGATGGCGTGGTGATCGCGGCGCTTGCCGCTGGACACGATCCCGAACCGTATCTGCAGCGCGCTTTTGCCGCGGTGTGGGAGCGCGAGCTTGATCTCGCCTCGCCGGCGGTACTGATCGAGCTTGCCAATGCGGCCGGCTTGCCCGGCGAAAAGCTCGTCGCGCATGCCGGTTCGGACCAAATTCGCGCCGCTTACGAGCAGAACCGGCTGGATGCGATCGCCGCCGACGTGTTCGGCTCGCCGGCCTATGTGCTCGACGGCGAGGTGTTCTGGGGCCAGGACCGGATCGAACTGCTCGAGGATGCGTTGAAATCCGGTCGCGCCCCGTACCGGCCGACGAACTGAGGCCCCATATAGGCGGGGTCTTTGATTCCGAGAGGCGGAGCATCCCGATGAGCTTTGCACCCATGGCCGTGGCCTTCTTGCCCGCGGGCGCCAGGCGCGGCCCGCGCCTCGCCGCGCTGACGTTGCTGCTTGCTGTCGGCGGCGCCGGCGGCGCGCTGGCCGAAACCCCACTGCCGGACAGCGAGAACGGCCGCTATGCCTTCAAGCCCGCAACCGAGGGTGTGGTGCGGCTCGATACCCGCACCGGCAAGGTCTCGACCTGCACCGATAAAGGCAGCGGATGGGCCTGCTACGAGATCGCCGACGAACGCGCCGCGTTCGATGCCGAGACCGGACGGCTGCAGGCCGAAATCGATCGGCTGAAGAAAGAGGCCGATACGCTGCGCGCTGCCAACGACAGCCTGAAAGCGCAGCTTGCCAGCGCCGGACAGCCCGGCGTGAAGACCGATGAGGCGCTGCCCAAGAGCGACAAGCTGCCCCAGCCGCAGATCACCGAGAAGGACGGCCAGCGCAAACTGGAAATCCCGCTGCCGAGCGATCAGGACGTCAATCGGGTGATGGGCTTCCTCGAGCGCGCCTGGCGCCGTCTGGTCGAGACGGCTAACCGGCTGCAGAAGGACTTCAGCGGCGACAAGATCTGATCGGTCGCGACACGAGGTCATCAATGAGTTCATCCCGTACTCTCAGCCGCGTGCCGCTGGCGCGCGCGACCGCCACCAGCGTCGCCTCGTCGCTCCTGACCGTGCAGACGAATGGGGCGGGCTTTACCGACATCACCCGCGAGCTCGCGGCATTCGTGGCCGAGGCGCAGGCCAAGGATGGTGGTCTCACCGTGTTCGTGCGTCACACCTCCGCGTCGCTGACGATCCAGGAGAATGCCGATCCGACCGTGCTGGTCGATCTCACCACAGTGCTGAACCGGCTCGCGCCTGAGAATGCCGGCTGGCGTCACGACACTGAGGGCCCGGACGACATGCCGGCGCACGTCAAGACGATGCTGACATCGGTGTCGCTGCAGATCCCGGTGCTGCAGGGCCGGCTCGCGCTCGGCACCTGGCAGGGCGTGTATCTGATCGAGCACCGGGCCCGGCCGCATCGCCGCGAGGTCGTGCTGCAATTTATCGGTACGACGGCGTAATCAATCTTCCCAATATGGACTGCGCCCTCATCCTAATGAGGCGCCCGGCGGAGTCTTGTGTCTGGAAGGATGAGGACATGCAGTAGCCGCGGTCTATGGTTCGAGACTGCGCTACGCTTCTCCTGACCATGAGGTTGTGAGCCTTCTTATCCGCCTCATCCCAGTTTCCCAAAACAAAACGGCCGCGGATTGCTCCGCGGCCGTTGCTATTTGGTAGGGCCGGCGTCGGCCCGCTGATCATCAGGTCTTGCTGATGTCGACGTTCTTGGTCTCCGGCAGGAAGATCAGGCCAACCACGACCGTAATCGACGCGAACACGATCGGGTACCACAGGCCGGCATAGATATCGCCGGTCGAGGCGACGATCGCGAACGCGGTCGCCGGCAGCAGGCCGCCGAACCAGCCGTTGCCGATGTGATACGGCAGCGACATCGAGGTGTAGCGGATACGGGTCGGGAACAGTTCGACCAGCAACGCCGCGATCGGGCCGTAGACCATCGTGACGAACAGCACCAGGACGAACAACAATCCGATCACCGCTGCGGTGCTCGGATTGAACACGTCGAACGGGTGCGCCATCTTGATGATCTGCGGATTGCCGGCCTTCGGATAACCGGCTTCCTGCACCGCCGCGAGCACCTGCGGGTTGGAGGTCTTGGCGTCGGTGTACGGCACTTCCTTGTCGTTCACCATCACCTTGACGCCGGAGCCGGCGGGGCCGTTGATGGTGGAGTACTTCACCGACGACTTCGACAGGAAGTCACGCGCGGTGTCGCACGGCTTGGTGAAGACGCGGGTGCCGACCGGGTTGAACAGGTCGCCGCAGCCCGCCGGATCGGCGACGACTTGCACCCTCACGGTCTCGATCGCCTTTTCCAGCGCCGGGTTGGCGTAGGTGGTGATCATCCGGAAGATCGGGAAGAACGACAGCGCCGCGATCAGACAGCCGGTGAGGATGATCGGCTTGCGGCCGATCTTGTCCGACAGCCAGCCGAAGATGATGAAGAAGCCGGTGCCGAGCAGCAGCGACCACGCGATCAGCAGGTTCGAAGTGTAGCCGTCGACCTTCAGGATCGATTGCAGGAAGAACAGCGCGTAGAACTGGCCGGTGTACCAGACCACGCCCTGGCCCATCACCGCGCCAAGCAGCGCGATCAGCACGATCTTGGCGTTGCCCCAGTTGGCGAACGCTTCGGTCAGCGGTGCCTTCGAGCTCTTGCCTTCCTCCTTCATCTTCTTGAACACCGGCGACTCATTGAGCCGCAGCCGGATCCAGACCGAGACGCCGAGCAAGGCGACCGACACCAGGAACGGCACGCGCCAGCCCCAATCGGCGAACGCCGCTTCGCCCACGATGGTGCGGGTGGCGAGGATCACCAGCAGCGACAGGAACAGGCCGAGGGTCGCGGTGGTCTGAATGAACGCAGTGTAGTAGCCGCGCTTGCCGGGCGGAGCATGCTCGGCCACATAAGTCGCGGCGCCGCCATATTCGCCGCCGAGCGCCAGGCCCTGCAGCAGGCGCAGCGTGATCAGGATGATCGGGGCGGCGATGCCGATGGTGGCCGCGTTGGGCAGCAGGCCGACGATGAAGGTCGACAGGCCCATGATCAGGATGGTGACCAGGAAGGTGTATTTACGGCCGACGATGTCGCCGACCCGGCCGAACACGATGGCGCCGAACGGACGCACCAGGAAGCCGGCGGCGAAAGCGAGCAGCGCGAAGATGTCCCGGGTGGCCGGCGGATAGGCGCTGAAGAACTGGGCGCCGATAATCGCGGCGAGCGAGCCGTACAGGTAAAAATCGTACCATTCGAAAACGGTACCGAGCGAAGATGCAAGAATGACGAAGCGCTCGTCACGGGTCATTCCACCCGACCGCCTGCTCGTCTCGGCAAGTGTAGCCATCAGCGTCTGCCTCCCTTGGGTTGTTTCGAGGGCTATGTTGTTGTTTTGTTTGAGGTCCGAGCCACAGCGCCGGGCGCGCGGCAACGGTCCGTCAGTGTACGGTAGCACCGGTACCGTCCTGCGGCATTACGACTTTCGACGCCAAATCCGCTGATAGTTGCGCTTGCTCAATGTTTTTGGGTTGCCGTGAGGGCATGATGGTACGGACAAGGCATTCACGTCCGCCTTGCCAGCCGTCCATCAGAGGGCGACACTTGCCACCCAACTTGCCATCGGTTCGCTTTGGCGTTCCGAGAGCGAAGACGGTTTGGTTCCAGCTTGCGAGTAAGGGACACCATGAGCACCCCCGCCAGCACGCACTTGATCATTGCCGACGACCACCCGTTGTTTCGCGATGCGCTCCGTCTGGCGGTTGCCAGCGTAGTCTCCTCCGCGAAGATCGGTGAGGTCGGTTCCTTCGAAGACCTGACCGCAATGCTCGAGCGCGAGGGCGACGTCGACCTGGTGCTGCTCGATCTCAAAATGCCGGGGATCAGCGGGTTTTCCGGGCTGATCTACCTTCGGGCTCAGTATCCGGCGATCCCGGTCGTCGTGGTGTCGGCCAGCGACGACGTCGAAACCATCCGCCGCTCGCTCGATTTTGGCGCCTCCGGCTTCGTGCCGAAGCGGTTCGGCGTCGAAAAGCTCGGCGAGGCAATCCTGCGGGTGCTGGACGGCGACGTCTGGGTTCCGCCGGATGTCGACCTGTCTGCGGCGGCCGATCCGGAGACCTCCAAGCTGCGTGACCGGCTGGTGACGCTGACCCCGCAGCAGGTCCGGGTGCTGATGATGTTATCCGAAGGCCTGCTCAACAAGCAGATCGCCTACGAGCTCGGGGTGTCGGAAGCGACCATCAAGGCTCACGTCTCGGCGATCCTGCAGAAGCTCGGCGTCGAAAGCCGCACCCAGGCGGTGATCGCCGCGGCCAAGATCTCCGGCAGCCAGTGGCGCCAGGAAGAGCCGATCGCGTCGTAAGCCCAGCGTTGGCTTAGATCGACCAATTCTTGCTTGTTCCGTTATGGCCGGGCTCGTCCCGGCCATCGACGTCTTTGGACGAGCGTGGCTGCGCAGCAAGGCGTAGATGCCCGGCAAAAGGCCGGGCATGACGGAAGTCGTCGGCCTATCTCCCGTCATTGCCAGCGAAGCGAAGCAATCCAGGGCTCCGGCGCACGGGGCTCCTGGATTGCTTTGTCGGCTTCGCCCCCTCGCAATGACGCTATGAACTCGGCCTTGCGCCGACCTGTCTCGGCGGCGCTTACTCCGCCGCCACGACCGACTGCTGGGCGTGCCACTGGCTCAGCAGCGCCCGCAGCGAGGCGGCCTTCACCGGTTTGTTCAGCACCGCGATTTCTTCCTGCCGCGCCGAGGCGCGGACGCCGGGGCTGCGGTCGGCCGTGATCAGGATCGCCGGGATGCTCTGGCCGAAGCGGGCGCGGATTTCACGGATCGCCGCGATGCCGTTGCCGCGGTCGAGGTGGTAGTCGACGAGAAGGCCGGTGACGCGCTGCTCGCTGCCCTCGATTGCGCGGACCGCGGCTTCCGGATCGGCGACCGCGATCACCTTGGCGTCCCAGGTGGTCAGCAGCGTCTTCATGCCGTCCAGGATCGCCGGATCGTTCTCGATGCAGACCACCAGGATGCCGCTCATCGAGGCGCGCGATAGCGGCGTGGCGCTGGTCACCGCCGCGGTGTGATTGACCGCTTCGGCGATCGGCACCGTCACCGAGAAACAGGAGCCGCCGCCGCGGTTGGAATCGAGCGCAATGCCGTGGTTGAGCACGCGGGCCAGCCGCTCGACGATCGACAGCCCAAGCCCGAGTCCCCGCGCGATCCGCGCGCCCTGTTCGAGCCGGTGAAATTCCTTGAAGATCTCGCCCCGCTTCAGGATCGGCACGCCGACGCCGGTGTCGTAGATGCCGATCCGGAGCGACTGCCCCTGACGGCGGCAGCCAACCAGCACTCGGCCCTGCGGAGTGTATTTGATCGCGTTCGAGATCAGGTTCTGCATCAGCCGGCGCAGCATCAGCCGGTCCGACTGCACCGGCAGCGAACACGGCACAAAGGTCAGCTCCAGCCCCTTGGCGCGCGCGGTCGGCGAGAACTCGATCTCCAGCGAGCGCATCAGGTCGCCGACCACGAAGTTGGTCAGCGACGGCGTCATTGCGCCGGCGTCGAGCCGCGAAATGTCGAGCAGCGCGCCAATGATCTCTTCGATCGCCTGCAGCGACTCGTCGATGTTCTCGACCAGGCGAGAGTCTTCGCCGCCGTTCTGGCGCTCGACCAGGCTGGTGGCGTACAGCCGCGCGGCGTTGAGCGGCTGCAGGATGTCGTGGCTGGCGGCGGCCAGGAAGCGGGTCTTGGAGATGTTGGCTTCTTCGGCCGTGCTCTTGGCGAGCGCGAGCTGCGAATTCAGCCGGGTCAGCTCCTCGGTGCGTTCACGCACCCGGCGTTCCAGCGTGGCGTTGGCGCGCTCTAGCGCTTCGGCGGCTTCGAAGCTCGGAGTGACATCGGAGAAGGTGATCACCAGACCGCCGTCGGGCATTCGGTTGGCGCGGACCTCGACCACCAGATGGCGGTCCGGGAAGCGCTCGATGAACGGTTCGCCTTCGGTGGTGTAGGCCGCCATCCGCATCTGGGTGTGCGCTTCGGCGTCGATCGGTGTGGTGCTGTTGCTGGCGAGGAATTCCAGGATCTCGATCAGCGGAATGCCGATCTGGATGATGTGCGGCGGCAATCCCAGGATCTCGCCGAACTGCCTGTTCGAACAGATCAGTTGCAGCTCGGGATTGAACACCGCAATGCCCTGGCGGACGTGGTTCAGCGCGGTCTGCAGAATCTCGCGGTTGAAATGCAGCGCGGCGTGAGAATCGTCGAGCAGCTTCAGGGCAGCTTCAGCCGACACGGTGCGCTTGCGCAGCAGCAGTGACAGCACCAGCCGGGACGAGGCCGCGCCGATCGAGGAGGCGATCAGATGCTCGGCGTGCTTCAACAGCTCGAAATCTGCAGGTGCCGCGGGATCGAGTGTGATGCGGCGGCCGGCGGCGAAGCTGCGGAAGGAATCGCGCGCACGATCCGGGCCGAGATATTGCGACACCGCGCCGACAATGTCCTGCACCGTCACGGTGGTGCGCCAGCGCCGGAACGCCGGAGTCATCGGCGTCAGCGTGTCCGGGACGAAGACTTCGGCCTGCAGCCGTTCGATCGAGGACGGCTGCCGCAGCAGCGACAGCAGGATGTAGGCGACGAGATTGAGCGATAGGCTCCACAGCACGCCGTGGAGAAGGGGCGGCAGATCGGAGCCGAACAGCGCCTGCGGCCGCAGCGCCTCGATGCCCCACGGGCCGTGCTGCAACAGCAGCAGGCCGGTGGTGCTGTTCTCCATGAAGCTCGGGATGAACAGCGTGTAGGCCCACACGGCGAATCCGACCAGCAGGCCGCCGATCGCGCCGCGCGCAGTGGCGCGGCGCCAGACCAGCCCGCCGAAGAACGACGGCGCGAACTGAGCGATCGCGGCGAACGACAACAGGCCGATGGCGGCGAGCTGAGTGTTGCCGAGTGCCCGGTAGTACAGATAGGCGAGGATCAGGATCGCGAAGATCGCAACCCGCCGCACCGTCAGCAGGAAACTACCGAAATTGCGTTGTTCGTCGGGGCGAGGCGCGCCGTGCCGCTTCAGCACCAGCGGCATCACCAGATCGTTCGACACCATGACGGCCAGCGCGACGCATTCGACGATCACCATCGCGGTGGCGGCCGACAGCCCGCCGATGAACACCGCGACGCTCAGCATCGGCGCGTCGGCGTCGATCGGCAGCGCCAGCACGTACATGTCGCTGTCGACCTTGCCGAACGGGAATTTGACCAGGCCGGCGAGCGCGATCGGAATCACGAACAGATTGATCGCAATCAGGTACAGCGGAAACAGCCAGCGGGCGCGGCCGACTTCGGCCTCGTTCGAATTCTCCACCACGCTGACGTGGAATTGCCGCGGCAGCATCATGAAGGCGCAGAACGACAGCGCCGTCATGGTCAGGAAGTTGGCCGGCGACGTCGAATCCAGCGCGCGGACCGCCTCGGGCATCTGCGTCGCCCGTTCGATCAGCGCCGATGGGCTGAACATCCAGAAGGTGACGAAGATACCGGCCGCCAGGAACGCCACCAGCTTGACGATCGACTCGGTGGCGACCGCCAGCATCAGGCCGTGCTGATGCTCGGTGGCGCTGGCCTGCCGGGTGCCGAACAGCACCGTGAACAAGGCCATCGCCATCGCGACGATCAGCGCGATGTCGCCGACGATCGGGATGTCGGCAATGTTGTGGTCGTCGCCCAGGATGGTCTGCAGCGACGACGACACCGCTTTCAGTTGCAGCGCGATGTAGGGGACCGAGCCGATGATCGCGATGATCGCCACGGTGGCGGCGACCTTCTGGCTTTTGCCGTAGCGGGCGGCAATGAAGTCGGCGATCGAGGTGATGTTCTGCGACTTGGCCAGTCGGATGACCCGGCGCAGCAGCGGTGCAGCGACCAGCACCACCAGGACCGGGCCGACATAGATTGCCAGGAAGTCGAAGCTGGAGCGGCTGGCGAAACCGACCGAGCCGAAGAAGGTCCAGGACGTGCAGTAGATCGCCAGCGACAGCGGGTAGATCAGCCCGCCGGCGCGCTCGCGCTGGCCTTGCGAGAGCCGGTCGCCCCAACTCGCGACGACGAACAGAAACCCGATGTAGGCGAGGGCGGCTGCGATCACGCCCCAGTCGTGCAGCATCGCGGTCGTGCTCCCTCGCGTCAGGCGGCAGGCGATTGATCAATCACTTCCCGCGCAGGCCGCCGGATGCAGGCCTGCAGGACGCAATTGCAAGTCTACCAAAACAGAAGGGGCGCCTGCGACAGGGATTTTCCCGGCCGCGGGCGCCCCCGCTGAAGATCGTTACCGCAGCGTGCGAGCGATACGGATCACTCCGCAGCGATCGCCTTGGCGCCGAGCGGCAGGCCGAGCTCGTTCCACACCTGCACCAGGGCTTCGGCCAGCGCGTCGATCAGCTTGTCGTCGTGATACGGCGACGGCGTGATGCGGAGCCGTTCGAGGCCGCGGGCGACGGTCGGGTAGTTGATCGGCTGGATGTAGATGTTGTGCTGCTCGAGCAGCAGATCGGACGCCTTCTTGCACTTCTCGGCGTCGCCGACGAACACCGGCACGATGTGGGTGTCGGTCGGCATCACCGGAATGCCGGCGTTGTTCAGCACGGCCTTGACGCGTGCGGCGCGATCCTGATGGCGTTCACGCTCCCAGGTCGAGCTGCGCAGATGCTTGATCGCGGCGGTCGCAGCGGCGCAGATCGGCGGCGGCAGCGCGGTGGTGAAGATGAAGCCCGGCGCGTAGGAGCGTACGGCGTCGATCACTTCGGTCTTGCCGGTGATGTAGCCGCCGAGGCAGCCGAACGCCTTGGCAAGGGTCGCTTCGATGATGTCGATGCGGGCCATCACGCCGTCACGCTCGGCGACGCCGGCACCGTGCGCACCGTACATGCCAACCGCGTGCACTTCGTCGCAGTAGGTCATCGCGTTGTACTTCTCGGCGAGATCGCAGATCTTCGCCAGCGGGGCGGTGTCACCGTCCATCGAGTACAGGCTCTCGAACGCGATCAGCTTCGGACGGTCGGGACCGGCGGCGATCAGCAGCTCTTCGAGATGAGCGGTATCGTTGTGGCGCCAGACCACGCGCTCGCAGCCCGACTGACGGATGCCTTCGATCATCGAATTGTGATTGAGGGCGTCCGACAGGATCAGGCAGTTCGGGATCAGCTTGCCGAGGGTCGACAGGCCAGTCTGGTTGGAGACGTAGCCCGAGGTGAACAGCAGCGCCGCTTCCTTGCCGTGCAGCGAGGCGATCTCCTGCTCCAGCTGCACCAGCGGATGATGCGTACCGGCGATGTTGCGGGTGCCGCCGGCGCCGGTGCCGATCCGGGTTGCGGTCTCGACCATCGCGCCGACCACCTTCGGGTGCTGGCCCATGCCGAGATAATCGTTCGAGCACCAGATCACAACATCGCGAGCTCCGGAGTTCGAGTGCCACGTAGCGTGCGGGAACCTGCCGGCAATTCGCTCGAGATCTGCGAACACCCGGTAACGACGCTCGTCGTGAAGTCGGGTGAGAGCGTCTTGAAAGAATTGATTGTACTGCATCGCGATGACCTGTTGGGGAGGCGGGATCGAACGACGGAACGCCGCAGAACCGGCGAAACTATTAGAACTCTTCCATCACCGAAGTCGAGGCGCAATTCGGCGATCGAGCTGCGCCCGACGCGATCCATATCATCGGTTCCGCAGGGCAAGGCTTGATGAAGATCAATGCCTTGGCTCGAATGCGGCCTTGTCAGGGATCACGCGGACAGCGCCGTAAACGTTAAGCGCTGGTGAACCGCAAAACGCCGTCTGTCGTCGGCGCTAGCTGCAAACGGTTCTGCGTCAGCATGTAGTTGACGTGCGCGATCAGCTCGCCGACCGCAAAGCCGGTTTGATGCGCATCCAACACGTGTTTGTGAAATACCACCGGGACCAGCTCGGACGAACTCATCGGGCTGGCGCGGCAGGCATCCGCGATCATCCCGCAGCGCTCCTCGTGATGATCGGCGAGCTGCTTGATGCGGATCTTGACGCCGTGGAACGGCAGGCCATGGCCCGGCAGTACCAGCACGTCGTCCGGTAAGAGTGTGTCGAGCTCGGCAATCGACGAAAGATACGAGCCGAGCGCGTCTTCGTCGGGCTCGTGCGCCCACACGCTGACATTCGGCGAGATCTTGCTCAGCACTTGGTCGGCGGAAAGGAACAGCTTGTCGGCCTCGCAATATAGCATCACCTGATCGGGCGAGTGGCCGGCACCGGTGATGATCCGGAACGACCGTTGCCCGATCGTGATGTCCTTGCCCTTCGCGAGCCTGCGATACGCTGCCGGCAGCGGCACGGTCTTCTTCAGATAGTCCTGGCCGCGGCCGACGAGCTGGTCGATCACAGCTTCGTCGATGCCGTGGCGGCGGAAGAACGCGCGGTTGTTAACCAGCCGCTCTTCGGTGCGGCGGTTCTGATGATACACGCCTTGCAGATACTCGATCTGCGACATGTAGAACGGGCAGCCGAACCGCTGCACGATCCAGCCCGCCATGCCGACATGGTCCGGATGGGCATGGGTGACGATCACCCGGCTGATGCGAAAGCCCGCCAGCGCACCGTCGAACAGCGTTTCCCAGGCCGCGATGGTCGCATCGTTGCCGAAGCCGGTGTCGACCATCGCCCAGCCATCGCCGTCGGCGAGCAGATAGATGTTTACGTGGTTGAGCCTGAACGGCAGCTTCAGCCGCAGCCACAGCACGCCCGGCGCGATCTCGACCGTCTGGTCGGGGCCGGGGTGGCTGTCCTGCACGTAGTGCAATTCGTCGTGCGGCGTCTCGGTCGCGTCGGTCTTCTTATGCATTCGGCGCATGCTCCCTGATCCGGCTTACCGGGCGCGGAGCGGCGGCGCCAGCCGAAAAACCGTCAGGGCCGGTTGCAGTCCTGACAGGCCTCAAATTCCAGCATCTGGACGCAAAAAAAGGCCGGCGGGGGTTAGCCGCCGGCCCTTCCTTTCATGTCGTGTCCCGATTAGGCGGCGCGGATATTGGTCAGGAACGCGTCGATCTCCTCGCGCAGCAGCGCCGCTTCCTGGCGCAGCGAGCCGGAGGCATTCAAGACCTCGGCGGCAGCAGAGCCGGCCTGAGAGGCGGCGGCGCTGACGCCGACGATGTTGCTGGAGACTTCGCTGGTGCCGCCGGCCGCGTGCTGGATGTTGCGGGCGATCTCGCGGGTCGCCGCGCCCTGTTCTTCGACCGCCGCCGTAATGGCGGTAGTCACCTCGTTGATCGAAGTAATGGTCTGGCCGATGTTGCGGATTGCGCCAACGGCCGAGCTGGTCACGCCCTGCATGGCGGCGATCTGCGCCCGGATCTCCTCGGTCGCCTTGGCGGTCTGGCTGGCGAGATCCTTGACCTCGGCGGCCACCACCGCGAAGCCGCGGCCGGCGTCACCGGCACGCGCCGCCTCGATGGTGGCGTTGAGCGCCAGCAGGTTGGTCTGCGAGGCGATGCTCTGGATCAGGTCGATCACCGCGCTGATCCGTTCGGCGTTATCGGCGAGGCCCTGCATCGTGGTGTCGGTCTCGCCCGCCTCGCGCACGGCGCGGGTCGCGATCTCTGCCGAGGTGGTGACCTGACGGCTGATCTCGGCGATCGACGAGGCGAGCTGCTCGGTGCCGGTCGCCACGGTCTGGACGTTGACCGAGGTTTCCTCTGCGGCCGACGCGACGGTGGTAACCAAGGCGCTCGATTGCTCGGATGTGGTCGCCATCGTGTGCGCGGTTTCCTGCATCTGGTCGGCGGAAGATTGCAGCTTTTCCATCGCGCTCCGCACGGTCGCCTCGAATTCGGCGATCCGCGCCTCGATCCGCTGGGTACGTTCGGCCTTCGCAGCGCGATCCTTGTCCTGCTCCTCGCTCAGCGTCCGCGCCCGGATCATGTTGTCGCGGAACACTTCCAGCGATTCGGCCATCACGGCGATTTCGTCGCGGCGGCTGCCGCGTTCGATGGCGGTGCTCAAATCACCGGCCGACAGGCTCTGCATCGACTTCTGCAGGCCGCCAATTCGGCGCAAGATGCTGCGTCCGACATACAGCCAGACGAACAGTGCCGAGCCGATCAGGGTCGCCGCGCCGAGTGCGATCATCACCCGCGTGGCCAGCGTGATCTGCGCCTGCGCGTCCGAGGTGCCGACCGTGGTCTCGTTGCGGACGTTGTCGACGAGCTGCTTGACGCTGATGCCGAGGCCGACGTTGAGCTTGCGGGTCTCGTCGAGCAGCAGATCGCGATAGTCGCGGGCATCGAGCTCGAGCTGGCGCAGCTTGAACGCGCCGGTCTTGCCGTCGCCGAGTGCCATCAGCTTTTGAGCCGCGGCTTTGATGTCAGCGGTTGTCTGATTTTGCGGGAGACCTTCCAAATTGGTATTCACCACCTGGCGGGCTTCCTTAAAGCTGGCTTCGACCGGCTCCAGATCATCGGCGCTGGAAGCCGACAGTGCGGCCATCAGGTTCGAGGCGATCAGATTGCTCTGGGCGATGACGTTGCCGAGCTGTTCGATCTGGCGTCCGGTCGCAGTCGCGTCGTCCTGCGACAGATTGGCCGAACCAAGCACGGCATTCATCTGAGTCTGCGCATCGAGCATCGCAGGGTTAGCAACTGCAATGAAGGCGTCGTGCGAGCGGCGCAGCTCTTCATAGAGCTTGGCGTGTTGTGTGGTCAGATCGAGCCGCTCCTTGGCGGCTGCGCCGAGGCTGCGGATGGTGTCGTCGATGTTCTTCAGGGTTTCGCTGAGCGCCGAAACGACTGCCTTGTCGCCACCGTAAGCAGTGATGTCGGCGAGCTTCTGGATCGCGACCTGCTGGGCCGCCTTCATCCGGGCTGAGCGCTCACGGAGTTGTTCGGCGGAGAGCGAGTCGAGAAGGATCGGGGCCTGGCTGGCGAGACTTTCGCTTTCGGTCGCGAGCTGGAGGCTGGCGGCAAGTTTGGGAATGTCGCGGCCGCTCAGCTCGGCGATCGTACGCCCCAGCTGATGCAGGCTGATCCCGGCCCACGCGCTGATCAGGATCGCCATGCCGGCGATCACCGTGAATGCAGCAAACAGGCTGCCACGAATTCCGAGTTGCGGAAACTTCAGCCGCGGACGCCGGAATATCGCGAATTTCCCAGACATGTTTCCCCCAACCTGGACTTTGCACTGACGCGTCGTCTTGGCGACGCCGGCCGGGAGTATCAGTTTAGGGGGTTAATATTCTTCACGTCGTTCTACGAGGAACGATCGCTATTTGAGCGATCGGTGCACCCGGTTCTGACATGGTTGCGAAAATGAAAAAGGGCCGGCGCGAGGCCGGCCCTTCCAACTTCCCGCAAAGGAAGTGATCAGGTCTTAGTACTTGGCGACGACCGGACCGCCCCAATTGAAGCGGTAGTTCAGGCCGGCCTTGACCACGTGCTCGTCGTTCTTGACCGAATAACCCGGGACCAGATCGACGTTGCCGAAGTCATAGTACTGATACTCGATCTTGCCCGACCAGTTCGGAGCGAACAGGTATTCGAGACCGCCACCGACGGTGTAACCATCGGTCTTGCTGTCGATCGCAACGCCGACGCCGTTGAAGGTCAGGCTGCTCGAGTAGTCGGCGTAAGCCCAACCGCCCTTGGCGTAGAGCAGTGCCGGACCCCAGGTGTAGCCGAGACGGCCGGTGACCGACGCCAGACCACGCTGGTTGTCGGCGTAGGTATAGCCACCCCACGACACCGACTCATTGGTGCCGCTCAGCCAGCTGTACTGACCTTCGATACCGAGCACCCAGTTCGGAGCGAACTGCCAGTCGTAACCGGCCTGCACACCGCCGAGGAACTTGCCGTTGTCGCTGGCGGTAACGCCGGTGCCGATGCTGTTGTCGCCGGAGAAGGCGCCACCGATGTGACCACCGATGTAGAAGCCGGTCCAGTTGTAAACCGGGGCCGGGGCGTAGGCGGGAGCCTTGGTGTACGGGCGGGCGGCGAGGTCCGCGGCGAGGGCCGGGGCCGCGCCGAGGGCGACCAGGGCCACGGTGCTGAGCAGAATCTTCTTCATGTGTTGTCTCCAGACTTTGTCAGACGCACCGCTAGTCGGCGCCATCTGCATCATGCTTAGCGGGATTTTGCGTAAAATGCTGTCACCGGGAGGCCACACTCCCTTTGGAACTAACCTCATGACGACGCACAATTTTTTATACCTAATGGAACCTTAAAGAGATCCAAATTCCGCCTTAATTTGAAACCGTTGGGAGCCTGCGTGATGGCGTGTCAGGGAGCAGGAGGCTGCCCAATTCTTCGGCGCTTGCAAGGAACCATTTAACATATTGAATCTGGGCGGTTTGTGCAGTTCGCGACACTTGCGGGCCGGGCGTCCGCTATTGTTATAATGTAACAGATCTCGATGAAGCGGACTGCCGCACGTGCCACCATCACCTCCTTCGCCATCCCATCTGGGCACGTCATCCGGCCATGTGCATCTGCATGTCCACGGTGCTGAATCGCCGCACCCTCCGCAGCTGGCGCCTTGGTCGATCCTGCGGATGGGGCTTGGGGCCCGAATCGCGGCGGCGCTGGCCGTCAGTGCCGGTCTTTGGACGCTTGTGCTGGTGGCAATGAGATGACCATGCGGGCGCAACTGACCTTCAACGACGTCACCCTCGGCTACGACCGCCACCCGGCGGTGCATCACCTATCGGGACGAATCGACGCCGGCTCGCTGCTGGCAGTGGTCGGGCCGAATGGCGCCGGCAAGTCGACGCTGTTTCGCGGCGTCGTGGGTATCCTGAAGCCGCTGGCGGGATCGATCGATCGGGACGGCCTGGACGTTCACGACATCGCCTATCTTCCCCAGAGCGCCGAGATCGACCGTTCCTTTCCAATTTCGGTGTTCGATTTCGTCGGCACCGGATTGTGGCGCTCGACCGGAGCGTTCGGCCGCATTGACCGGTCTGCGCGGCAGCGAATCTCCCAGGCTCTGGCGGCCGTCGGCCTGTCCGGCTTCGAAAACCGCAATATCGGAACGCTGTCGGGCGGCCAGATGCAGCGCATGCTGTTCGCCCGGGTGCTGCTGCAGGACGCGGCCGTGATTGTGCTCGACGAGCCGTTCAACGCCGTCGACGCTCGCACCACCGCTGACCTCGTCCATCTGGTGCAGCATTGGCACGGCGAAGGCCGCACCGTGGTGGCGGCGCTGCACGACATGGACCTGGTCCACGCCAGCTTCCCCGAGACTCTTCTGCTGGCGCGCACGGCGGTGGCGTGGGGCCCGACCGCCGAGGTGCTGACCGCCGACAACCAGGCCGAAGCGCGGCGGATGTGCGAAGCGTTCGACGACGGCGCGCCGGCCTGCACCGCAGCTTCCCAGGCGGCCTGACATCATGATGCTGTACCAGGCGCTGATCGCGCCGTTCACCGAGTTCGAATTCATGCGCCGGGCGCTCGCCGGTATCGTGGCGCTGTCGCTCGGCGGCGCGCCGATTGGCGTGTTCCTGATGCTGCGGCGGATGAGTCTCGTCGGCGACGCGATGGCGCACGCGATTTTGCCGGGCGCGGCGATCGGCTTTCTGCTGTCGGGCCTCAACCTGTTCGCGATGACGTTCGGCGGCCTGATCGCCGGCTTCGCGGTGGCGATTCTCGCCGGCGTGGTGTCGCGCGTCACCGAATTGAAAGAGGACGCCTCGCTGGCGGCGTTCTACCTGGTGTCGCTCGCGCTCGGCGTCACCATCGTGTCGATGAAGGGTACCAATATCGATCTGCTGCACGTGCTGTTCGGCAACATCCTGGCGATGGACGATCGCACCCTGCTGGTGATCGCCTTCAACGCCACGCTGACGCTGGTGGCGCTCGCGGTGATCTGGCGGCCGCTGGTGATCGAATGCGTCGACCCTTTATTCTTACGGACGGTCAGCCGCGCCGGCGCGCCCGCGCATCTCGCCTTCCTGGCGCTGGTGGTGATCAACCTGGTCAACGGCTTCCACGCGCTCGGCACGCTGCTTGCGGTGGGCCTGATGATTCTGCCCGCCGGCATCGCCAAATTCTGGGCGCGCGACATCACCGGCATGATGATGGTGGCGGTCTCCAGCGCCATGCTGTCCGGCTATGTCGGGCTGGTGTTGTCGTATCAGGCCGGCCTGCCGTCGGGCCCGGCGATCATCCTGGTCGCTGCCGTGCTGTATCTCGGCTCGGTGCTGTTCGGCCGCTTCGGCGGCGTGATTCGCAAGCTGTTTCCCGCACCGCATCTGGAGGCGTAACGCCGATGTTCCGTGTCGTCCTGATCCTCGCCGCCGGCCTTGCCGCGATGCTGCCGGCACGCGCGCAGGAGCGCGTCCGGGTGGTCGCGAGCTTCTCGATTCTCGGTGATTTCGTCCGCAATGTCGGTGGCGACCGCGTCGATATCGCCACGCTGGTCGGCCCTGGCGGCGACGTTCACGTCTATACGCCGTCGCCGACCGACGCCAAGAAAGTCGCCGACGCCAGGCTGCTGGTGGTCAACGGTCTCGGCCTGGAAGGCTGGCTGCCGCGGCTGGTGCAATCGTCCGGCAGCAAGGCCACCGTCGTCACCGCCACCAAGGGCATCATGCCGCGCGATGCCGACGAGGATGACGCCCACGCCGGCGGTGGGCACGCACACGATCACGGCGACGGCCACGCCGATCCGCATGCCTGGCAGTCGGTCGCCAATGCCAAGACCTATGTGGGCAATATCCGCGACGCGCTGATCGCCGCCGATCCGGCCGGCGAGGCCGCATACCGCGCCAACGCCGCGGCGTATCTGGCCAAGCTCGATGCGCTCGACCGCGACGTTCGGGAGGCTGCGGCGAAGATCCCCGAGAGCAAGCGCAAGGTGATCTCGACCCATGACGCCTTCGGCTATTTCGCCGCCGCCTACCGGATCGTCTTCATCGCGCCGCAGGGCGTCTCGACCGAATCCGAAGCCAGCGCCCGCGACGTCGCCAAGATCATCACCCAGATCCGCAAGGACAAGGTGCCGGCGGTGTTCCTGGAAAACGTCACCGACCCGCGGCTGATGCAGCGGATCAGCGCCGAGACCGGCGCCAAGATCGGCGGCACGCTGTATTCCGACAGCCTGACGCCCGAAAACGGCGACGCCCCCACTTACATTGATATGGTCCGGCACAATATAAGAACGCTGACCGGCGCGCTGAGCGGATGACGCAGCGCCGGTCCCGCTGACCCGAGCCTGGACCGCCGCGGCGGTCGCCCGGAATCCGGCGGCCCCGCCATGATTTTCGGCCTCAGCCTTGGAGACGCGCACGCCGTGTGTTTCGGGCCGGGGCTCCGCGCTGGAGTAACTGCCTGATGACCTCTACGGCCGCTTCGAAGATTCCCGTCACCGTGCTCACCGGCTATCTCGGCGCCGGCAAGACCACGCTGCTGAACCGCATCCTGTCGGAAAACCACGGCAAGAAATACGCGGTGATCGTCAACGAATTCGGCGAGATCGGCATAGACAACGACCTCATCATCGGTGCCGACGAAGAAGTGTTCGAAATGAATAACGGCTGCGTCTGCTGCACGGTGCGCGGCGACCTGGTGCGCATTCTCGCCGGCCTGATGAAGCGCAAGGGCAAGTTCGACGCGATCATCGTCGAGACCACCGGCCTCGCCGACCCGGCCCCGGTGGCCCAGACCTTCTTCGTCGACGAAGATGTGCAGAACGCCGCGCGGCTCGATGCGGTGGTGACCGTCGCCGACGCCAAATGGCTGAGCGAGCGGCTGAAGGATGCGCCCGAGGCCAAGAACCAGATCGCCTTCGCCGACGTCATCGTGCTGAACAAGACCGACCTGGTGAGTCCGGCCGAACTCGCGGAAGTCGAGGCGCGCATTCGCGCGATCAACCCGTACGCCAAGCTGCATCGCACCGAGCGCTGTCAGGTCGCGCTCGCCGACGTGCTGGAGCGCGGCGCGTTCGATCTCGACCGGATTCTGGAGATCGAGCCGGCCTTCCTCGAGGCCGACGATCACGATCACCACCATGATCACGACCACGGCCATCATCACCATGGCCACGATCATCATCACGATCACGGACTGAAGCACTATCACGACGAGGACATGCAATCGCTGTCGCTGAAGAGCGACAAGCCGCTCGATCCCGCCAAGTTCATGCCGTGGCTGCAGCAATTGGTGCAGACCGAAGGTGGCAAGATCCTGCGCTCCAAAGGCATCCTCGCCTTCACCGGCGACGACGACCGCTACGTGTTCCAGGGCGTGCATATGATGCTGGAAGGCGATCACCAGCGCGCCTGGAAAGAGGGCGAGCCGCGCGAGAGCCGCGTGGTGTTCATCGGTCGCGATCTGCCCGAACAGGCGATCCGCGACGGCTTCGCCAAGTGCATCGCGTCATGAGCGGCTTCGAGGCGCCCGGCGAGGCCGGGTCGATCGCGTCGGTCACCGACCGGGTCAAGCCGGTTGCGATCGAAGGCGGCGCCAGTGCGGTCCACTTCCTCGGCGACACCGCGGTGTTTATCGGCACCGAGGAAAACGCGACGCTGGTCGCTGCCGACGGCACGACCTCGACCGTTTCGCTGCACGGCGGCGGCATTCTCAGCGCGGCCTGTGACGGCAAGCGCATCGTTACCGGCGGCGACGACGGCAAGGTGACGCTGCTGGATGGTTCGGGCAATGCCGAGACCTTCGCGACCGATGCCAAGCGGCGCTGGATCGACAACGTCGCGATGCATCCGGACGGCGCGGTGGCGTGGTCGGCCGGCAAGATCGCGTACGTTCGCGCGCCGAAGGGCGAAGACAAGTTCTTCGAGGTGCCATCGACCGTCGGCGGCCTCGCCTTCGCGCCGAAGGGGCTGCGGCTCGCGATCGCGCACTACAACGGCGTGACGCTGTGGTTTCCGAACATGGCCGGCAACGCCGAGTTCCTCGAATGGGCCGGTTCGCATCTCGGCGTGATCTTCAGTCCCGATAACCGCTTCCTGGTCACCGCGATGCACGAGCCGGCGCTGCACGGCTGGCGGCTGGCGGATGCCAAGCACATGCGGATGACCGGCTATCCCGGCCGGGTGCGGTCGATGTCCTGGACGGTCGGCGGCAAGGGGCTCGCCACGTCGGGCGCCGATACCGTGATCATCTGGCCGTTTGCCAGCAAGGACGGTCCGATGGGCAAGCAGCCGGCGATGCTGGCGCCGCTGCAGGCCCGCGTCAGCGCGGTCGCGTGCCATCCGAAGAACGACATTCTTGCGGCCGGCTACAGCGACGGCACTGTGCTGCTGGTGCGGATGAACGACGGCGCCGAGATTCTCGCCCGCCGTAATGACACGCCGCCGATCGCCGCGCTCGCCTGGAACGCCAAAGGTACGCTGCTGGCATTTTCCGACGAGGATGGTGCGGGCGGCATCCTTCCGCTGTAAGAGGGAACCGTCTCCGAAAGCAGGCGGCTCCCGATGCGGTTTCTCACGACCTTCCAGACAGCGGACTTCTTCGACACGCTGGTCAGCCTTGCCGTTGCCTTCGTGCTCGGCATGCTGATCGGCGCCGAGCGGCAGTACCGGACCCGCACCGCAGGGCTGCGCACCAATGTGCTGGTGGCAGTCGGCGCCGCAGCCTTCGTCGATCTGGCGATGCATCTGGCCGGTGCCGACGGCGCGGTCCGGGTGATCGCCTATGTGGTCTCCGGCATCGGCTTCCTCGGCGCCGGCGTGATCATGAAAGAGGGCATGAACGTCCGCGGCCTCAACACCGCGGCGACGCTGTGGAGCTCGGCGGCTGTCGGTTGCTGCGCCGGCGGCGATCTGGTGGCCCAGGCGGTGGCGCTGACGGTGTTCGTGATCGCCGGCAACACCCTGCTGCGGCCGCTGGTCAATGCGATCAACCGCATCCCGTTCGACGAACGCACTTCGGAGGCGACCTATGCGGTGCGTCTCACCGCCGGCAGCGCGGCTGCCGGGCGGCTGCGCGAGCACCTCGAGGAGCGGCTGGAAAAGGCCGACTATCCGGTGGCGGAAGTCGAGGTCGAAACGCTCGAGCATGCCGAGGACAAGGTCGAGATCGTTGCCACGCTGGTATCGACCGCGGTGGAGCCGAGCGAACTCGATGCGGTGGTCGACGAACTCGGCAGGGAAGCCGGTGTCGAATTCGCCACCTGGGAAACCAGCACTAAAGATTGATTCACCTTGTCGCTAATTCTGACCATTCGGGAACCCGGTGCGACACCGGAACCCGGAACGATGCCCGCGCGCGTCCGTTGGTTCGGCGAGCAAGGGTGAGGGTCATGACAGCGAACAACAACGACAAGGAGCGCGGCCTCAAGCGGGATCTGCTGCTGGCCGGTGTGCTGATCGCGGCGGGCGTGGCGCTATCCGGCCTGTCGCTCACCCAGGTTGATACCAGCACTGGACGGCTGCAATTCGCCCAGGCGACGCCGCAGCCGCCGACCTCGACCCCGGGCGCGGAAACCAAGTCGCCGGCCCCGGACGATCCGAAGCCGACCGGCGCCCGCCCGCATGATATTCCCCCGCAACCGGCGCGGCCTGACCAGGACGCGATCCAGTCCGGTGCCAAGCCGGCGCTACCGCCCGCTCCGCCGGAGAAGATCGGCGACCCGATCAAGCCAAAGGGCAGCTGAACCCACGACAGTTAGAAACGGAAGATCGATACTGGCCGGGCCGCATTGCGGGCTCGGCCTTTTTCTTGTGCTGAGAGTGGAGCTTTCATCGTGGCGGGAGATTCCGGGTTCGCGCTACGCGCGCCCCGGAATGACTCGTGGAGGCGACTCGCCACACAACGTCATTCCGGGGCGCGAGCGCAGCTCGCGAACCCGGAATCTCGCCGTGTTCTGGCGGGAAGCGGACAGCGCGAACGCTGTCTGTTCAAAGGCCGCTCGGCCTCAACGCACCAGGACGTTCTTGAACTGCCACGGATCGGAGGTGTCGATGTCTTCCGGGAACAGGCCGGGGCGGTCGGCGAGCGGGGTCCAGTCGGTGTAGTAGCCCTTCACCGGGCCGAGATACGGCGTCTGCACTTCGAGGCAGCGGCGGAAGTCCATTTCGTCGGCTTCGACGATGCCGGCTTCCGGATTCTCCAGCGCCCACACCATGCCGGCCAGCACCGCCGACGACACCTGCATGCCGGTGGCGTTCTGATACGGGCAAACCTTGCGGGTTTCTTCGATCGAGAGCTGCGAGCCGTACCAGTAGGCGTTCTTGGCATGGCCGTAGACCAGCACGCCGAGCTCGTCGATGCCGTCGACGATTTCGTTCTCGTCGAGGATGTGCCACTTCGGCTGCATCTTGCCTTCGGCGCCGAACATCTCGTGCAGCGACAGCACCGCGTCGTTGGCCGGGTGATAGGCGTAGTGGCAGGTCGGCCGGTACACCACGTTCTGGCCGTCGCGGACCGTGAAGTAATCGGCGATCGAGATCGACTCGTTGTGAGTCACCAGGAAGCCGTACTGCGGGCCCGGCGTCGGACACCAGGTGCGGACGCGGGTGTTGGCGCCCGGCTGCAGTAGGTAGATCGCCGCCTGGCAGCCTTCAGTGTGCTTGCGGCCGTTGTCCGGGATCCACTTTTCGTGGGTGCCCCAGCCGAGTTCGGCCGGCTGCAGGCCTTCGGACACGAAGCCCTCGACCGACCAGGTGTTGACGAACACGTTCATCGGCTTCGGGGTCTTGGCGCGCTGGGTATCACGCTCGGCGATGTGGATGCCCTTGACGCCGAGCTTCTGCGCCAGCTGGCCCCAGCCTTCGCGGCTCTTCGGCTCGTTGACTTCGACGCCGGTGTCGCGGGCGATATCGAGCAGCGCCTGCTTGACGAACCACGACACCATGCCGGGGTTGGCGCCGCAGGTCGACACCGCGGTGGTGCCGCCCGGGTTCTTGGCCTTGGCGGCCAGCAGGGTCTCGCGCAGCGCGTAGTTGGAGCGCTTCTCCGGGCCGGCGTTCTTGTCGAAGTAGAAGCCGAGCCACGGCTCGACGACGGTGTCGATATACAGAGAACCGATCTCGCGGCACATCGTCATGAGGTCGACCGAGCCGGTATCGACCGACAGGTTGACGCAGAAGCCCTGGCCGCCGCCTTCGGTCAGCAGCGGAACCAGCAGCTCGCGGTAGTTGTCCTTGGTCACCGCCTGCTTGATGAAGCGGACGCCGTGCTTCTCGGCGAGTTCACTGTCCGCGTGCGGATCGATGATCACGAACCGCTTCTTGTCGTACTCGAAGTGCCGCTCGATCAAGGGCAGCGTGCCCTTGCCGATCGAGCCGAAGCCGATCATCACGATGGGGCCGGTGATCTTGGCGTGGATCTTCGAGGTAGACGACATCAGGTTTGAACTCCGGACAGGGTGGCAGGGGTTACGCCGCTATGTGCGGGCAGGACAGTTCGGGAATGTGACGGCGAGGTGAATTTCAGATGTCACCCGCGACGGCTACTCAATTCGGTTCGGACACGCTGAGCACCGTCAGCGAGCGCCGCTCGCCCGACGGGGTCTCGAAACTGATCGATTGTCCGACGGAGAGGCCGATAAGGGCCGCCCCGATCGGGGTCAATACCGAAATACGACCAGCCTCGACGTCGGCTTCGGTCGGATAGACCAGCGTGACCTGCTTTTCCTTGCCGGTGGTATCGTCCCGGAAGGTGAGGGCTGACTCCATGCAGACGATCCCGGGCAGGGGATCGTGGTCAGGCGCCACATTGGCGCGAGCGACCTCTCCGGCGAGGAAATCGGCCGTGGCCGGATAGCGCTGCGCAGCGGCTTCGGCGAGCTGGCCGAGCCGTTCGGCATCGCGATTCCGGATGGTAATCGGCGGTCGTTGGGTACGAATGGACTGGATCATGTCTTTCACGGGTCCTTGTCACGCCGAGCGCGTCATGCGCAGCGGCATTCACGGGATAAGTAGCAGTCTGAAAAAGGGGAGAAGTCGTCGACGAGATCGTTAAGCCCGGACGGCGCACGCGCGCGCCCGGGTCACCTTCCTGCGTGAAGGCGACCGGCGCGCAGCGTCAAGCGGTTGCGGGGCAAGATCATCATGATCGTCGGAACGTAGGGCTCCCCGTCCGAAAGTCAACGGGGAAGCCGAGAAGGGTCGGTTGCGCCAAGTGAGTGGTGCGGCATTTTGGCCGCCCCGCGTCAGCTCCGGCGCTTCGCGGTGACTTCGATTTCGATCTTCATTTCCGGCTTGTAGAGGCCGGCAACCGCGACGATCGTCGCCGCCGGGCGGATCTCGCTCAGATTCTCACCACACACTGCGAAGACCGCGTCCGCATCCTTCGGGTCGGTGATGTAGTAGGTTGCGCGCACGATATCTTCCATCGCAAAGCCCGCTTCCTTCAGCGCCGCGCCGATGGTCTTGAAGCAGTTGCGGGTCTGCGAGGTCACATCCTCGGGCAGGGTCATGGTCGTGTAGTCGTAGCCGGTGGTCCCCGAGACGAAGACGAAATCACCATCGACCACGGCGCGGCTGTAGCCGGCAGTCTTTTCGAACGGCGATCCGGTGGAAATCAGGCGACGCGACATATCAGGACGACCTTGAAGTTGAGGGGAACTTGGGTGAGCAGCCAATGCCGCGTCTGCCCCGGCAAATCAAGCCTTGCTGGAGACGGGAGCGGCGGTGGCGGGATCAGGCTGTCGTGGTCTCCGGGGCGCGGGTGCGTCGGCGCCGCAAGGCGTCGACCGCGATTTTGAGCGCGAATACGGCGAGCACGAATACGGTCACGCGCGGCCTTTTGGCCGGATCGCGCGGGGCGAAGACGCGGTGGGTCGGACGGGGAAAACGCATCGGACCCTCCTTACGCGGCGCGACGAAGACGCACCCGCTCGGCGCGCGCCGGCTTGGCGGCTGCGCCGGTGGCGACGATCAGGCCGGACGCGCCATCGAGCGCGCTGTCACGCAGTTCGAGCCCGAGCAGGCGGTCGCGCTCGAACGGGCCGGGCAATGCCAGCGCGCCCATCTTGTCGGCCGAGAAGCCGAACCGTGCGTAGTAGGGCGCATCGCCCAGCAGAATGACGGCGCCGTGGCCGCGGGCGGCGGCTTCCGCCAGCGCCACGCGCATCAAGGCGCCGCCGACGCCGAGCTCGCGGCAGGAGGAATCGACGGCGAGGGGGCCGAGCACGAGTGCGGCCCGGCCCCCTGCGTCAACGTGCCAGAGCCGCACCGTGCCGACCAGCCGGCCTTGACGGACCGCGGAGAAAGCGAGGCCTTCCGCGGGCGCGCGTCCATCACGCAAACGCTGGCAGGTGCGCGCATGCCGGCCTTCGCCGAAGCACGCATCCAGCAGGCGCTCACGCGCGGCAATGTCGGAGCTCTTTTCCGCACGGATCGCGAACGGAACGGCTGCGACGTTCAAGGCAGTCAGGTCGGCGAGGGTATTCGTCATGGCACGTCGATCCCCACGCCATCCGGCGAACCGCGCCGGCAGCGTGTTGTCAGCAGATAGCAATGTGACAGGGAGAGGCCGGCAAGCCGGCCTCAATTCTTCTGCTCCCTCTCCCGCCTGCGGGAGAGGGCCGGGGTGAGGGCGACACCAGTCGCTGATTCACCCTGCTATCCGGCCTCCGCAGCGCGGAGGAGCGGACATCAGATGTGGTAGGTCGCCAGCGGCGGGAAGCCGTTGAACGCCACCGACGAGTAGGTCGACGTATAGGCCCCGGTGCCTTCGATCAGCAGCTTGTCGCCGATCTCGAGCGTCACCGGCAGCGGATACGGCATCTTCTCGTACAGCACGTCGGCCGAATCGCAGGTCGGGCCGGCGAGCACGCAGGGCGTCATCTCGGCGCCGTCGTGGCGCGAGCGGATCGCGTAGCGGATCGACTCGTCCATCGTCTCGGCGAGACCGCCGAACTTGCCGATGTCGAGATACACCCAGCGCACGTCGTCCTCGTCGCTCTTCTTCGAAATCAGAACGACTTCGGTCTCGATCACGCCGGCGTTGCCGACCATGCCGCGGCCCGGCTCGATGATGGTCTCCGGGATCTGGTTGCCGAAGTGCTTGCGCAGCGCCCGGAAGATCGAGCGGCCGTACTGCACGACCGGCGGGACTTCCTTCAGATACTTGGTCGGGAAGCCGCCACCCATGTTGACCATCGACAGCTGGATGCCGCGCTCGGCGCAGTCGCGGAACACGGTCGCGGCCATCGCCAGCGCGCGGTCCCACGCCTTCACCTTGCGCTGCTGCGAGCCGACATGGAACGAGATGCCATAGGCTTCCAGGCCGAGACGCTTGGCGTTGTCGAGCACGTCCACCGCCATCTCCGGATCGCAGCCGAACTTGCGCGACAGCGGCCACTCGGCGCCGGCGCAATCGTACAGGATGCGGCAGAACACCTTCGAGCCGGGCGCCGCACGCGCGACCTTCTCCACCTCGGCGGTGCAGTCGACCGAGAACAGGCGGATGCCGAGCTCGTAGGCGCGCGCGATGTCGCGCTCCTTCTTGATGGTGTTACCAAACGAGATGCGGTCCGGGGTCGCTCCCGCGGCCAGCGCCATCTGGATTTCCTGCACCGAGGCGCAGTCGAAGCACGAGCCCAGCGAGGCCAGCAGCGACAGCACTTCCGGCGCCGGGTTGGCCTTGATCGCATAGAACACGCGGCTGTCCGGCAGCGCCTTGGCGAAATGCATGAAGTTGTCGCGGACCACTTCGAGGTCGACGACCAGGCACGGCTCGACGTCCAGACCCTTGGCGCGGCGGTCGCGCAGGAATTCACGGATACGTTCGGTCATGGCACTCTCCCACGCGCCCAGCGACGGGCGCTTACCAACGATGGCGCTGATCCGACGGCTTCAGCGCCGTCGCGCGATGGAGGCGCGACGAGCGATCAGCTCGGACGAGCAGTGCTGCCTTGGATTGGTTGGGAAGGATCCCGCCCGCTCACTGGCAATGAAGGACAAGCCTCTTCGGTATTCGCGCCGGCTGATGGAAAGCCGGCAGAGACCAAAAAAGCCCGCTCCGTCGTTGCTTTAAGTCGCGTCCCCCGTTGAGAACGAGGTGCGCCGGTTCGCCTCCGGCTGTCAGTCACGGTTGCAAGAGAGGAAGCTACCTTCAACGGCATCTCTTGAGAGAGATGCTGGCCTCGTCGCGTTGCCGCTTGGAGACCCTCGGCTCTTCATCCCTTGGCGGCTGTCCGGCCTCTTGTCCGGATACCTACCGACTGACACACGACCACGGGCACGTGCGAAATTGGGCAAGGCTGGAGATAGGTGTTTCGATGCCGGGCCGCAAGATTTTTTTTGTCTTAACCGGAGAATTATCCCGGCTCGTCGGGAAGCGTTGCCGATCAATCACACCGGCAGCGGCGAAGCTGAACGTCTGTTCAAGTTCGTCAATAACGACGGGGACAATTATGACGGCGGTGCGTCGGCGCGGCGGCTGGCCGCGGAGCCAAATCAGGCGCGCTTGAAGAACGGTTCGATGCGCTGCGCGTTGCGGATGAAGCCGACCATGATCACTACGCCGATCACGAACAGGACCACCTGCAGGATGTGGGCGGCGCTCTCGCCGAGACCGAACAGGATCGCCAGTGCCCACCCGCCCGCGAATGCGGCTCCGAACACCTCGGCGCCAATCAGAATGGCGGCGCTGATGACGGTGATGACGCTCGGCCAGGCGATCTGGCGCGATCCGGCGGCGGTGGCAGGCTTGCTCATGGTTCGAAGGTCCTTCTGGCGGGCGCAATCTAACGAAATCGCCCGCGTCGGCAAGCGCAAGCCGATGATCCCGTAAAGTGTCAGCAGTGGGGCGTCTGGCGCGCCTTGCGTAATTTACCAGCAGCAACAAGGCAATCCGGGCGCAAAAAAGCCGTACGCAATGGTATATGTCGTGCGATTACGAGGCCCCGCATTCAGGATGGATTGATGTCAGAAAGCTCCGGACCGATTGCCGCACCCGCTGATGCCGGCAATCCGCTGCTGGCCGCCTGGACCACCCCGTTCGAGACCCCGCCGTTCGCCGAGATCAGGCCCGAGCACTTCATGCCGGCCTTCGAGCAGGCGTTCGCCGACCATGCCGGCGAGATCGCCGCGATCGTCAACGATCCGACCGAGCCGGACTTCGACAACACCATTACGGCGCTGGAGCGCGCCGGTAAGCTGCTGAACCGGGTCGCCGCGGTGTTCTACGACCTGGTGTCGGCGCATTCGAGCCCGGAGCTGCTGAAGATCGACGAAGAGGTGTCGCTGCGGATGGCGCGGCACTGGAATCCGATCATGATGAACGCGGTGCTGTTCGGTAGGATCGCGGCGCTGCGCGACAAGGCGGCGCTTTTGAACCTGACGCCGGAGCAGAGCCGGCTGCTGGAACGCAGCTACACCCGCTTTCACCGCGCCGGCGCCGGCCTCGACGAGGCCGCCAAGGCGCGCATGGCCGAGATCAACGAACGCCTGGCGCAGCTCGGCACCAGCTTCAGCCATCATCTGCTCGGCGACGAGCAGGAGTGGGTGATGGAGCTCGGCGAGGGCGATACCGAGGGGCTGCCCGACAGCTTCGTGGCTGCCGCCCGCGCTGCGGCCGAAGAGCGCGGGATGCCCGGCAAGGCGGTGGTGACGCTGTCTCGGTCGTCGGTCGAGCCGTTCCTGAAGATGTCGAGCCGGCGCGACCTGCGCGAGAAGGTATACCGCGCCTTCATCGCCCGCGGCGACAACGGCAATGACAACGACAACAACGCGATCATCGGCGAGATCCTGAGCCTGCGCGAGGAAAGCGCCAAGCTGCTCGGCTATCCGACCTTTGCGGCCTATCGTCTCGAAGACTCGATGGCCAAGACGCCCGAAGCGGTGCGCGGCCTGCTCGAGCGGGTGTGGAAGCCGGCGCGCGCCCGCGCGCTCGCCGACCGCGACGCGTTGCAGGAGCTGGTTACTGAAGAAGGCAGCAACTTCAAGCTGGCGCCGTGGGACTGGCGCTACTACGCCGAAAAGCTGCGCCAGCGCCGCGCCAATTTCGACGACGCCGCGATCAAGCCGTATCTGACGCTCGACGGCATGATCGCTGCGGCGTTCGACACCGCCACGCGGCTGTTCGGCATCACCTTCGAGGAACGCAAGGACGTCCCGGTGTGGCATCCGGACGTCCGCGTGTGGGAGGTCAAGGATCCAAACGGCGCGCATCGCGGGCTGTTCTACGGCGATTATTATGCCCGGCCCTCGAAGCGCTCCGGCGCCTGGATGACGTCGCTGCGCGATCAGCAGAAGCTCGACGGCGCGGTGGCGCCGCTGATCATCAACGTCTGCAACTTCGCCAAGGGCGCCGGCGGCGAGCCGTCGCTGCTGTCGCCCGACGATGCCCGCACGCTGTTTCACGAGTTCGGCCACGGCCTGCACGGCATGCTGTCGGACGTGACCTATCCGTCGCTCTCCGGCACCAGCGTGTTCACCGACTTCGTCGAGCTGCCGTCGCAGCTTTACGAGCACTGGCAGGAGCAGCCGCAGGTGCTGCGGCAGTTTGCCCGTCACTACCAGACCGGCGAGCCGCTGCCGGACGACCTGCTGCAGCGCTTCATTGCCGCCCGCAAGTTCGGCCAGGGCTTCGCCACCGTCGAGTTCGTGTCCTCGGCGCTGCTCGATCTCGAATTCCACACCCAGCCGGCCGCCGGCATCGGCGAGATCCGCGCCTTCGAGCGCAAGGAGCTCGACAAGATCGGCATGCCGGAAGAGATCGCGCTGCGGCACCGGCCGACCCAGTTCGGCCACATCTTCTCCGGCGATCACTACGCCTCGGGCTACTACAGCTACATGTGGAGCGAGGTGATGGATGCCGACGCGTTCGGCGCGTTCGAGGAGGCCGGCGACATCTTCGCGCCGGAGGTGGCCAAGCGGCTGCGCGACGACATCTATTCGTCCGGCGGCTCGCGCGATCCGGAGGAGGCCTATGTGGCGTTCCGCGGCCGCAAGCCGGAGCCCGACGCGCTGCTGCGCCGCCGCGGCCTGCTCGACACCCCGGAGGCCGCGTAGCCGCATGATCGGCCTATTGCGCCGCGCCGCCGTCCGCTACGCGCTGGTCGCGGCGGTCGTGGCCCTGTTCGGCTTCGGCACCGCCGAGGCCCACCCCCACGTCTGGGTGACCTCGACCAGCGAATTGGTTTATGCGCCGGACGGCTCGTTCACCGGCGTCCGCCACGCCTGGGCGTTTGACGACATGTTCTCGACCTATGCGCTGCAGGGCATCGAGACCAAGGAGAAGGGCGTCTATAGCCGCGAGGAGCTGGCGCCGCTGGCGCAGACCAACGTCGAGTCGCTGAAAGAGTTCGCCTACTTCACCTTCGCCAAGGTCGGCGGCAAGAAGCAGAAGTTCGGCGAGCCGGTCGACTACTATCTGTCCTACAAGGACAACGTGCTGACGCTGCACTTCTTCCTGCCGCTGAAGACGCCGGTGAAGAGCAACGAATTGTCGGTCGAGGTATTCGACCCGAGCTACTTCATCGACTTCTCGTTCGCCGAAAAGAACCCTGTCAGCCTGGTCGGTGCGCCGTCCGGCTGCGCGCTGAACTTCCAGCGCCCGACCGACGGCAGCGCCACCGCGCAGCGGATGAGCGAAGACAACTTCCTGAACGGCGATAACTCCAACTACGGCGCGATGTTCGCCAACAAGATCGCGGTGACCTGCCCATGACGTCTCATCGCCGGTTTGCGGTTGCCGCCTTGTTCGTCTGCGTCGCCGCGCTCGTGCTCGGCGACGCCACGCTGCATGCGGCGTTCGCCCACAATCCGTTCGGCGCGCCGAAGGGGGCGCCGGAGCCGCAGGCCGGGGGCATCATCGGCTGGCTGCTGGCGCAGCAATCGGCGTTCTACAAGCAGATGTCGGCGACGATCCGCGCCGCCAAGGCCGACGGCAGCGCGGTGTGGACCCTGCTGGCGATCTCGTTCGCCTACGGGGTATTCCACGCCGCCGGACCGGGCCACGGCAAGGCGGTGATCTCGTCCTATCTGGTCGCCAATGAAGAGACCGCGCGGCGCGGCATCGCGCTGTCGTTCGTCTCGGCGATGCTGCAGGCGGTGGTGGCGGTACTGATCGTCGGCATCTGCGCCTGGCTGCTGAATGCCACCGCGAGCACGATGTGCAGCGCCGAGCGCGCGATCGAGATCGGCAGCTACGCGCTGATCGCGCTGTTCGGCGCGCGGCTGGTTTGGGTCAAGGGCGGCGGCTTCCTGCGCGCCCTGCAGACCTCGATGCGCAAGCCGCAGCTGGCGATGGCCGGCGTGCCGGCGGCGCTGACGGATCACGACCATCACCACCACGATCATGATCACGACCACGCTGGGCACGGCCATGCCCACGCCCGCGCGGCGCATGGCGATCATCAGCACCATCATCATGACCATGGGCACGGCCACGACCACGCTCATGCGCATAGCCACCACGATCACCACCATCATCACGGCCCCGGCGAAGCCTGCGACCATTGCGGCCATTCGCACGGGCCGGAACCGAGCGAGCTCGCCGGCCCGGGCGGCTGGCGCCGCGGTCTTGGTGCGGTGCTGACCGTCGGCATCCGCCCCTGCTCGGGGGCGATCCTGCTGATGGTGTTTGCGCTCGCCCAGGGCTTGTTCTGGGCCGGGATCGTCGCCACCTTCGTGATGGCGCTGGGCACCGCGATCACGGTCGCGACCATCGCGGTGGCGGCGGTGTCGGCAAAGGGGCTGGCCCGCAAGCTGGCTGCACAGCGCGACGGCGGCGGCATGCTGGTGATGCGGGGCCTCGAGTTCGGCGCCGCCGGTCTGGTGCTGCTGCTCGGCTGCGGACTTCTCCTAGGGTATGTCGCAGCCGAACGTGTGACGTGTCTTTAACCAGCAGCCTGCAAATCTGCGCCTTGCGTGGGTTTCAGCAAAACCCGACGGCGGCTTGTGCGTAGATGATCAGGACACCATGGAACCGCCCTCGCGATGCCGCGGTGTACGACGCACTGACCGTCACCGCGTCGTCTTGACAACGATAGGCCAAAGCGCGAAGCCAGCAGCAACATGAGCGTCATTGTTCCGATCCATGGACCAGCGATCGCCCCGGCGCCCGCGCCGGAGCGGGTCGGTGTGCTGTTGGTGAACCTCGGCACCCCGGACAGCTGCGACACCAAGGGCGTGCGCATCTATCTGCGCGAGTTCCTGTCGGATCCGCGGGTGATCGAGAACCAGGGGTTGTTCTGGAAGCTGGCGCTCAACGGCATCATTCTGAACACCCGTCCGGCCCGCAAGGCCAAGGACTACCAGAAGATCTGGAACCACGAGAAGAACGAGTCGCCGCTCAAGACCATCACCCGCGCGCAGGCCGAGAAGCTGTCGGCATCGCTGGGCGATCGCGGGCATCTGATCGTCGATTGGGCGATGCGCTACGGCAACCCGTCGCTGCGCGACCGGATCGAGGCGCTGGTGGCGAAGGGCTGCACCCGGCTGCTGGTGGTGCCGCTGTATCCGCAGTATTCGGCCGCCACCTCGGCGACGGTGTGCGACCAGGCGTTCCGCGTGCTGCGCGAGCTGCGCGCCCAGCCGACGCTGCGGGTGACGCCGCCGTATTATCGCGACCCGGCCTATATCGACGCACTGGCGACCTCGATCAAAGCGCACCTCGCCTCGCTGTCGTTCGAGCCCGAACTGATCGTGGCCTCGTTCCACGGCATGCCGCAGGCCTATATCGACAAGGGCGATCCCTATCAGGCGCAGTGCGTGGCGACCGTCGAGGCGCTGCGCGAGCGGATGGGCGTTGCCGACGACAAACTGCTGCTGACCTTCCAGTCGCGGTTCGGCTTCGACCAGTGGCTGCAGCCCTACACCGACAAGACCATCGAGGCGCTGGCCCGCAAGGGTGTGCGCAAGCTTGCCGTGGTGATGCCCGGTTTCTCGGCCGACTGCCTGGAGACGCTGGAAGAGATCGCGCAGGAAAACGCCGAGATCTTCATGGAGCATGGCGGCGAGGAATTCACCGCGATTCCCTGCCTCAACGACTCCGATGCCGGTGTGCAGGTGATCCGCCAGCTCGTACTGCGCGAGCTGCAAGGCTGGCTGTAATCAAGCGAAGGCTGTCGTCAACGCCAGCCTTCCGCGACCAAATCCCCCATCGTCGAACCTGGATTGCGGCGACCGCGACCCACCAGTGTTGCGCCGTGCCGGCGCACGCATCACCATGACCGCACGGATGCCAAAATCCGGCGAGGAGAGTTTGCATGTTTTATGATCTCAGCGGGTTCGATGTGGTGTCCATCGTTCTCGTCCTGCTGGTGATCCTGACGCTTTTCGCGGGCGTCAAGACGGTGCCGCAGGGCTACAACTGGACCATCGAACGGTTCGGCAAGTTCACCCGGACGCTGTCGCCGGGCCTCAACCTGATCATTCCGTATTTCGATCGCGTCGGCCGCAAGATGAATGTGATGGAGCAGGTGATCGAGATCCCGCAGCAGGAAGTCATCACCAAGGACAACGCCACCGTGACGGTCGACGGCGTCGCGTTCTACCAGGTGTTCGACGCCGCCAAGGCGAGCTACGAAGTCGATAATCTGCAGCAGGCGATCATCGTACTGACCATGACCAACATCCGTTCGGTGATGGGTTCGATGGATCTCGACCAGGTGCTGTCGCATCGTGACGAGATCAACGAGCGGCTGCTGCGCGTCGTCGATGCTGCGGTGTCGCCGTGGGGCATCAAGGTCAACCGCATCGAGATCAAGGACATCGTGCCGCCGAACGACCTGGTGGAGGCGATGGGCCGGCAGATGAAGGCCGAGCGCGTCAAGCGCGCCGACATCCTGCAGGCCGAAGGCCAGCGCCAGTCGGAGATCCTGCGCGCCGAGGGCGCCAAGCAGGCCCAGATCCTGCAGGCCGAGGGCCGTCGCGAAGCCGCGTTCCGCGACGCCGAGGCGCGCGAGCGCTCCGCCGAGGCCGAAGCACGCGCGACCCAGATGGTGTCGGAAGCGATCGGCAAGGGCGACGTCGCGGCGCTGAACTACTTCATCGCCGACAAATACATCAAGGCGTTCGGCCAGCTCGCCGACTCGCCGAACCAGAAGGTGATCATGTTGCCGGTCGAGGCGATGAGCATGCTCGGCTCGCTCGCCGGCATCGGCGAGATCGCCAAAGCGACCTTCGGCGAAGGCGCTGCTTCCGCGCAGGCCGCCCGCCGCGGTTCGGTGCCGCCGACGACGCCGGTGCCGCCGGCGCGGTGAAACGGAGGCCGCTGCCATGACCGCGATCCTCGCCGCGCTCGGCGCCTGGAACTGGCTGATCTTCGGCCTGGTGCTGATGGCGCTGGAGCTGCTGGCGCCGGGCGTCTTTCTGTTCTGGCTCGGGCTCGCAGCACTCCTGGTCGGAGTGTTTGCACTGCTTCTGGAGCCGGGATGGCAGGCGCAGATCCTGCTGTTCGGTTTGTTCGCCGCTGCCGCGGTGCCGCTATGGCGGCGGATGGCGCGCAGCGGCGACGTCGAGGTGCACGCCAGCAATCCGTTCCTCAATCGCCGCACCGACGCTTTGGTGGGGCGGGAGTTCACACTTGAGAAGCCGATCGAGGGCGGCGTTGGAACGGTGCGGATCGACGATACGGTGTGGCGCGTGTCCGGCCCCGACACGCCTGCCGGCAGCCGCATTCGGATCGTTGCGGCGGATGGCGTGCAGCTAACTGTAGCGGTGGTTTAGGCCTTCTCCCGATCCTTCAAGCGAAGGGGCACCATTCTGGAAGGGGCGTCATCCTGAGAGCCTGCCCGGAAATGCGGGAAGTGAAATCAAGCACTTTCGTTTCAACCCGTCATGCCCGGCCTTATGCGGCCATCCATGTCTTGCAGCGAAAACAGCAGGAAAGGCGTGGATGGCCGGGACAAGCCCGGCCATGACGAGCCTAATCGTCAATTGAACGGCTTATGAAAGCCTCTCAATTAACTGGCCGCATTTCCAGTCAGGCTCTCAGGCGCGCGAATGCTTAAGCGACGCCTGCGCGGAGCAGGTCGTGCAGATGCACGATGCCGAGCGGCTTCTTGCCTTCGGCGACCAGCAGCGCGGTGATCTTCGAGGAGTTCAGCAGTTCCAGCGCCTGGCCGGCGAGCAGGTTCGGGCTGATCGTCTTCGGATTCCGCGTCATCACCTCGTCCACGGTGGCCGTCATCAGGTCGGACCGCATATTCCGGCGGAGGTCGCCGTCGGTGACGATGCCGGCGATCTGACCATTGCTATCGATGATGCCGACGCAGCCGAAACCCTTGGCGGACATTTCGACCAGCGCATCCGACATCCGGGTGCCGAGCGGCTTCAGCGGAATCGCTTCGCCGGTGTGCATCAGGTCACGCGCGTATTTCAGCATCGCGCCGAGCTTGCCGCCCGGGTGCAGTACGCTGAAATCGCCCGGGGTGAAGCCGCGGCTTTCGAGCAGCGCGATCGCCAGCGCATCGCCGAGCGCCAGCATCATCAGTGACGAGGTGGTCGGCGCCAGATTGTGCGGGCAGGCCTCGCGCGCCTTCGGCAGCGTCAGAGACACGTCTGCCGCGGTCGCCAGCGTCGATGTCGGGTCCGAGGTCATCGCCACCAGCGCGATCTTGAAGCGCTTGGCGTAGTTGATCAGGTTCTTCATCTCCGGCTGCTCGCCGGACCAGGACATCGCGAGAATGATGTCGTCGGCGGTGATCATGCCGAGATCGCCGTGGCTCGCCTCGGAGGCGTGCACAAAGAACGCCGGCGTGCCGGTCGACGCAAAGGTCGCGGCGATCTTGCGGCCGATATGGCCGGACTTGCCGAGGCCGGTGATGATCAGGCGGCCCTTGGCGTTCTGAATCAGGTCGATCGTGGCGGCGAAGCGCACGCCGAGATCGGATTGCAGCGCGGTGGCGAGCGCGGTCACACCGCTGGCTTCAGCCTCCAGGGTGCGCAGGGCCGAGGGGATCGCGGCGGCAGCTTGCTCGCTCATTGCGGGTATCTTGGTGTGGTTTTTGGACAGTGCCATGCAGGGTCTCCGGCATGGGCCGCGAAGCGGCCGGGCCTTCTCCTAGCATGCCGCCGGCCGGGATGCGACGCAGCCGGTCCCAGCCTGCCGCCGTTCTCAACCGCTCCTTAACCATAGTTGTTTTAACTCCATTAACGATGAGGAGTGGCGCGTCTGCTCCTCATCGTTGTTCAGGATTCTGATTTCGTTGGAGTTTTTGCAGTCGTGACGTGGGCTCCAGCATCGGGCCGCCGCTCTCGCACAGCTTTGTGCGCCGGTTCCGCATGCCTGGCGCTCGCTGCGATCGGCACGACTCCGGCGGCTGCGCAGAGCCTGACCCGCGATCTGTTCAACCCACAGCGTGGCGGCTTTGTCGCCACCCAGGACCTGCCGCTGCGGCCGACGCCCGGCGCCGCGACCAGCTCGGCATCCCGGGGGCGCAACGTTTTCACGCAGCCCCAGGACGATGACACCAATACGCCGCTGCGGCCGACTTCGACGGCGGCGCTGCAGCCTCCGCCCGGCAGCGCCAATCCGGACAATGCCGGCGTCGCCTACGACGCGCTGAACCGAAAGCGCCAGCGGCCGAAATACTATCCGGGTGCGCCGCGCCCGAAGGCCGTGGGACCGGGATCGCCGATGGTCACCCCGGCGCCGCCGCCGGCGCGGCCGCTGCCGCCGTCGCAGACTGCCGCCAAACCGCCGCTCCCGCCCGCGCTCGCCGGTCGTGTGCCCGGGCAGCCGACGCGTCGGCAGCTCAAGACCGACGACGATCCGTTCGGTCCGGTCGGTGACTACGCTGGCAGCTTCCTGATCAAGGGCGCGCTCGAAGTCGGCGGCGGCTACGACACCAACCCGGCGCGCACCAACACGCCGCGCAGCTCCGGCTTCTACAAGGTGGCGCCGGAACTGATGATTACGTCGGATTGGGAGCGGCACGCGCTGGTGGCCGATCTGCGCGGCGCGTTCACCGGCTATGGCCACGACTTCAATCCGCCCGCCGGAACGGTGTCGCCGGCGCCGATCAGCCTCGACCGGCCGGAGTTCAACGGCCATGTCGACGGCCGGCTCGACGTCAGCCGCGACACGCATCTGATCGGCCAGGGGCGCCTGATCGTCGGCACCGACAACCCGGGCAGCCCGAACATTCAGGCCGGCCTGACTAAATATCCGCTGTTCACCACCACCGGCTTCTCCGGTGGCATCGATCAGAGCTTCAATCGCCTGCAGGTCACCGCGGTCGGCAATTTCGATCGCACCGTGTATCAGGACTCGCAGCTGACCGATGGCACCAGCGACTCGAACAAGGACCGCAACTACAATCAATATGGCGGCGTCGGCCGGGTCAGTTACGAGCTGAAGCCGGGCCTGAAGCCGTTCGTCGAGATCGAGGGCGACACCCGCGTGCACGATGTGCCGGTGGATCGCTATCTGTATCTGCGCGGCTCCAATGGCGGCTATGCCAAGGGCGGCACCAGCTTCGAACTGACGCGGCTGCTCACCGGTGAAATCTCGATCGGTTATGCGACGCGAACCTATGTGGACCCGCGGCTGGAGAAGCTCGGTGGCCTGCTCACCACCGCCTCGCTGGTGTGGACAGTGACGCCGCTGACTACGGTGAAGTTCAACGCCGACACCCAGATCTCGGAATCGCCGCTGCCCGGGGTGTCGGGCGTGTTCACCCGCACCTATACGGCGGAGGTCGACCACGATTTCCGCCGCTGGCTGACGGCGATCGGCAAGTTCACCTACGGCACCTACGACTATCAGGGCTCCGGCCGCTCCGACCGAATGAATTCGATCGAAGGCAACCTGATCTACAAGCTGAACCGCTCGGTATGGGTGAAGGGCCAGCTTCGCTACGACAAGCTGGATTCCAACGTCGTCGGCGGCAGCTACGACGCCACCGTGGTGATGCTCAGCGTCCGGCTGCAGAACTGAGGCCGCGCGGCGTTCGACGCCGTCGAAGCCGGCTTCAATCGCCGGCTAATCGTTGAGGGCCGAGGCCTCCGGCCGCCACGTCAGCAATCGCTTCTCCAGCGCGGTCAGCAGTCCTTCGGCGACCAGGGCCACCACGGCGATGACGATCATCGCGGCGAACACGCCGTTGGAGTCGAATGAGCCCTGGGCGGTGGCGATCAGCAGGCCCATGCCTTCGCGGGCGCCGAGGAATTCGCCGACGATGGCGCCGACCAGCGCGAACCCGAAGCTGACATGCAGGCTCGCCAGGATCCACGACAGCGCCGAAGGGATCACCACCGAGGTCGTCACCTGCCACGGGCTGGCGCCGAGAATCCGCGCATTGGCGATCAGGTTCTTGTCGGCTTCGCGCACGCCCTGAAACGCATTGGCGAATACCACGAAGAACACCATCACCACCGCCAGCGCGACTTTCGACGCCGCGCCCAGCCCGAGCGCGACGATGAAGATCGAGCCGAGCACCACGCGGGGAATCGAATTGGCGACCTTGATGTAGATCGAGAACACGTCCGACAGCAGGTGATTGCGGCCGAGCGCGATGCCGCACAGCACGCCGAGCACGGCGCCGATCAGAAAACCGGCGCCGGCCTCGTAGATCGTCACCCACACCTGCCGCCACAGCGGCCCGATCGAGGTGCCGTTCTGAATCCAGTCGATCAGCTTGAGCACGATGCCGCTCGGCTGGCCGAAGAAGAACGGATCGATCACGCCGAACCGTACGCCCAGCTCCCAGCCGGCGATCAGCACCACCAGCACCGCGAGCCGCAGCACCAGCACCAGCCGCGCCCGCCGCCGCATGCGGACAGCCATTGGCTCGGCGCGAATGCCGGCGGGTTTGTTCATCGATGTATCGGTCATCGGCTCGCCTCCACGTCATTGCGAGCGAAGCGAAGCAATCCAGGCCTCATCCGCGGCCTCTGGATTGCTTCGTCGCTGCGCTCCTCGCAATGACGGTCGCGTGGCCTCCTCATTGCCCCGCCCTCGCGCGCAGGACTTCTTCGCGCAGGTCGTCGCTGATGCGGCGGGCGATGGCGATGAAGCGCTCGTCGTAGCGGAGCGTGGCGACGTCGCGCGGGCGCGGCAGGTCGATGGCGTGCACCGACTTCACCCGCGCCGGACGCGTCGTCAGCACCGCGACACGGTCGGCCAGCAGGATCGCTTCGTCGAGGTCGTGAGTGACGAACAGCACCGCGGAGCGCGCCTGCGCCCACAGCTGCAGCAGTTCTTCCTGCATCAGTTCCCGGGTCTGGACGTCGAGCGCCGAGAACGGCTCGTCCATCAGCAGCACCTGCGGATTGTTGATGAAGGTCTGCGCCAGCGCCACGCGCTTGCGCATGCCGCCGGACAGTTGATGCGGATGATGATTCTCGAAACCCTTCAGCCCGACGCGGACGATCCAGTCGCGGGCTTGCGCCTCGGCATCCGCCTTGCCGACGCCGCGAAACAGCGGACCGGCCATCACGTTGTGCAGCACGCTGCGCCAGGGAAACACCGCGTCCTGCTGAAACACGAAGCCGACGCGGCGATCGACGCCATCGACCGGCGCATCGAACAAGGTGACGCGGCCGGCCTGCGGTTTCGCCAGTCCGGCGATCAGTCCGAGCGTCGTCGACTTGCCGCAGCCGGTCGGCCCGACGATGGCGCAGAACTCGCCGGGCGCGATCGACAGGTCAAAATCCTCCAGCGCCGACAGCACCTCGCCCGACGGCGTCACAAAGCGGCGGGCGACCTGATGGAGTTCGACGGCGGAGGGGCTAGTCATGAGCAACTACTCGCATCTGAAATAATGCGCGAGCCGCGAGCGCGGCGCGCTCCCTCTCCCGCTTGCGGGAGAGGGTTGGGGTGAGGGCGACGCGGGCACAGTGCCTGTGGACCCCCACCCCCGACCCCTCCCCGCAAGGGGGAGGGGAGAAGACGCGTCGCGTCACTCCATGCTCGTGTGCATTGGCCCGATCGACAGGCATCGTCGCCCTCACTGCCCAGCATTCGCCTTTGCCACGAATTCCGTGGTGTAGGTCTTCGCCAGATCGACGGTCTTGCCCTGCAGGTTGGGCGAGAAGCTGGCCAGGATCTTGGCGACGGACTCAGGCGCGCCGCTCGGCATCATGCCGTCGGGCGAGTACTGCACCTTGCCGTCCTGCAGGCCTTGGACGTAGAGCGCGCGGTCGCCGGCGTAGTAATCCTTCGGCATCTTGTCGGCGATCTCTTCGGCCGAATGCGCCTGGATCCATTTCAGCGTCTTCACGAAGGCGTTGACCAGCTTTTGCACGGTGGGCTTGTTGGCCTCCATCCAGCCGCGGTCCATGTACAGGCAGGCGGCCGGGTAGTCGCCGTCGAGCGCCTTGCGGGTCTCGTCCGGCGAGCGCAGGTCGATGCCGATCTTGGCGGTGCCGGAACTCAGCGCACGCTGCACGGTCGGCTCGGTGGTCATGCCGGAGCTGATTTTTCCCTGCTGCATTGCCGCCAGGAAGGTGTCGCCGGCCCCGACCGGCACCAGCGTGTAGTCCTGCATCTTCAGGCCAGCCTTGGCGGCGAGCGCGCGGGTGAGAAAGTCGGTGGCCGAGCCGAGACCGGTGACGCCGAGCGCCAGGCCTTTCCAATTCGCCGGCTGTTTTAGCTTGTCCGCCTCGGCCGCCTTCACCAGCACGACCTCGCCGGGCGCGACCGAGAACTGCACCACGTCGGTGATGAACTTGCCCTTGGCCTGCAGGTCGATGGTGTGATCGTAAAATCCGACGACGCCTTGGACTTCGCGTGCCAATAGCGCGGTCGCGGCCTGCGAGCCTGAGGTCGAGTTGAACAGTTCGACGTCGAGCCCTTCCTCCTTGAAGAAGCCGAGCTGGGCGGCGAGCTTGGCCGGCAGATAGATCTGCTTGTCGATGCCGGCCACCATGATCTTCAGCGACGTCTGCGCAGCCGCCGGCACGGCGGTCAGCAGGACGGCAAACAGGGCGGCGACAACTCTGCGCATCGGCGTTTCCTCATGACGTTCGCGGCTCGCAGGCCCAGGCGGGCCGCGACGCGTGTCACGCATCAGGACGCGGGGTGCGGCAATCTGTCAATGCCGGTCGCGCGCGCCGCTGCGCCCGCCGGGGAACCCGTCAGCCGCGCCAGCGCGGCCGTTCGGCCTTCATCCGCCGGAAGCGGACACCGGAGCCATCCGGCAGGCGGGTGGCGATGTAGCCGGCGGCGAGGCAGGCTTCGCGCTGCGGCATCTTCTCGTCGGGCGCATAGGTCGAATCCCACCACGCCGCCCGCTGCGCCGCGCGCGGCAGGTCAAAGCCGAGCATCTCCTCGATGGCGTCGATGCTGAGCACCAGCTCCGGGGCGGTCTGCTGCGCCAGATACTCTCGTAGGGGTTCGTAGGATTTCATCGGGCGCCGTGGTTGGTCGAAGGGAGCGGATGGATGGTCGTTTGGAGGACGCTAAGTGCGTTCTCCGGCCGAGTCCGACGTTATGCGGTGAAACAGCGTGTTAACCCCGCATTACGTCAATAGCGCAACTTAAGCGCTCTGCAAGACATTGCGTGGAACCTGAGATGATGGACACGCACGCTCTGTTCGACAGGATCAGCAAGGAGCTCCACCGTCGGCGCCGGATGTCGGCGCGGGTGATGGTGATGTTTTCGCTGATCACCGTGCTGGGTTTTTCCGCTGTGTGCGGCAGCGTGCTGCTCGACATGCGGCGCGGCGCCGAAGAGCTGGCGCGGCAGACGCTCGAAAATCTCGCCGCCTCGATGGACGCCGACATCAATCGCAATGTCGAGCTGTACGACGCCTCGCTGCGTGCGGTCGCGTCCAATCTGGTGCTGCCCGAACTCAGTCAGGTCGACGCCCGCCTGGCGCGACTGATCCTGTTCGATCATCCGGTCACCGGTCCGCATTTCGGCGCGATCCGGGTCTATGACGAGCACGGCAATCTCACCCGCGATTCCGCCCTGACCAACCCGCCGAAGGAGAACCGGGCGAGCGAGCCGTTCTTCACGGTGCAGCGCGACGAGCCATATGCCGGGCTGTACATCAGCAAGCCGCAACATGTCGACGGCCACTACTCGGTGATCCTCAGCCGACGTGTCACCGGCTCCGACGGCACGTTTCTCGGCGTCGTCGCCGGCTCGATCAAGTTCGGTTACTTCCAGGACCTGTTCAAGCGGCTGCGGCTGCGCCCGCAGGACATGATCGCGGTGATCGCGCACGACGGCACCCTGATCGTCCGCACCCCGTTCGAGCCGGAGCTGATCGGCAAGAACATGCTGTTCACCTCCGGTGCGCAGAAGATGTTCAGCCGCCGCAACGGCTGGTTCGCCGGCACCGGCACGCTGGACGGCGTCCAGCGGATGTTCGTGTGGAGCGACAGCACCAAGCCGCTGGTGGTGCTGGTCGCGAAGTCGTGGAACGACATCTATGCGATGTGGCGCAAGGAGGCGATCTGGATCGGCATCGTGCTGCTGGTGCTGGCCGGCTTCGTCGCTGCCGTCACGGTGTTCTTCATCCGCGAGATCGAGCGCCGCGCCGCGGCCGAGCGCCGGCTCGAGGAGCTGGCCACCACCGATCCGCTGACCGGGCTGACCAACCGGCGCAAATTCGACGCCGCGATCGACACCGAGTGGCGCCGCGCCATCCGGCAGAACACGCCGATCGCGCTGTTGATGATCGATGCCGATCACTTCAAGGCTTACAACGACAGCTTCGGCCATCAGGCCGGCGACCAGATGCTGGTCGGGATCGCGGTGTGTATCGCCGACACCGTGCATCGCGCCGGCGACTGCGTCGCCCGGTTCGGCGGCGAGGAGTTCGCGGTGCTGCTGCCGGGGCTCACCGCGCCGGCGGCTGAAGCCATCGCCGAGACCATCCGGCGCAAGGTCGAGGAATGGTCGGATATCGAGGGCGGCGTCACCGTGTCGATCGGCGTCGCCAGCACCACGCCGATGGCTGCGCATCAATGGCACGATCTGGTCGAAGCCGCCGATCGTGCGCTGTATGCGGCCAAGGAACTCGGCCGCAATCGTTGCGTCGTCGCCGTGCGCGGCGAGGTCACGCTGGTGGCGTAACCTCTCCGGCGCTCCGGCGCCGCGCGATTACTTGTCCAGATAACGCTTCATGTCTTCGATCAGGCCGGCACGCAGGTCGTCGCGCTGCATCGCGAACGCGATGTTGGCGCGCAGGAAGCCGGCCTTTGAACCGCAATCGTGGCGTTCGCCTTCGAACTCCACGCCGTAGAATTTCTGGGTCTTCGACAGCCCGATCATCGCGTCGGTGAGCTGGATTTCGCCGCCGGCGCCGCGCTCCTGTGTCGCCAGGATCTTGAAGATCTCCGGCTGCAGGATGTAGCGCCCGGTGATCGACAGGTTCGACGGCGCGGTGCCGGGCGCCGGCTTCTCGACCATGCCGTCGACCTCGAACACTTTGCCGGTGCGCTTGCCGACGCCGCAGATGCCGTACTGATGGGTGCGGTCGGCCGGCACTTCTTCCACCGCGATGACGTTGGCCTTGTCGCCGAGCTTCTCGGCGGCCTGGATCATCTGCTTCAGGCAGCCCGGGGTGTTGAGCACCAATTCGTCCGGCAGCACCACCGCGAACGGCTCGTTGCCGACGATGTCGCGAGCGCACCACACCGCGTGGCCGAGCCCGTGCGGGGCCTGCTGGCGGGTGAAGCTCATCGCGCCCGCTTCCGGCTGGTCCCGCGCCAGGATTTCCATCTCGTTCTTCTTGTTGCGCTTCTCCAGCGTCACATCGAGCTCGAACTGGCGGTCGAAATGATCCTCGATCATGCCCTTGTTGCGCCCGGTGACGAACACGAAGTGCTCGATGCCGGCTTCCCGCGCTTCGTCGACGACGTACTGGATCAGCGGCTTGTCGACGATGGTCAGCATCTCCTTCGGCATCGCCTTGGTGGCGGGGAGAACGCGGGTGCCGAGGCCGGCGACCGGGAAGACGGCTTTACGGATTTTCATGATCTGGAAATCTTTCGAGAGGGACGGAAGGGCGAAACCGTACGGTCTTGCAGCCTGCAACCAAGGCGGATGTGTGAAGTTCCGAAACGCGGCGCGAAGCGTCGCCGGAGACAGAATGTCACATCAGAAAAGCGGCGTCCCCGGTACGAAAGCATCGAACGCCGCCCAGAATTGCTGGCGGTAACGATCCTGCTCCTGGAGAATTTCGTGCTTGGCGCCGGGGATCACCAAATGCGACCCGGCCCGCAAATGATAAGCGAACTCTTCGATCGCCGGCGTCGACACCACGCCGTCCATGCCGGCCGCGATCATCAGGATCGGCTGCCGGATCTGCGACGGATAGTTGGTCGCCTTGAAGGCGTGCATGGCGCGGAAGGCGGTGTCGGCCCAGGCGACGGTCGGCGAGGCGAGGCCGAGGGTCGGGTCTTCGGCGACGATCGCCGCATTGCGGGCGTAGCGCACCGGATCCGAGGTCAACTTGTTGCCCACGAACGGCTCAGTGTTGGCGAGCACGTCGTTGCCGCCTGGCACATAGCGGCCGCCTTGGCCGGCCAGCCGCATCGCCCGCAGCAGCAGTCTGATCGGCAGCGCGGTGGTGTTGCCGGCGAGGTCGATCATCGGGGCCGACAGCACCATGCGGTCGAACCAGCGTTTGCCGGAGCGGGCGATGCGCAACATCACCGCGCCGCCCATCGAATGCGCCAGCGCGAAATGCGGCGGCGGGCAGTCCGGCAGCACCACTTCGCGGACGAAGGTTTCGACGTCGACCTCAAAGTCGGCGAAGTTGCGCACATAGCCCTTGCGATAGTCGCGCAGCCGGCGTTCCGAATGGCCCTGGCCGCGCCAGTCAAGCGCCGCGACCGCAAAGCCGCGGTCGCGCAGATCGCGCACCGTCTCGAAGTACTTCTCGATCTGCTCGGTGCGTCCGGTGAAGACGCACACGGTGCCTTTGCGATGCCCCGCCGGCTCCCACCGCGCAAACCGCAGCTGCACGCCGTCGGGCGTCTTGATGAAACCGGAGACGGCGTCTTCGGGCACCGGATTGGCAGGAGTCGAGACGAGCGTCATGGACCGGGTCCGGAAGGGGAGCAAATGCCTGGAAAATCGGGATGAAAGCGGCGGGCGCGAACTGCTTCGGGCCCCCTCTTGAACCCCGAAACGCCCCTCCCATATCATTTCCGTGCAGGCCACACCAAGGGGTCAGGAACTGACTTCTCCGGCTGCACGGACAAGGCCCGGCCCGATGGCGGGCGGGTCATCACATAGTCGCTTCTAGGAGGACTTTGACCATGCGTAGCTTCGATCTCACCCCGTTCTATCGTTCGACCATCGGCTTCGACCGGCTGTTCAATCTGCTCGACCAGACCTCTGCGGATGCGGCCGCCCCCGGCTATCCGCCCTATAACATCGAGCGTACCGGCGAGAATGCGTATCGCATCACCGTTGCGGTCGCCGGGTTCTCTCCGTCCGAGCTGTCGATCGTCAGCAAGGAGAACACGCTGACCATCAAGGGCGAGAAGACCGGTGAAGAGGCCGGCAAGGCCGAAGTGCTGTATCGCGGCATCGCCGCGCGCGCCTTCGAGCGGGCCTTCCAGCTCGCCGACTACGTCACGGTAAAGAACGCCAGCCTCGAAAACGGTCTGCTGCACGTCGACCTCGTGCGCGAGATTCCCGAGGCGAAAAAGCCGCGCAGCATTCCGATCAGCATCAATGCGCAGGCCGGCCCGCAAGTGGTCACCGACAACAGCGAGAAGGCGGCCGCGTAACGCGCCGCCGGCTTGCGAACTTTCTTTCGCTGCATAGACCCCTAGCCAAGCAGGCGCCCCGGGCAACCGGGGCGCTTTGCTGTTGGAAAGACCGTCCGCTCCGTCGCGAAGGGCAGGTCGTCTGAAAAGCCGACCGAGCGGCTACTCCAGCCCCTGCACCGGCGGCATTGCTTCGGTCGGGCGGATCGTCGCCGAGGAGGAGGGCTTGGCTCGCACCGGCGAGGGGCCTGCGGCTGATGGCACGGCGCTGGCCGGGCTCTGCACCGCTGCGGCGTCCTGTTTGGTGTCCTTGCCGGCGTCCTGCCTGGCCTGATCGAGCGCCGACTTGGAGCCGTCCTTGGCGGCGGCGTCGCCTGCGGCCTTGGCGGCTTTGTCGCCGGCCGGATGCTGAGGCGCCGGCCGCGGAATCGGCGTGGCGGCATTGCGGTTGGCGACGCGGGCGACCGGCTTCGGCGGCCGCGGCGGATTGGTCTCGACGAACCGGGGCAGTCCCTGAATCCGGCCGTAACTGGCGACCGTCACCTCTTCCATGCGGTCGCCCATCTGCCAGGCCGGCATGAAGCGGACCATACGGCCGGTGCGGGCGTCGATCACCAGGCGACCATCGTCACCGTCCGGATTGATCGCCGCCATGGTGTAGACCGCGCCGCGCTGGCGCGGATAGCCGAGCGGCGAAAAGCCCTCGGCGCGGGCCGCGCGGGTGACTTCATCCGGTGACAGCACCTCCAGCACCTCGGCCAGCGGGGCCGGGCGGCGCAGATCGCGCCGGGCCGGCGGCGGCATCGCCGCATACGAGCCCTGAAGGTCCGACACTCGGGTGACGGGCGGCCGCGCGGCGCCGCCGGCCGGCAGCGGATCGGCCATCGCCGTGGTCGCGGCGGTCGCGGCGAGGCCCGCCGACATTACCCACCCCTTGAATTTCATAGCTTCATGCTCCCTGCAGCGCCCGCCCCGTTCTGGTGCGGGCGGGAGCCTCGCCGGGGAATTTGGCCTGGGCTTGGCCCAAACGCGGCGCATTTGGCGTGAATCCGCGGCAGCCGCGATCGCGTCGCTGCTGCAGAACCAAAGCCGAAACGCGCCGGAGCCACCATCGAATGGGGGACGTGGGCGCGCTTGTGTGCTAGACAAAAATTTGGCAAAGTCGTGCTAGGACAGCATCGCTGTCTCATTTACGGTGGTAGCCCGGCACGGGGTTTGCAGCGTCACGCGAGACGATTGACGTCGCGCGCGGCACCTGATTGTCCGTTGGGCGATATGGACACCGGGGTCTGAATACGCAAATCGTGGCTCGCAGAGCGCGAGCGGTGGCCCGGAGGGTGCCGCGAGCGTTCGAAGTGCGCCGATGCTGGATAGTGTATCCCCTCCCGGGATGAAGAGGACGAAGATGAGCGGGTCTGAGTGCGAGCGCGAAATTATGGTTGCCAATGCGCTGACGGCGGACTCGGCTGTCAAAACCACCGGTCCTGAGCACACCTGGCGTCCGCCGGCCGAAGGTCTGTACGACCTGTCGCGCGAAAAGGACGCCTGCGGCGTCGGCTTCATCGCCAACATCAAGGGCGTCAAGTCGCATCAGATCGTCTGCGACGCGCTGCGCATCCTGTGCAACCTCGAGCATCGCGGCGCCGTCGGCGCCGATCCGCGCGCCGGTGACGGCGCCGGCATCCTGGTGCAGATCCCGCACGCCTTCTTCAGCCGCAAGGCCACCGAACTCGGTTTCTCGCTGCCGGCGCCGGGCGAATACGCCGTCGGTGCGCTGTTCATGCCGCGCGAGACTTCGTGGCGGAAGGTGATCAAGAGCATCATCGAGGATCGCATCAAGGCCGAAGGCCTGACCTTCCTCGGCTGGCGCGACGTGCCGACCGACAACTCCTCGCTCGGCGAGACCGTGAAGCCGACCGAGCCTGCCAACATGCAGGTGTTCATCGGCCGCGGCACCGCGATCACCTCCGAAGACGATTTCGAGCGCAAGCTCTACATCCTGCGCAAGTCGATCTCGAACGCGATCTATCAGCGTCGCGAGCGCGCCCTCGCCGGCTACTATCCGGTGTCGCTGTCGTGCCGCACCGTGATCTACAAGGGCATGTTCCTGGCCGACCAGCTCGGCAAGTACTATCCGGATCTGCACGAAGACGATTTCGCCAGCGCGCTGGCGCTGGTGCATCAGCGGTTCTCGACCAACACCTTCCCGACCTGGTCGCTGGCGCATCCGTACCGCATGGTCGCGCATAACGGTGAGATCAACACCCTGCGCGGCAACGTCAACTGGATGGCGGCGCGTCAGGCGTCGGTGCATTCGGAACTGTACGGCGAAGACATCAGCCGGCTGTGGCCGATCTCTTACGAAGGCCAGAGCGACACCGCCTGCTTCGACAACGCGCTCGAATTCCTGGTGCGCGGCGGCTACTCGCTGACGCATGCCGTGATGATGATGATTCCGGAAGCGTGGGCCGGCAACCCGCTGATGGACGAGAAGCGCCGCGCTTTCTACGAGTACCACGCCGCTCTGATGGAGCCGTGGGACGGTCCGGCCGCGCTCGCCTTCACCGACGGCCGCCAAATCGGCGCGACGCTCGACCGTAACGGTCTGCGCCCGGCGCGCTATCTCGTCACCAAGGACGACCGCATCGTGATGGCGTCCGAAATGGGCGTGCTGAAGATTCCGGAGGACCAGATCGTCACCAAGTGGCGGCTGCAGCCCGGCAAGATGCTGCTGGTCGACCTCGAGCAGGGCCGCCTGATCCCGGACGAAGAGATCAAGGCGCAGCTCGCCGCCAGCCAGCCCTATGCCGACTGGCTGCATCGCACCCAGATCGTGCTGGAAGAGCTGAAGGACGCGCCGGTCAAGGGCCAGCGCTCCAACCTGCCGCTGCTCGATCGGCAGCAGGCGTTCGGCTACACCCAGGAAGACATCTCGATCCTGCTGACGCCGATGGCGTCGACCGGCGAGGAAGCCAACGGCTCGATGGGCAACGACACTCCGCTGTCGGCGCTCTCGGACAAGCCGAAGCTGCTCTACACCTACTTCAAGCAGAACTTCGCCCAGGTCACCAACCCGCCGATCGATCCGATCCGCGAGGAGCTGGTGATGAGCCTGGTGTCGATCATCGGCCCGCGGCCGAACCTGTTCGACACCGAAGGTCTCGCCGGCACCAAGCGCCTGGAAGTGCGTCAGCCGATCCTGACCGACGGCGACCTCGAGAAGATCCGTTCGATCTCCGAGATCGGCGATCCGCACTTCAAGTCGCGCACCCTCGACACCACCTTCCACTCCGCGCTCGGCGCTGCCGGCATGGAGCAGGTGCTCGACGACCTCAACGGCCGCGCCGAGTCTGCGGTGCGTGACGGCGTCAACATCATCATCCTCAGCGACCGCGCCGCCGGTGCCGACCGGATTCCGATCCCGGCGCTGCTGGCCTGCGCCTCGGTTCATCATCACCTGATCCGCGTCGGTCTGCGCACCTCGGTGGGCCTGGTGATCGAGTCGGGCGAGCCGCGCGAAGTGCATCACTTCGCCTGCCTGGCCGGTTTCGGCGCCGAAGCCATCAACCCGTATCTGGCGTTCGAGACCATCATCGCGCTGAAGGACCGGCTGCCGGCCAAGCTCGAAGACAAGGAAATCGTCAAGCGCTACATCAAGTCGATCGGCAAGGGCCTGCTCAAGGTCATGTCGAAGATGGGCATCTCGACCTATCAGTCGTATTGCGGCGCGCAGATCTTCGATGCCGTCGGCCTGCGTCACGACTTCATCGCCAAGTACTTCGCCGGCACCCACTCGCAGATCGAAGGCGTCGGCCTGGCCGAAATCGCCGAAGAGACCGTGCGCCGCCATCGCGACGCATTCGGCGACGCGCTGGTGTACAAGACCGCGCTCGACGTCGGCGGCGAGTATGCTTTCCGCACCCGCGGCGAGGACCACGCCTGGACCGCGGATTCGGTCGCGACCCTGCAGCACGCGGTGCGTGGCAACTCGCAGGAGCGCTACCGCGCGTTCGCCAAGCTGCTCAACGAGCAGCAGGAGCGGCTGCTGACGCTGCGCGGCCTGTTCAAGATCAAGGGCGCGGAGGCCGAAGGCCGCAAGCCGGTGCCGCTCGCCGAAGTCGAGTCGGCCGCTGAGATCGTCAAGCGGTTCTCGACCGGCGCGATGAGCTTCGGCTCGATCTCGCGCGAAGCGCACACCACGCTGGCGATCGCCATGAACCGGATCGGCGGCAAGTCGAACACCGGTGAGGGCGGCGAGGAGCCGGATCGCTTCAAGCCGATGGCGAACGGCGACTCGATGCGCTCGGCGATCAAGCAGGTCGCCTCGGGCCGGTTCGGTGTCACGACCGAATACCTCGCCAATTCGGACATGATCCAAATTAAGATGGCGCAGGGTGCCAAGCCCGGCGAAGGCGGTCAGTTGCCCGGCCACAAGGTCGACGCCACCATCGCGGCGGTGCGCCACTCGACCCCCGGCGTCGGCCTGATTTCGCCGCCGCCGCACCACGACATCTACTCGATCGAAGATCTGGCGCAGCTGATCTACGATCTGAAGAACGTCAATCCGTCGAGCGCGATCTCGGTGAAGCTGGTGTCGGAAATCGGCGTCGGCACCGTCGCGGCGGGCGTTGCCAAGGCGCGCGCCGACCACGTCACCATCTCGGGCTTCGAAGGCGGCACCGGCGCTTCGCCGCTGACCTCGATCAAGCACGCCGGTTCGCCGTGGGAAATCGGCCTCGCCGAAACCCACCAGACCCTGGTGCGCGAGCGGCTGCGGTCGCGCATCGCCGTCCAGGTCGACGGCGGCTTCCGCACCGGCCGTGACGTGGTGATCGGCGCGCTGCTCGGCGCCGACGAGTTCGGCTTCGCCACCGCGCCGCTGATCGCGGCCGGCTGCATCATGATGCGCAAGTGCCACCTCAACACCTGCCCGGTCGGCGTCGCCACCCAGGACCCGGTGCTGCGCAAGCGCTTCACCGGCCAGCCCGAGCACGTCATCAACTACTTCTTCTTCGTCGCCGAAGAAGTCCGCGAACTGATGGCGAGCCTCGGCTACCGCACCTTCAACGAAATGGTCGGCCAGTCGCAGATGCTCGACCAAGCCGCTCTGGTGGCGCACTGGAAGGCCAAGGGCCTCGACTTCTCCAAGCTGTTCTTCAAGCAGAAGGCGGACAAGGGCCAGACGATCTTCCATTCGGAAGGCCAGGATCATCATCTCGACAGCGTGCTCGACCGCAAGCTGATCGCCAAGTCGCAGCCGGCAATCGACCGCGGCGCACCGGTGAAGTTCGAGATCGAGATCAACAACACCGACCGCTCGGCCGGCGCGATGCTGTCCGGCACCGTCGCCAAGCATTACGGCCACGCCGGCCTGCCGGCCGACACCATCCAGGTGCACCTCAAGGGCACCGCGGGGCAGGCGTTCGGCGCCTGGCTGGCGCGCGGCATCACCTTCGATCTCGAAGGCGAAGGCAACGACTACGTCGGCAAGGGCCTGTCGGGCGGCAAGATCATCGTCCGGCCGCCGGCGATCTCCGGCATCGTGCCGGAAGAGTCGATCATCGTCGGCAACACCGTGATGTACGGCGCGATCGAAGGCGAGTGCTACTTCCGCGGCATCGCCGGCGAACGCTTCGCGGTGCGTAACTCGGGCGCGGTCGCGGTGGTCGAAGGCGCCGGCGATCATTGCTGCGAATACATGACCGGCGGCATCGTGGTGGTGCTCGGCAAGACCGGTCGTAACTTCGCGGCCGGCATGTCGGGTGGCGTCGCCTACGTGCTGGACGAGGACGGCAGCTTCGCCAAGACCTGCAACATGGCGATGGTCGAGCTCGAGCCGGTGCTGTCGGAAGAGATGATCAATGCCGGCGCGTTCCATCAGGCCGGCGATCTCGAAGCGCACGGCAAGGTCGACGTGTTCGCCGATCTGCTCGGCGCCGACGTCGAGCGGCTGCACGTGCTGATCTCGCGCCACGCCAAGTACACCGGCTCCAAGCGCGCCCAGGACATCCTGGCGAACTGGAAGAGCTACTTGCCGAAATTCCGCAAGGTGATGCCGGTCGAGTATCGCCGCGCGCTGCGCGAGATGAAAGCCCGCGCCGCCGAGGAGCCGAAGATCGCGATCGGGGCGTAGTTACACCAGCGCTTCCTCGTCATTGCGAGCGAAGCGAAGCAATCCAGAAGCTCCTTGCGTTGAGCTGGATTGCTTCGTCGCTTCGCTCCTCGCAATGACGGAGAGTGCGTGCCAAGACACAAAGTCGAAGACAAGAATTCGAGGCGTCAGAGTTCGATGGGCAAGGTCACGGGGTTTCTGGAAATCGAGCGGCACGATCGCGCTTATGCGCCGGTCGCCGACCGGGTGAAGAACTACAGCGAGTTCGTGGTTCCGCTCAGCGAGAAAGACCTGCGCGACCAGGCCGCCCGCTGCATGAACTGCGGCATCCCGTATTGCCACGGCACCGGTTCGCCGCAGCCGGGCGCGACGGGCTGTCCGGTCAACAACCAGATCCCGGACTGGAACGACCTGGTTTACAACGGTTATTGGCAGGAAGCCGCGCGCACCCTGCACTCGACCAATAACTTCCCGGAATTCACCGGCCGGATCTGCCCGGCGCCGTGCGAAGCGTCGTGCACGCTGAACATCGACGACAACCCGGTCACCATCAAGACGATCGAATGCGCGATCGTCGACACCGCGTTCGACAACGGCTGGGTCAAGCCGGAGATCGCCGCGGTCAAGACCGGCCAGAGCGTCGCGATCGTCGGCGCCGGCCCGGCGGGCCTTGCCTGCGCCCAGCAGTTGGCGCGCGCCGGTCACGACGTCCACGTCTATGAGAAGTTTGCCAAGGCCGGCGGCCTGCTCCGCTACGGCATCCCGGACTTCAAGATGGAGAAGACTCTGATCGACCGCCGCGTCGCTCAGATGGAAGCCGAAGGCGTCACCTTCCACTACGGCGCGCCGGTCGGCGGCAGCGCTCCGGGCGCAGTCGATCCGGCCGAGCTGCTCAAGCAGTACGACGCCGTCGCGCTGACCGGCGGTGCGGAAGCGCCGCGCGATCTGCCGATCCCGGGCCGCGAGCTCGGCGGCATCCATTTCGCGATGGACTTCCTCACCCAGCAGAACCGCCGGGTCTCCGGCGAAGCCGTGAACGGCACCGACATTCTCGCCGCCGGCAAGAACGTGGTGGTGATCGGCGGCGGCGATACCGGTTCGGACTGCATCGGCACCTCGATCCGTCAGGGCGCCAAGTCGGTGACCCAGATCGAAATCATGCCGGCGCCGCCGGAGCGCGAGAACAAGGCGCTGACTTGGCCGAACTGGCCGATGAAGATGCGCACCTCCTCGAGCCAGGCCGAAGGCGCGCTGCGCGAATTCGCCGTGATGACCCAGTCGTTCGAAGGCGAGGGCGGCGTCGTCAAGAAGCTGAACTGCGTCCGCGTCGACGCCAAGTTCCAGCCGATCCCCGGCACCGAATTCGTGCTCGAAGCCGACCTCGTGCTGCTGGCGATGGGCTTCGTCTCGCCGGTCAAGGAAGGCCTCCTCACCCAGCTCGGCGTCGCGCTCGACCCGCGCGGCAACGTCGCCGCCGACCTGTCGCACTTCACCACCTCGGTCGACAAGGTGTTCGCCGCCGGCGACATGCGCCGCGGCCAGTCGCTGGTGGTCTGGGCGATCCGCGAAGGCCGCCTCTGCGCCCAGGCGATCGACCGGTTCCTGATGGGCGCGACCACGCTGCCGCGGTAAGCGGGGCAATAGCAGCGCCGTAGCGCCGTAGGATGGGTTGAGCGCAGCGAAACCCATCAAAGCCTCGCCGCGCAGCGATGGGTTTCGCGTCGCTCAACCCATCCTACGGCCTGAGGACGTAGTCGATAGCTACACGCCCCAGCGTCATGCGCGGGCTCGACCCGCCTGCGCGGCCATAGCCGCTCCGGCGCGACGAAGGCCCGAACATCCAGCGCGGCCCGAGCGCGCATAATCACTTCGCGCACTGCCTTGTCCTGAGGAGCGCGGCACAGCCGCGCATCTCAAAGGATGGGTTGCGTGTAGCAACACCCATGTTTGTGCGCGCCCGCATAGCCGAGCCGTCCTAAGAATAGCGGGCGCCACATCCTCAATTAGGATCCAACGGCAGCGCCAGCCCTGCTTACTTACGGCATCGCGAAGCAAATTGGGCGATCCCGGATTGCAGTGCGTCAGAGGCGAGGCAGTGCTAAGCCGCGCGGTTTGAAGAACTCGAGCCGCGCCGGCTGACGCTGAGGCCGGAGCGTACAACGTCTTCTATTCTTTAGCCCCAAGTCAATTGTTCAAAAAGTATCCTGAGAGTAGCCGCTTGAGGCTGCTTTCATGCTCGCGACCGTTGCGTTACGCTACCTCTGCCAATTTTCTGGGGAAAGACCTATGGACCAAATGCTTGAACAGGTGGCGCCCGCAAAGGACACCCTCGAAGGATTCGATCCGTTGCTTGAGGGGATTAATTTCGGCGGTCCCGACAAGAGTATTTTCGAAGAAGCGACTCAGCGGGTCGTGCAAAATATTCTGAAAAGCTACACTGGATATTTCGATATCTTTTCGGAGCTAATACAGAATTCCTTAGATGCTTGTGACAAGCGCTCTAAGCAGAATGAGCCCGGCTATTCCCCTAAATTGTACATAAAGATCGACATCGCTAACCGAAATATTCGCGTGGTGGATAATGGCGTAGGTATGTCATTCGATGAGGCAAAATTCTGCTTTCGACCCAACGTTAGCTTCAAGAGTCGCAAGGAATCTCGCGGACACAAAGGCGTAGGTGCTACCTTTCTCGCTTATGGCTACGGCCAGATCCGTCTCTTCACAAAGACAGCAAACTCTCGACTCTCGGTGAGGCTCGTTGGGGGGCGTCAATGGGCTGACGACCAGTCTGGTTCATTTTCTAGGCCGAAGCTAGAAGCTGACAATTTCGATGTGTCCGAACTGGCGGGCGAGGCATCTGGAACCGCAATCGAAATCTCCATTCCGAAAGGTGTTCGACCAGATTTGGGTTGGTGGGGCGCGACGACTGCTACTCAATGGTATTGGCTATTGCGGATGAGGACGCCTCTTGGAGGTATCTATCTCGCTGGAGCGCAGCCCCCTAAGGTGAAGGTGAACATCGAAGTTAATGATTATAGCAACAGCGTCACTCAAGAAGATTTTAGTTTTGTCGAGTATCCTTACCCACACGAGCTATCCGAAATCTTGCCTCGAGTGCGGTCCTATGAAGATGTTGTCAAAGCTCTCTCTGGGATAGAGGGGGACTCTTCAAGGATCCCACAGGACCTTCGCCGAATCGATGCGATTTGGGGGATATGGGACGCTGAGCAGATTCTGAGAGACGACTCTCCATTTGCGGGTCAGCGTTTCGAGGCTGACCAGCAGGAGTTGATTAGGCGTCACAACGTATCCGTATACGGTTGTTTTCTCAGTACTGCAAAAAGTTGGAAGGCGTTCCAGGTAGATACGCTGCGGATCCGAAAGGAGCCGCTGCTGATGAAGGGTGGCTTGTTAGTCGCCAGTGATTTTATGATTCAGGGTGACCCAATGGTGATCCCACTCACCTCAACAATCGGATATCAGGCCGCGACACATGTCGTAGTTCATTTCGTTGATGGCAACCCGGATATGGGGCGGAAGGTCTTTCAACCTGAGCTAAAAGCTCTGGCAGAGGATCTTTCCCGGCAGGTGGTCAACATATTCAAGCGATATCTGTACTTGATGCGCGAAGACACCGGTGCAGCCAATATTGCCGACGAAACGGAGACGTACCATTGGCTGGAAGATCGGAAGTCGCACCGCGTTGCTAATCCCCTAGAGTTTGCCTTCGACGGTGGTCATCTGGCATACACAAGCATTCCTCAGTCCGAGCAGGATGTAATAGCAGTCTTCCACGAGCTTGTGGGAATGGAGGTAGTCAAAGGGGTTCGCTTCCTGGGGACTAATCAGCAAACCCGCTATGATGGGTGCTACGTTTGTCGATTTGATGAAGTTCATCGTTTTGGGTTCAATTTGGAATCGAATCCTCTGGGTGTGAACCATAAGATCATCTCACAGAAGGAGTCGCGTCCTTTAGTCTTGGAGTACAAGCTGGATCTTGATGGACTTATTTCAGATTTTGCGAAGGAGATAAAATTTCAGAATGAAATCAATTGTGTAGTGTGTTGGAGTATCGGCGATCTCTATCACGAGCGATACGCTTTGCGTAGTTATATGATTGGAGAGGAGGGTGCATCCCGACAATTCTACGGAGCGACCCATTCCCTCTGGTATGAAAAAGCCCGACTGGCCGACGTTGTTTGTCTTCGTGATCTGATTAGGTTCTTTTCTGATCCAGAGGGCCTGAAGGCTGAACATAAAACGCAATTCAGAGAGTGACTATTGACACTCATGATATAATATAAGTCGATCACCCTCTCCCGTCGAGGGGCGCCTCCGGAGGCGTTCTTGAGGCGGGGAGAGGGGTGGCGTCCTCCGTCGCGTGGTTCGCAGCCGCGTGGCCCGAGAGTCGCCGTCCGCCGCTACTACGAGCGGCTTGGGGAAAGTGGGCGCCCTCGCAAATGCTCTGTCGCTGCTGTTGACTGAATCGATACTGCGCGACTACCGCATCAATTTCTTCGAATCGAATAACCTCTGCTGCACCGAAGGGCGCCACTTATTTCGGCGAGGAAGGTGGCATGGCACGGAAGCGGGGCAGACTACCTGGAAGATTCGTTAACGCGCACTTGCGCAAAGATCGCTGTCGGCTCGGCAGTTATTTGAAGGTTGCGGATTATCAGGAGCGAGTCCGCTCGCCTTTGGCAAGACGGGAAAGCTTCAATCCTCAGGGGGAGTTTGAATTGTCGAATAAGCCGTTGGTGGCTGCGCGCGAAGGCACAGAACGAGAGGACGAGAAGTAGCTGGGTTTGATGCCTTCTATTGGTCCGGTAGGGTTGATGGGTTTCGCTGCGCTCAACCCATCCTACAGGCCACGGCGAATGCTGAGCGTCCATCGCACGCAGAGCGCGCCGTGGTCGAAAATCGTCTCGTACGAAGAGGATGGGTTGCCGGGTTAAGCCGGCAATGACGGTGGTCGTCTCGACGAGCTGCTACGAAGCTGCGGCTCCTGCCTTCATCCTCCCCTTCCATAAAGTGGCATCTGGCCCTGCGGAGCCGGCAGCGGCTGCGCGCGGGGCGCGCGAATCTTACTCGCCTACTACCCGTCCTGGTTGACGAAGCAGCCACGCGGATCGAAGCTCTTGCAGCCGAGCGAGAGGATCAGCCGTGGCCAGTGCCACCGCACGTGGACTTCGCAAGCGTCTCACACCCCAGGAAAGGCGGCTGTGGGTTGGGCTGCGCGGGCTTAAGCCGCGCGGCTTTCACTTCCGGCGGAAGGCGCCGATCGGTTGCTATGTGGTCGACTTCGTCTGCTTATCCGCCAGGCTGATCATCGAAGCCGATGGCGATCAGCACGCCATGCCGGCTTATTTCACCGCAGATCGGCAGCGCGGTGTTGTCCTGCGCCGGCAAGGCTTCCGTGTGCTGCACTTCTGGGATTCAGACATCGATCGATACTTCGACGGCGTGATGCAGACCGTGCTCGATGCGCTGGCGACCCCGGCCATTCGACCTCACGTACCGCGAACCGGTCCTCCCATCCATGAAGGAGCGGGAGAGCGTGGCGGGTGATGGGTGACGTCTGGCGTTGACGTCGAGTTGTGACCTCAGCCCACCCCGAGTCATTCCGGGCGCGACTGCTAGGTCGCTAGCCCGGAATCTCTTTGCTATCAGCTCGGGGTTCCGGGCTCGCTCGCGTTGCGAGCGCCCCGGAACGACGGTGCAGGGAGAGGCGCGGCGCGGACGACTAATCGCCCGAGCTACCCTTAGCGGATAGCCCTCACGCATTCCTCGCCATCGGGCCGCCGTCGACCGGGCTCGAAACACGCAGTGGAAATGCGCGCGCCGCTAGGCGGCAAAATCAACGTTGACAAGTACGACGGTTAGGAATAAATGCACATTAACCTCTCCCATCGAGGGGCGCCTCCGGAGGCGTCTTGAGGCGGGGAGAGGGGCGGCGTCCTGCGTTGCGTGGTTCGCAGCCACGTGGCCCGGGAGGCCGAGGGTGACCGTCCGCCGCTACTACGAGCGGCCGCCGCTTCAGAGGCTGGACGGGTACAGTGGAGGCCGGGGAAAGCCCGCAAGCTCGCTGTGTCCCGGAAGAACGGTCCTTCGGCCCAAAGATCGCCGCGGTGGGCGCGCCGTGAGGCGTTGCGCGAGGGATCGCAAGCCCTCGCGACAAGATCCACCCTTAGCGCCGCACGGCGCGCCCCCGCCCCTCGCTACGATAGCGACGGGCGCAGAACTCGGGCTCATCGAGCCGCGAGAGCGATCGGCCGTGGCTGTTTGACAGTGTGGATCGGAAAATGGGATGAGCGCCGTGCGCTTGCGCCGCGCGGCTGCGGCATCGCCCGACGTGATCGGGCGACCTGGTTGCAGAGCGTTGCTGTGATGCCGTGCCCTGACGTGACCGCTCGTGAATACTGGATCCCCGCCTGCGCGGGGATGACGGCTGAGGGTGGGGCGACGTTATGGCGGCGCTATCAGGTACCAACTATCCACGAGTCATTCCGGGGCGCGCAGCGAAGCTGCGTGAACCCGGAATCCATAGCCCCTGTGTTCGCGGTTACGTCGAGGCACCCGTTACTACGTCTTTGCCGCATCACTGATGCTGCGGCGTATGGATTCCGGGTTCGCGCTTCGCGCGCCCCGGAATGACAAACGTGAGGATCATGTGATCCTCACGCATTCCGTGCCATCAAACCACCGTCGACCGGGATCACCGCGCCGGTGATGAACGACGCCGCCGGCAGGCACAGGCTCAGCGTCATGTGGGCGACCTCTTCCGGGTCGCCGTAGCGGTGCAAAGCGGTGCGACGGCGGGCGTATTTCTGTTTGTGGTCCGCGCTGATACGGTCGGTCATTCCGGTGGTGATCGGGCCGGGGCAGATGCAGTTCACGGTGATGCCTTCGGGGCCGAGCTCGACTGCGAGCGAGCGCGTCAGGCCGGTGACGCCGGCTTTCGCCGCCGAATACGGGCTGTGAGTTGCGGTGGCGCCGAGCGCTTCGGTGGAGGCGATGTTGACGATGCGCGGAGATTGCGACTTGCGCAAATACGGCAGCGCGGCGCGGATCACGCGCGGATGCGCGGTGAGCAGAATGTTGAGCGCGCGCTCCCACACCGCATCGTAGCCCGCATCATCGATCGGCAGCGCCGCCGAGATGCCGGCATTGTTGATGACGATGTCGAGCCCGCCGAGTGATTGCGCGATGTGCTCGACGCCGCTCTTGATCGCCTGCGCGTCGCCGACATCGAGCGCAAACGCGGTCGCATCACCGCCGCGCGCCTTGATGGCGTCGGCGACCGGCTGCGCGCCGGCGAGGGTGACATCAGTGACGGCGACGCGTGCGCCTTCGTCGGCGAACACGTGGGCGGTGGCGCGGCCCATGCCGCTCGCGGCGCCTGTGACGAGAACGCGCAGGCCTTTGACGGAACGGCTGAGCGGCTTGTACGACATCGGTTTCCTCCGGTTGTTTCTTGTTGCGGAATGTGCAGGCGCGCGGCGCGCGTGTCTTCCAATTGACAAGGCTGGCATCGATCGACACACAGGTCAAACGTCGCGCAGACGACGAACAACAACAAACAGGAGGACGCGCGTGAACGATCTCGATTTCAGTGGCCAGCAGGTGCTGGTGGTCGGCGGTTCGAGCGGCATCGGCAACGGCATCGCGCAGGCGTTTCGCACCCGCGGCGCCAAGGTCTGCGTCACCGGCACGCGCGCGGCGCCGTCGGACTACTCGGCTGAAGACGGCAGCCATTTCGACGGACTGACTTACGTGCAGCTCGACGTCGGCAAGGCCCAGGCGGTCGACGCGTTCGCGCCGCCGATCGAACGGCTCGACGTGCTGGTGCTGGCGCAGGGTGCGGTGATCTACCGCCGCGGTGAGTTCGAGATGGACGGCTTCCGCCACGTGATGGAAGTCAACCTGATGAGCCTGATGGCCTGTGCGGAGAAATTCCACGCCCAGCTCAAGGCGTCGTCCGGCAAGCTGATCATCGTGTCGTCGACTGCGGCGTTCCACGCCACCAAGGGCAACCCGGCCTACAACGCGTCGAAGACCGGCGCCTACGGGCTGACCCGGACGCTGGCGCAGGCCTGGGCCGAAGATGGCATTCGCGTCAACGGCATCGCGCCCGGCCTGGTCGATACCAAGATGACCAAGGTCACCACCGACAACCCGAAGCGGCTCGCCGGCGCGATCGAAGGCATTCCGATGAAGCGCCTCGGCACGCCCGAAGACATGGCTGGCGCCGCGCTGTTCCTGGCGTCGCCGCTGTCGGCCTATGTGCTCGGCCAGACGCTGGTGGTCGACGGCGGGCTGATTTTGTAGCGGAGCTCGTAGGATGGGTTGAGCGCAGCGAAACCCATCCTGCGAACTAACCAGTCGTCATTCCGGGACAGGCGCAGCGCGGCCCGGAATGACCACGAGAGGGGCGTGCGCCTCAGCGGAAGATCGAGAAGAAGCCCGACGCGCTCGGCGGCGGGGCGCGGCGGCCTTGCTGCTGCGGCGGGCCGCCGAAGCCGAAGAAACCGGACGCGGTCGGCGGCGGGGGCGGCGGTGCGGAGCGGGCGACACGGCGCTGCTGTTGCTGCTGCGGCTGCGATCCCGCCGAAGCGCTCGGCGCGCCGCCGCTGGGCTTGGCGCTTGCCACCGGGGTCTCAGGCTTCGGCTGCTCCTTCGGCGGCGGCGGCTCCTGGGCCTTTTCGATCGAGACTTCCCGGCGCGGCCAGACGTCGTCGTCGGCGCGGCCGGCGGGCGCCGCCAGCGGCTCGCCCTTCACCAGCGTGCGGGCAACCAGCGCATCGACCGGCGCCGGCGCGGTGCCCGGGCCGCCGAGCAGGCGGTCGGTCGACACTGAAGAAGCGACCAGCGGCAGGATCGGACCGGCGGCCGGGCGCGGCGCCGGGCCTGCCGGAGGCTTGGCGGCTGTGTCGGGCGCGGCCGGTTCGGTCGGTAGGGCGATCGGGCCGCTGCGCGCTGCCAGCAGGCGGGCGATCTCGCGCTCGGCGTAATGCGCCAGCTTGCGGGCGCCTGCCTTGGTGAAATACACGCCGTCATACGAGCGCAGCCGGCGGATCTGGCCTTCGAAGTCCGGGCCCTGCAGCACGTAGCGGCCGCCTTCGTCGACGAAGCCGTCCCAGACGTCCACATAGGTGATGCCGGCCTTGGCGGCGCCGTCGCGATACAGCGCGTTGAGGAACTGCATGTCCGAGGTCGCCTTGGTGCCGCGCACCGCGGGCAGGCCGACCCACAGGATCGGGACGTTCTTGGCTTTGAGGACGTTGATCAGGTCCTCGATCTTCTTGGCGTAAAGCTCCGACCAGCGATCCTCGCGAAACTGGGCGATGCCGCCTGCGGCGCGCTTGCCCTTTTCGTTCATGATCCGCAGCGAGTCGTCGTCGTCCTCGTCGTCATCCGCTGCGGCGTTGTCGGCGGCCTTATCGTCCGGCTTGGCGTCGGTTTTGCCGTCAGGCTTCGCGTCGGTTTTGTTGTCTGTCTTGTTGTCTGTCTTAGCGTCCGGCTTGGCCTCCTCGCCGGGCTTGGCGGCGGCCTTGTCGTCCTTCTTCTTGTCCTTCTCGGGCGTCGTCGCCTGCTCGCGGATCGCAATCCGGTCCGACAGGCCGAGCATCACCACGATCGCGTCCGGGTTCTCCTGGGCGATCACCTCCTTGGCGGCGGCGACCCAATCCGACGGCTCACCCTTCGGCGCGTAGCGGAGCAGGCCCGAGATGGTCTTGAACTTGCGAACCACGCCCATTTCGGGCTGCTCGGCGTAAGCCTGCTCCAGGCCGTAGCCGAGCCAGTCGGCCATCGAGTCGCCGAGCACCAGCACGGTCCGATCCGGGATCGTCTCGCGCTTCTCGGGCGCGGGCGCCTTGGAATAGTCCTCGCGCGGGGCGGCGCGGCGCTGCGGCTGGTTCTGGTGGAACGGCTGGAACACGTCGTTGCCGAACCAGCCGAAGCCGCCACCACCGCCGCCGCCGCGCTGCTGGCGGGCGGGCGGGGGGCCGCCGAAATCGAAGAACTGCGCCGATGCCGGCCCGACAATGCCGAACAGCAGCACGCCGGCGACCGCGAGCGCGCCCAGCGGGCCGCGCTCGGTAAAGACGCCAAAGAAGGATCTCGGCTTGTCGGACATGCGGATCTTGCGCAATCGCCACCGGAAGAACGGAAGCTGATCCCTATACTAGCGGATTCGGGCCGCAACCGGGCAGCTTTCGCCGGCTCCATAAGGCGGTCCCGGCCGCGCCCGTCAAGGGCTTCGGCCGGGCCGCATCGGACCGCCTAAGCCGCGGATCGGCCGGGCGGGAGCCGCGCATCGAGGGCGGCGGCGAGCGCGGGCGACACCGGTGTCATCGGCAGCCGCACCTCCGGGCTGTCGATCAGCCCCCGCCGCCACAGCGCATGTTTCACCGGCGCCGGGGACGGCTCGGCGAACAGCAGCTTCGGCAGGTCGGCGAGGCGTTGCCATTCGGTCGCTCCGCCGAGCCGATCGCCGGCCTGCAGCCGATGCATCATCGCGGCGAACGCCTCGGTCTCCAGATGCGCCGAGGCCAGGATCGCGCCATCGCAGCCGCGGCTTAAGGCATCGAAGGCGAGCGCATCCTCGCCGGTGAGAACCGCAAAGCCCGGCGGCCGCAGCCGCAGCAGCTCGGCGGTCTGCGCAGGATCGGCGCAGCAATCCTTGACGCCGACGATGTTGGCGCGCTCGGCGAGCCGCAGCATCGCCTCGTTCTGCAGATTGACGCCGGTGCGATACGGAATGTTGTAGATCAGGATCGGCCGCGCGGTGGCGTCGGCTGCGGCTTCGAAATGCAGCACCAGTCCCTGCTGCGAGGGGCGGGTGTAATACGGGCAGGCGATCAGCACGCCGTCGATCGGCCAGCGCGCAGTCCGCGCCAGGGTCTTCACCAGCTTGCGCGTGTCGCTGCCGGACAGCCCGAGATACACCGGAAGCTTGCGGCCGCCCGCCGCCAGCGTGTCGGCGGTCAGCATCACCAGGCGCTCGAGCTCCGTCTCGTCCAGCGTCAGCCCTTCGCCGGTGGTGGCGCCGAGGATCAGCCCGTCGAGCGGTGCCCGCGCGTAGTGGGTGATCAGCCGGCGCAGCGATGCGGCGTCGAGGGCGCCGTCCCGAAACGGCGTGATCAGCGGCAGCCACAGCCCGCGCGGCTGTTCGGCTGTCGCGTTCAGGGTCGTCTCCATCTTCGGTCTCCTGAGAGGTCGGGCCGGAGGCGGAGCTGCAACAAAAAACCCCGTCGAAACCGGCGGGGTTGGGTGCATGCGTGAAGGCGAGATTGATCTATCGCGCGCGCAAGCCACCGGCCCCTGAAGGAGCGCTGGCTTTCGATTTCAAAGCGGCGGCACGGCGGATCATGCGGCGGAGGATGGGCGGCGCGCAGCCGGGTGTCAAGCGGGGCGCCGGGCTTCGGCCTGCGCGTCTGCCGCAAACAATGCCGTGAATGGGCCTGCTTACTCCGCCGTCTTCAGGAACATCGCGGCACCGCCGGTGTTCGCACCCTGACAGGAAGACGGCAGCGGATTCTCGCCATGGCGCACGACGCATTCCCCGCACACTCAGTCCCTGCAAACTCAGTCCGACTGGCATCGACCGCGCGGATCGGCGCGCATCCGATCCATCCGATGCTGGTGCCTATCCCGATCGCCTGCTTCGTCGGCGCGCTGCTCACCGATCTCGCCTATTGGAAGACCGCCGAGATCACCTGGTCGAATTTCTCAGCCTGGCTGGTGAGCGCCGGTGTGGTGATCGGCTGGCTGGCGGCGATCTTCGGCGCCGTCGATCTGCTCGCGCGCCGCGCCATCCGCAATCTCACCGCAGCGTGGATTCACGGCATCGGCAATCTCGTGGTGCTGCTGCTCGCCACCCTCAACATGCTGGTGCACACCCACGATGCCTGGACCTCGGTGGTGCCGTGGGGGCTGACGCTGTCGGTGCTGACGGTGCTGGTCCTGCTGGTCACCGGCTGGATGGGGTGGGCGCTGGTGTATCGCTATCGTGTCGGAGGCGCCGGATGAGCACCGTCATGTTCAAGCGCACCGCCACGCTCGTCGCCTGTGCGTCGCTGCTCACGCTCGCCGGTTGCGGCGGCGACGATCATTTCGACGTCTCCAGCCAGATCGGGCCGAATCCAAATCTGCCCGAACCGCAGCAGTATCTGTTTCCGCCGATGAAGCTGGCGCCGGTGGTCGGATGGAAGGACGGCGAGACGCCGAGCGCGCCGGAAGGCCTCAAGGTCGCCGCACTCGCCACCGGCCTGCAGCATCCGCGCGAGCTCTACGTGCTGCCGAACGGCGATGTGCTGGTGGTGGAATCGAAGAAGCCGCCCGGCGAGCCGATCAAGCGGCCGAAGGATCTGGTGATGGGATGGGTCGAGTCCTTCGTCACCTCGGGCGGCAGCGGTGCCAACCAGCCGAGCAATCGCATCACGCTGCTGCGCGACGCCAATGGCGACGGCGTTCCCGACGTGCGCAGCACCTTCCTCGACCATCTCAATTCGCCGTTCGGCGTCGCGCTCGTCGGCAACGACCTCTATGTCGCCAACACCGACGCGATCATGCACTACACCTATCATCCCGGCGACACGCAGATCAGCGAGCCCGGCACGGTGCTGACGCCGCTGCCCGGCGGTCCGATCGATCATCACTGGACCAAGAGCCTGGTCGCGAGCCGCGACGGCGCGCTGCTGTATGTCGGCGTCGGCTCCAACAGCAACATCACCGAGAATGGCCTCGAGGCGGAGAAGAACCGCGCCGCGATCTGGGAGGTCGACCGCGCTGTCGGGCGCTGGCGGCTGTTCGCCACGGGCTTGCGCAATCCCAACGGCCTCAGCATCGAGCCGCAGACCGGCGCGCTCTGGACGGTCGTCAACGAGCGCGATGAGCTCGGCCCCAATCTGGTGCCGGACTACATGACCTCGGTGAAGGACGGCGGCTTCTACGGTTGGCCGTACAGTTACTATGGTCAGCACGTCGATCCGCGGGTGCAGCCGCCGCGGCCCGATCTGGTGGCCAAGGCGATCGTGCCGGATTACGCGCTCAGCTCACACGTCGCCCCGCTCGGGATGGCGTTCGCCAACGGCACCAGCCTGCCGGCGAAATATCGCGGCGGCGCCTTCGTCGGCGAGCACGGCTCGTGGGACCGGCAGCACTTCAACGGCTACAAGGTGGTGTATGTGCCGTTCGACGGCGGCAAGCCGAACGGCAAGGCCGAAGATGTCGTCACCGGCTTTCTCGACCCAAGCGGCAAAGCCCGCGGCCGCCCGGTCGGCGTCGCCATCGATAAATCCGGCGCCCTGCTGATCGCCGACGATGTCGGCAACACGGTGTGGCGCGTCACCGCAACTGGCGCCACGCCGCAGACAGCGGGAGGAGTTGGCACAACAACCGGTGCTGCACCAACGCCGAGCCCGCAGCAGTAATCACTCGTCGGAAGTGAACTTCGAGGGGCGCGCTGAACTCAGCGCCCTCTCAACCTCTCCAACATTTCCCCCGTCGCAAATCCATCCGCCGGTGCGCCGATTGAAGCCTGAAAGTTGCGCAGAGCGCTGCGGGTTTCGGAGCCGAACTGGCCGTCGGGAGTGCCGCGGTAGAAGCCGCGCTGGGCGAGGAGCTGTTGCAACTCCAGCTTTTCGGTGCGGGACAGGGCGCGCTCCTGACGCGGCCAGGCCTGCACGAACGGCGGGCCGCCGCGCAGCCGGTCGGCGAAATGGCCGATCGCCAGCGCATAGGCCTCGGCCGGGTTGTACTTCATGATCACCCGGAAATTGGTGAGCATCAGGAAGCCGGGACCGGCGGCGCCGGCGGGGGCGAGCAGATAGGCCTTTTCGCTCGAGCGCGGGAACGGCTGGCCGCCGGCGCGGCGCAGCCCCATCTGCTCCCATTGCGCCAGAGTCTGGGTCTGGCGGCGGTCGGCCAGCATGTAGTTGAAGCCGCGCGGCACCACGACCTCGTAACCCCAGGTCTGGCCGGCCTGCCAGCCGTCCTTCTTCAGGTTGTTGGCGGTCGAGGCGATCAGGTCGTAGGGATTGTCGACCACGTCGCGGCGGCCGTCGCCATCGGCATCGACCGCGAAACGCTTGAACGCCGTCGGCATAAATTGCGTCGGGCCGAACGCGCCGGCCCATGAGCCGCGCAGCTGCTCGGGCCGCAGATCGCCGCGATGCAGGATCTCCAGCGCGGTGAGGAATTCGTCCTTGAAGTACGCCTGGCGGCGGCCGACGCAGGCCAGCGTCGCGGTCGAGTTCACCACATAGCGATCGCCCATCTGGGTCGAGTAGTTCGACTCGATGCCCCAGATCGACGCGATGATGTAGCGGTCGACGCCGTAGGCGCGCTCGACGGCGTCGAACTGCGGCTTGTACTGCGCCAGGATTTCGCGGCCCTTGGCGAGGCGGGTGTCGTTGACCAGGATGTCGAGATAATCCCAGATCGACTTGGTGAACTCCGGCTGTGAATCCATCAGGTCCATCAGCCGCAGGTCGGGCGACAGGCCGGCGGTGTAGCGCTCGAACGATTCCCGCGAGATGCCGCGGCGCGCCGCGTCCGGCCACATCGCCGCGACGCAATTGTCGAAATTCGCCGCGGCCTCGCGGATCGCCGCTGCGGTCATCAGCGGATGGCCCGAAGCGCCGTCCTCGCCGCTCCAGGGCTGTGCGGCGGAGCTGCCGCCGGAGGGCGCGCTCGCGCCGGGCGCGGCTGGGCGGCTCGGCGACGGATTGCCGAAAATGCTGTCGAGGAAGTTCAGAGGATTGCCGGATTGCGCCTGCGCCGCCGTGGCCGAAAGCGCCACGCCGCCGAACCATGCCGCGAGCGCGGCAGCTGCCAGCCGGTTGTGTCCCGTCATCGCCGATTGCATCCCACCTGTTGCGAGGCCCCCGGGGCAGGAGGCGCCGTGATGGTTTCCATCAGCTTAACAAAGCGGCTTTTTGCCGTCCGGCCGCCCGCGCCCGTACCGAGTTTTCACGTGCGGCGGTGGCCCTTGACGGCCGGTGCGATCGCCGGAGGATGGTGGGAAACGCGCATGGGAATGGGACCGAGATGCTTGGCATTCACGACTTCTGGCTGTTCGTCGCCTCCGGGCTGCTGCTCAATGTCACGCCCGGGCCGGACACCGCCTACATCGTCGGCCGCGGCCTGCAGTTCGGCTGGCGCGGCGGGGCGGCTGCGGCGCTCGGCGTCGGCACTGGTTGCCTGGTCCACGTTGCGGCGGCGGCCGCGGGCCTGTCGGCGCTGCTGTTGGCGTCGACGCTGGCATTCAGCGTGCTCAAATGGATCGGCGCCGCCTATCTGATCTGGCTGGGATTACGGATGCTGCTGTCGAAGCCGAGCGATTTCACCGCCACCGCAGGCGCTGCCCCGACGCTGTCGCTGGGCTCGGTGTTTCGCCAGGGCATGCTCACCAATGTGTTGAACCCCAAGGTGGCGCTGTTCTTTCTCGCCTTCCTGCCGCAGTTCGTCGCCGCCGATGCGTCCGATAAGGCGCTGGCGTTTCTGGTGCTCGGGCTGATCTTCGTGGTCAACGGCACGCTGTATTGCCTGGCGCTCGCGGCCTTCGCGGCGCGGGCGGCGGATCGGCTGCGACGCTCCGGCTCGGTGCTGCAATGGATCAATCGCGGTCTCGGGGCGCTGTTCGTCGCGCTCGGCATCCGGGTGGCGCTGGCGCGCGCCTGACCGAGGACGCGACGCTAGCCGACTAGCTTCACGAGGGTGGTGGCGGCGAGATACAGGCCGAGCCCCATCAGGGCGATCAGGAACCAGCGCCGGAATGTGTCTGGATGCATCCGTGTGCGCACCGCCTGGCCGCCGAACATGCCGGCGAACGCGGCCGCCAGCGCGATCAGGCCCGGCAGGGCGGTGGCGGTCGACAGCAGGCCGGCGTCGGTGAGGTTGACGGCCAGCGCCAGCGTCGCGGTGGTGAAGAACACGCCGAGCGCCTGGACCAGCTCGTCCTTTTCCATCCCGATCGCCTGCAGATACGGCATCGAGGGAATCACCTGCACGCCGGTCGCCGCCGAGATCACTCCGGTGATCAGCCCGACCGGACCGCCGATCCATTTCTCACGGTTCGGCGCGACGTGGAAGCTGCGCTTGCTGAGGCCGAGAATGCCATAAGCGACCAGCAGCACGCCGAGCACCAGCGACCCGTAGCGGGCATAGGGGCCGGTCATCAGCCCGGCGCCGAGGCGAATGCCGATCACGGTGCCGAGCAGCAGCGGCCACAGCCGGCGCAGGATGTCCCGCAGATAGCTGCCAGCGAAGGTTTGCCAGATGTTGGTGACGATCGCCGGCACGATCACAATGGCGACCGCCTGGGCGGGCGGCATGGCGACGGCGAGCAATCCGATCGACACCGTCGGCAGACCGAGACCGATCACGCCTTTGATGAAGCCGGCGAACGCGAAGACCGCAGCGATGATGAGGAGAAACGGATCGAACACGGCCGCAGATTGCACACTCGCCGAGCTTCACACAACCCGTGCTTCGCTCATGGCTGTGCGGCAGCGGCGCCACCTGCATACTGCGCCGCGTAGTTCGCGCTCGGCGGGATCGGTTTGATGATGTCGATCAGCACGCCGTTTGGATCGGCAGTAATGAAATGGCGCTGGCCGAAATCTTCATCGCGCAGCGACAGCAGGATCGGCAGACCGGCCTGCTGCAGCCGCGCATATTCGCGGTCCGGATCGTCGACTTCGAAATTCAGGATCAGGCCTGACACCTGGCCTCGGCCGGTGGCGGGAATCGTCGCATGCTGGCCGTCGAGAATTGCCAGATTGACGGCAGGATCTTCGGCCGACTGCAGGTGCACGTACCAGTCGGCTTCGAATAGCGGACGGAAGCCGAAATGCCGGCAGTAGAACGCCGCCGTCGCGGCGACATCCGACGTCATGATCACCGGGTAGTAGCTGGTCGATCGCATCGCTTTCCTCCTCGCCAAGAAAAAGATACAGTGTGTATGTATAAAACATGCAGGCTGTATGTATGAAGGCGACGAAGCGACGCACCAACCCCGAACGGTCCAGTGCCACCCAGGCGGCACTGATCGCAGCGGCCCGCGAGGCATTCGTGGTTCGCGGCTATGCGGCCACCAGCACGCCCGATCTGGTGGAGGCCGCCGGCGTCACGCGCGGTGCGCTGTATCACCACTATGCCGACAAACAGGCGCTGTTTCTGGCCGTCGTCGAGGCCGAAGCCGCGGCCGTCGCCACGGAGGTCGAGGCTGGCGCTGCTGACGGCTCGCCGCTCAAGGCTTTGATCGCCGGGGGGCAAGCCTATCTGGCCGCGATGGCCGCGCCGGGCCGCACGCGACTGTTGTTGATCGAGGCGCCCGCGGTGCTCGGCCGCGCCGAGGCCGACGCTATCGATGCGCGGCACGGCGTCAGGACCCTGCGGGAGGGCTTGGAGGCGGCGATCGAACAGCAGGCGATCGCACCGATTCCGGTCGAGGCGGCCGCGAAGCTGCTCGGCGCGGCGTTCGATCGTGCCGCGCTGGAGATTGCGCAAGGAGGCGACCGCGAGAGCTGCCTCGCTGTACTGCGGGCGCTGATCGAAGGGCTGCGGCGATGACCGCTAAGGCGTGGTTCAGGCGTTGAGGATCTTCATCGCAGCTTCGTGCACGCGCTTATCGCCCGCCGCGATGATCCGGCCGCCATTCTGCGCCGGCTTGCCGTCCCAGGTGGTGATGATGCCGCCGGCTCCGGTGATGATGGGAATCAGCGCGGCGACGTCGTAGGGCTTCAGCTCGGTTTCGATCACGAGGTCGAGTTGCCCGGCGGCCAGCATGCAGTAGGAGTAGCAGTCGCCGCCGTAACGGGTCAGTCGCGCCTCGGCCTGGACCTTCTCGAAAATGCCGCGGTCGCTGTCGTTCATCAGCAGCGGCGAGGTGGTGAACAGCACCGCGTCCTTGATAGCGGCGCATCGGCGTACACCGAGTTTGCGCTCGCCGGACGGGCCTTTGTACGTCGCCGAACCATTGTCGCCGGAGAAGCGTTCGCCGATGAAGGGCTGATGCATCATGCCGAACACCGGCGCGCCCTTGTGCAGCAGCGCGATCAGCGTGCCCCACACCGGAAAGCCGGCGATGAAGGACTTCGTGCCGTCGATCGGATCCAGCACCCAGACGTAATCGGCGTCTTCGCGCTCGTTGCCGAACTCTTCGCCGATGATGCCGTGCTGGGGAAAGCTCGCCTTGATCAGCCGACGCATCACCGCTTCGGCGGCGCGATCGGCTTCGGTCACCGGATCGAAATCGCGGCCGGGCTGCTTGTTGTCGATCGTCAGCGTGGTGCGGAAGAACGGCAGGATGGTGTCGCCCGACGAGGTCGCAAGGCGGCCGATAAAGGCGGCGAAATCGATGACCGTCACGGAGCGATCCTTTGCGAGCATTGCGGGCGGGACATGGAACCGCGCCACCATCTTAGACGGGAGCGGCCGAACCCTTGCTCCTTTATTATGGCGGGTGACTCCCGGTCCATAGTCTGAATCGTCGGCAATAAGCCGCACTCACAGCTTTGAAGCGGCTAGCGGCGCTGCGGGAACCAGGTGCGACAAGACCGCTCGGAATCGCCCGAGGAGGCGGTGCGGGCTTTGGTCGCGACCTCGTTCATCTCATTGATCTGTCTCAAATAATTTCAGCAGTTCCGCGGCGTGGACGGTGCTCTGACATGCGTTTTTTGCATGGAAAATCGCCTGAAAACACTTGCGCTTTGTGCGGCGCGGTCGCATATTGTTGCGGTGCGGTAGCGCCTCGCGCTATCGCTGCCCTCCTTGGGCGTTTCCTCCCTAGACTTGGGCCGCTTGCCATCGCAAGCGGCCCTTTTTTCTTTTCGGATTGTCTTTTCTTTGGATCGAGGCTCGGCGGGGCCCGCGGCTCTGTCTGCTCGCGGTGGCCGCTTGAGCTTCGCCAGTCGCCACCTGATCGCGGGGTGTTCGTCGGCGGTTCTCGGCCACGCAATACCTCTCTCGGCCTGCATCAGGTCGGGAGCGGCAGGTGAGAACGCCGTCGAGAAGCCGTGGAGCCCGGCTTCTTAAATGTGCAGTCCTGACGCGATCGACCGTCTGCTAGCCGCCGCCGGTGAGGCCGTCTTTCACCGATGTGAAAGTGGAATTCAGTTTGTCACCAAGCCCGGTGACTGCAGCGATGATCGCCAGCGAGATGCCGGCGGCGATCAGACCGTATTCAATTGCGGTGGCGCCGGATTCTTCCGACAAGAATTTCAGAACAAGACGCTTCACGTTGTTCTCCCAGGATAGCCTGCGGTTGGGGGGTCACAACTGAAGATTGCGGGTTCCACGTTAATTCCGGCTGAATCGGTTCCCGTGAATTTAGGAGCACGATTCGCCGATTGACGCGGATAAGCGGCAAAACGGCACTTGGTCCGCCAAGCCCGCTACTCCGCTGCCGCCTGAAATGGGCGGAGATCGTCCAGCGGGATCTCGGCCAGCCTCTCGGCGAGGCGGCTGAAATCCTCGGCCACGGTGGCGAAGCGGTCGCTGCGCAGCCGCAGCCGTTCGTCCATGTAAATCGCCCGGTTGAGCTCGACCTGAACGGTGTGCAGCCCGGTGGCCGGATTGCCGTAATGCTCAGTGATGAAGCCGCCCGCATAAGGCTTGTTGCGGCCGGTCGAATAGCCACGCGCCGCCATCGTCTCTTCGATCACGGCGGCGATCAGCGGCGAGCAGCTGGTGCCGTAGCGGTCGCCGATCACCACATCCGGTCGCTTCGGCTCGTCGCGCGAGATGCCGACCGACGGCATCGAATGGCAGTCGACGAGAAGCACGGAGCCGAATTGCTGGTGCGCCTGGTTGATCAGGCGGCGCAGTGCGCGATGATACGGCTTGTACAGCGTCTCGATCCGGCCGAGCGCGTCGTCGATATGGATGCGCTCATGGTAGATCTCCTGGCCGTCGCCGACCACGCGCGGGATCGTGCCCAGCCCGCCGGCGACCCGCATCGAGCGGGTGTTGGCAAAGCTCGGCAGCCGGCCGTTGAACATCCGCGGATCGAGCTCGTAGGGCTCGCGATTGACGTCGATATAGGAGCGGGGGAAATGCACCCGCACCACCGGAAAGCCGTCGTGGATCAGGTGGCCGATCAGCTCGTCCATGAACGAATCTTCGGAGCGCTGCAGCGCTTCGAGATCGATCCGCGAGGCGTTCAAGAAGGCGTTCGGATAGACCGAGCCGGAATGCGGCGAATTGAAAATGATCGGGGCGCGCCAGACCGCCGGTTCGGCGATCTCGAAGGCGGGGGAGAACTCACCGTCGAACTCGGTCATCGTCGTCCGCCACTCGTCAAATCCGCCCGTCTCCTGCCTCTGCGACAGCGCATCTGGTGATTTGGTGAGCGGTATTGTCGGCAATCGGGCCGACGCTGCCAAGCAAAATCATTCCAGAGAGCGGTGTCGGAAACGCCGGAGCCGAACAAAAGTGCCCGCTTGCGGATTTGTTGATTCAGAGCCCGATCGGGCGCAGGATTATCCTCGCTTCCTCACGTGATGGGCGACGGGAATTTCACCCGAAATTTACCAGACTTCGGTCTAACTGGATCGATCGGTTTTCCTCGCCCGGATTTGAAGTTCCAGCCACCATGCACAAAATTCTCCTCGCCGAAGACGACAACGACATGCGCCGCTTCCTGGTGAAGGCGTTGGAAAACGCCGGCTTCCAGGTTTCCTCGTTCGACAACGGCATGTCGGCCTACCAGCGGCTTCGCGAAGAGCCGTTCGAAATGCTGCTGACCGACATCGTGATGCCGGAGATGGACGGAATCGAGCTGGCGCGCCGCGCCTCCGAACTCGATCCCGACATCAAGATCATGTTCATCACCGGATTCGCCGCGGTGGCGCTGAATTCCGATTCGGACGCACCGAAGAACGCCAAGGTTCTGGCCAAGCCGGTGCACCTGCGGGAATTGGTCAGCGAAGTGAATAAGATGCTGGCCGCGTAAAATTGGCGTCGAAATCCTGCTTTGGTGTCCTTGCCTGACCGGCTCGGAGCCGATATAGGGACGCCACCCGTGAAGACGATCTGAGGGCGCGTAGCTCAGCGGGAGAGCACCTCGTTGACATCGAGGGGGTCACAGGTTCGATCCCTGTCGCGCCCACCATTCCCCAGCATCGTCGAATTTCATCTTCCCCGATCTCGTGTCTGACCGCTCGGCGGCCGCTTTGCTTTGGCGGAACGAAGCTGCCTGCGACGAATTGGCGCAACATCGCCATTCGGCATGGAGCGACACGATGATCAAGCAGATTGCCATCACCGCCGCTGCGCTGGCGGCTCTTTCCACCGCCGCCGCTGCGCCGGCCAGCGCCGATGAAGTCGGCATTGGAGTGGGGCCGGCAGGTGTCACCGTCGGCACCAGTTACGGCCCGTATTACGGCCATGAAGATCGGTACGTGCGCGAGCGCCGGATCTATCGCGAGAGCGAGCCCGATGAGACCGTCGTGGTTCGCCGGCAATACCGTGAAGAACCCCGCAGCCGTGTGATCATCGAGCACGATGACGATTAAGACGACCAGCGGCCTCCCTCGCGGAGGCCGCTTTTTCATTTCAGGTGGAATTCAGCGGGGCCGGCCGCAGCATCCCCTCAACCCGGATTGGCCTTGCTGCCAACTGCGCCGTAGCGCAGGCCATCAAGCAACAACCCGACCATCCGGCTGGTGTGGTCGGGGTCACCTCCCGGCGCCGAATTGCAGAGCTGCGCCACCGCCTTCAGCAAATCGAACGGGTCGACATCGCGGCGAACCTCGCCAGCCGCGCCGGCTGCATCCAGCAGCGATTGCAGCGCGGGGCGGAGCCGCTGTTCGAAATAGGCCGGCAGGCTGTCATAGGCCGGATTGCCCGAATACAGTGCCGCCGCCAAACCGCGCTTGGTCGCGATGAAGTCGACATAGCGCTGCATCCAGCGCGACAACGCCTCGAGCGGCGAACAGTCCACCGCAAGGACTGTGGCCGCGTCGGCGCAGGCATCGACCTCATTGCGGAACACAGCGACGATCAGGTCGGATCGCTGCGGGAAGTGCCGATACAACGTGCCGACGCCGACGCCGGCTTTCTCGGCGATGTCGCGCACCGGCGCATCCACGCCCGCCGTCGCGAACACCGCCAGCGCCGCTTCGAGCAGCGTCTTCATATTGCGCTGCGCGTCCGCCCGGACCCGACGCGGCGTACCGGCCGCTGAGGCGTCTTTGCGCGGCCGCTTTTCGGGCACAGGAATACCTCTTGATAAACGGAACGATGTTCCGTATAAGGAGTTGCTGGTCCGTTATCTCACATCGATGCCTGCCGGGCTACGCGGCATCGGCCACGCCAACCAACGCTCCGAACTAATAAGCCGCTCGGCGGTTAGCGATTTTTCCGTTCCGCACAATGTGCGCGCGAATACGGCTGCGCGCGCGTTGCTTCATCCCGTCCTCAAGGAGGTCATATGACCGCTGATCGAACTGTCGCGCCCGCCGCGGCGATCCGCATCAATGGAGTGGACTGTCCGGTTCCCGCCGATCCGCGGGTCTCACTGCTCGACCTGCTTCGCGAGACGCTGAATCTGCACGGCACCAAGAAGGGCTGCAATCAGGGCGCCTGCGGTGCCTGCACGGTGCTGGTCGACGGCGAACGCATCGTGTCCTGCCTGTCGCTCGCTGTGCAGCACGCCGGCCGCAGCGTCACCACCATCGAAGGTCTCGCAAGCGAGGCGGGGCTGCATCCGCTGCAGCAGGCGTTCATCGAACACGATGGTTTCCAGTGCGGCTACTGCACTCCCGGGCAGATCTGCTCGGCGATCGGCATGGCATCCGAACTGCAGCGCGGCGTTCCGAGCCACGTCACCCGAGATCTGGCGGCCGACCATATCGCGCCGACCCACGATGAAATCCGCGAACGCATGAGCGGCAATCTGTGCCGCTGCGGCGCGCACAACGGCGTCATCGCGGCGATCCGCGACACCTATGCGGAGGCTGCAGAATGACTCCCTTCGATTACTCACGCGCCGGCGACGTCGCCGAAGCGCTGCGGCTTGCCGGCGCCGCGCAGGCCAAATTTCTCGGCGGCGGCACCAATCTGATCGACCTGATGCGCGAGACGATCGAGCGTCCGGCGGCGCTGGTCGATATCACCCGCCTGACGGCCGACATCACCGAGCCCGAGGGTGGCGGCCTGCTGATCGGCGCGGCCGTGCGCAACACTGCGCTCGCGGAGCACCCCGCCGTGCGCCGGCGCTATCCGATGCTGTCGCGAGCCATTCTGGCAGGCGCCTCGGCGCAGATCCGCAATATGGCGACGGTCGGCGGCAATCTGCTGCAGCGGACGCGCTGCACTTACTTTTACGACGACGCCGGCTCGCGCTGTAACAAGCGCAATCCGCGGCAGGGCTGCGACGCCATCGAAGGCTTCAACCGCAATCACGCAATTCTCGGTGCGTCTGAATCCTGCGTGGCGACGCATCCCTCCGACATGTGCGTCGCGCTCGCGGCGCTCGATGCGGTGGTTCATGTCGAAGGGAACGGGGGGAAGCGGGCGCTGCCGTTTGCCGACTTCCATCGTCTGCCGGGTGATCGGCCCGACATCGAGACGGTGTTGCAGCCCGGCGACCTGATCACCGCGATCGAACTGCCGGCGCAGCCGATCGCCGCGCGCTCGACCTATCGCAAGGTGCGCGACCGTTCGAGCTACGCGTTCGCGCTGGTGTCGGTCGCGGCCGCGATCGAGCTCGAAGACGGCAAGGTGAAGGACGTCCGGCTGGCGCTCGGCGGCGTCGCGCACAAGCCGTGGCGGGCGCTGAAGGCCGAGCAAGAGTTGCGCGGCAAAGAGGCCACCGTGGACGCGTTCCGTGCGGCCGCCGAAGCCGAGCTGACCGCTGCGGTCGCGCTGCGCGACAACGCTTTCAAGATCGAACTGGCCAAACGAACGATCACTGCCGTCCTCGGCGAACTCGCAGGAGATGCCCGATGAGCATCATCAACGAAGCCAAACAAGCCGTGCGCGGTGCCGCGATGGACGTGATGGAGAAAGCCGTCGCGCTCGCGCCCGACAGTTGGATGCCGGGCGGCGATCCCGATCCTTTGATCCGCGCCAAACACGGCTCGATCGGCGCCTCGATCTCGCGGATCGACGGCCCGCTCAAGGTGCGCGGAGCCGCGCCGTTCGCGGCTGAGTTCGTGCTCGACAGTATGCTCTATGCCGCACTGATGTTCAGCACCGTGCCGAAAGGCCGGATCGCCACGCTCGACACTGCCGCGGCCGAAGCCGCGCCGGGCGTCGCGCTGGTGATGACTCACCGCAACGCCCCGCGAATGAAGCCGATGCCGCTGTTCATGACCGCCGAGAAGGCTGGCGGCGGCGACAATCTGCCGATCATGCAGGACGACCGCATCCACTGGAACGGCCAGCCGATCGCCGTGGTGCTGGCGGACACCCAGGAACAGGCCGATTACGCGGTCTCGCTGATCCGAGCGACCTACGAGGCAGAACCCGCGCTGACCAGTTATGCCGCTGCCAAGGCCAAGGGCACCGAGCCTGGCCTGTTCATGGGGCAGCCGCTCCAGGCGCAGAAGGGCGACGCCGAAGCGGCGTTCGCCAAAGCGCCGGTTCGAGTCGATGGCCGCTACGCGACGCCGCGGCACAATCACAACGCGATCGAGCCGCACGCCGCCACGGTGATGTGGCAGGGCGACAAACTGATCGTGCACGATGCCTCGCAGGCGGTGCAGCACACCGCGTGGTCGCTCGGGGATGTGTTCGGCATTGCCGAGGAGCAGGTTCATGTCACCTCGCCGTTCGTCGGCGGGGGCTTCGGTGGCAAGTGTCTATGGCAGCATCAGGTGCTGGGCGCCGCGGCCGCCAAGCTCGCCGGCAGGCCGGTGCGGATCGCGCTGTCGCGCGAGGGCGTGTACCGGCTGATCGGCGGCCGCACGCTCACCGAGCAGCGCTTCGCGATCGGCGCCGAGCCGGATGGTCGCTTCGTCTCGCTGATCCACACCGGCACGGCCCCCACCTCGCGACAGAATGCGTTCCCTGAGCCGTTCATCCTGCCAACGATGAGTAGCTACGGATCGCCCAACATCAAGCTCGACGTCGAGACGGTACACCTCGACATGCTGGCCAACACCTTCATGCGGGCGCCGGGCGAATCCGTCGGCACCTTCGCGATGGAGTCGGCGATCGACGAGATGGCCGTGGCGCTCGGCATCGATCCGGTCGAACTGCGCATTCTCAATCAGCCCGCGGATGATCCGCTGAAGGGCACGCCGTTCTCATCCCGGCATATCGCCGAGGCGTGGCGTGCCGGCGCCGAACGCTTCGGCTGGTCGAAGCGCAATCCGACCGCCGCCAGCGTTCGCGACGGGGAGTGGCTGGTCGGCATGGGATGCGCGACCGCGACCTATCCGTATCACCGCATGCCGGGCGGTGCGGCGCGGATCACGCTGACCCGCGACGGCAGCGCCAAGGTCGAGATCGCCGCGCACGAAATGGGCATGGGCACGGCGACCGCGCATACCCAGGTGGTCGCCGAACGGCTCGGCCTGTCGCGCGATCAGGTGACGTTTGCCTATGGCGACTCGACGTTCCCCGGCGTGGTGCTGGCCGGCGGCTCGCAGCAGACTGCGTCGATTGGCGCTTCGGTGATCGCTGCGCATCACATACTGATCAAGGAACTGCTCAAGCTCGCCGGCAACGACTCGCCGCTGGCGGGCCTCAGCGCCGAGGAAGTCGGCACCGTGAATGGCGGCCTCGCCAAGCTCGACGACACGTCGCGTCACGAGAGCTACGTGTCGATCCTGAACCGTTCGGGCCGCGATCACGTCTCGGCCGAGGGCAGCGCTTCGGCGCCGCTCGAAACCATGCACTGGTCGATGCACTCGTTCGGCGCGCTGTTCTGCGAGATTGGCGTCAACAGCGTTACCGGCGAGACCCGCGTTCGGCGTTTCCTCGGCTCGTACGATTGCGGCCGTATCCTCAATCCGAAGACGGCGGCCAGCCAGTTCCGCGGCGGCATCATCATGGGCCTCGGCCTGGCCCTGATGGAGGAAACGCAGTTCGACGAGCGCAACGGCCGGATCATGAATCCGAGCTTGGCCGAGTATCACGTCCCGGTGCATCTCGACGTGCCGGAGATCGATGTGATCTGGACTGACATTCCCGATCCGCGTGCCCCGATGGGTGCCCGCGGCATCGGCGAGATCGGCATCACCGGCGTCGGCGCGGCGGTTGCCAACGCCGTGTTCAACGCCACCGGCAAGCGCATCCGCGATCTGCCGCTGACGCTCGATAAGCTGATGTGAGAGAAGGCGGGCTGTAACGATGCTCGCGGCCCGCCATCGCTCGCGGCGATCAACGTTCCGCCGCGTCGCGAAATCATGCCCGTCATTGCGAGGAGCGAAGCGACGAAGCAATCCATGGCTCGGTGTACGGAGCTGATGGATTGCTTCGCTACGCTCGCAATGATGGGTTTCTGGTCCGAGGGGAAACGGATGAACCTCGAAGCGCTCGGGGCGCTCGATTCAGCGAAGATAAAGCTGCTCGAACTGCATGCTAATGAGCGGGCTAAGTACAGGCGATCGTCGTGGAAATCAGTCCGCGTCGGGCGGGGTGGCACCTGTGCAGCTTCGGCACTGCCGCTTGCCATAGGTCGCGATGCTGAGGCTCTTGCAAACTAAACGCTTAGCCATCGCCTGCAGCGGGCTGCGCGCCAATTGAAGCATAAACACCATCTCGAGCATGTCGTCGTCTCCCCACTAGCAATAGGTGAGATGGGGCCGAGGCAGCGGGCGCAGTAGCCCCGCTGCAGCGCAGCAGGCATGCGATAGATGCATCTGCATTGAGTTGGGCGGAAGGCGTGGCGCGGTGCGATTGAGCCCCCCGCCACGCCTCCCTTGTTGCCGTTAGCCGTGCAGCTTGATGGCGGTTTCGGCGATGGTCTTGCCCTGGTAGCGCGCGCCGGCCAGTTCGGTTTCGCTCGGCTGGCGCGAGCCGTCGCCGCCGGTGATCGTGGTGGCGCCATAGGGGGCGCCGCCCGTCACCTGGTCGAGCCGCATCTGGTCGCCGAAGCCGTAGTTGAGGCCGACCACCACCATGCCGAAATGCAACAGGTTGGTGATGATCGAAAACAGCGTGGTCTCCTGGCCGCCGTGCTGGGTCGCGGTCGAGGTGAAGGCGCCGCCGACCTTGCCGTTCAGCGCGCCACGCGCCCACAGGCCGCCGGCCTGATCCAGAAAGTTCGACATCTGCGACGCCATGCGGCCGAACCGGGTGCCGGTGCCGATGACGATCGCGTCGTAATTGGCGAGGTCTTCGATGGTCGCGACCGGCGCTGCCTGATCGAGCTTGTAGTGCGACGCCTTGGCGACGTCCGGCGGTACCAGTTCGGGCACGCGCTTGATGTCGACCTGCGCGCCGGCCTGACGCGCGCCTTCGGCGACCGCGTTGGCCATCGCTTCGATGTGACCGTAAGCCGAGTAGTAAAGAACCAGAACCTTCGCCATGGGATGTCTCCGTTTGGTGGGTGATTGGGTGGGGAGTGATTGTTGTTAGTTATCCGTCATGGCCGGGCTTGACCCGGCCATCCATCCTCTTCGTGAGAACTGTTGCGAAGTAGGATGGATGCGCGGGTCAAGCCCGCGCATGACGTTTGTGGGTGACGAAAGGCTGCACGGCCTTACGCCGCGTCGACCAGCACCAGCTCGGCGTCTGCGAGCGCCGTGATGGTGAGCTTGGTCTCGCCGTGGATCGCGGCGCCGTCGCGAGCGTTGACGCGGACCCCGTTGACCTCGACGTTGCCGACGGCAGGGACCAGATAGAGGTGCCGCGCCTTCTCGGCGTCGTAGGTCGCGGTCTCGCCGGCCTTCAGCGTCGTCGCCAGCACTCGGGCGTCGGCGCGGATCGGTAGCGCGTCGGTGTCGGTCGCAAAGCCCGACGCGATGGTGACGAGCTTGCCGGAGCGGTCGGCCTTCGGGAATGGCTTAGAGCCCCAGGTCGGCTGGCCGCCGCCTTGCGTCGGCTCGATCCAGATCTGGAAGATCCGGGTGGTCTCCGGCTCGAGGTTGTACTCGGAGTGCCGGACGCCCGAACCCGCGCTCATCACCTGGACGTCGCCCGCGACGGTTCGGCCCTTGTTGCCGAGCGAGTCCTGGTGGGTGATTGCGCCGTCGCGCACATAGGTGATGATTTCCATGTCCCGATGCGGATGCGGCGGAAAGCCGGTATCCGGGGCGATTTCGTCGTCGTTCCAGACCCGCAAGGCGCCGTGGCCCATGTTGTTGGGGTCGTAGTAGCTGGCGAACGAGAAGTGATGCTTGGCCTTGAGCCAGCCATGGTCGGCGCCGCCGAGCCGGTCGAAGGGACGGAGTTCAATCATTGAAGCCTCCTCATGTCGGGCGCCGGGTTGGCGCCAGTGACTTGCGTTGGCTCTTGAATAAGGATGCCCAATCGTTTCATAAATAGAAATGATCGAAACTCATTGTTTCTGAAATCTAGCCAAAGCGGTACCATGAGCAAGCTTCCGGACTTCGAAGCACTGGCAATCTTCGCCAAGGTCGTCGAGCTGCGCTCGTTCGCGGCGGTGGCGGCCGAGTTCGGGCTGTCGAAGGCGACGGTCTCCAAGGCCGTCACCCGGCTGGAGGCGCGGCTCGGCGCGCGGCTGTTCAACCGCACGTCGCGGCGGCTGGCGCTGACCGATGCCGGCCACCGGCTCGCCGAGCGTGCCGCGCAGCTGCTTGCAGACGGCGAGGCCGCCGAGGCCGAAGCGCTGGCGCAATCCGCGGCACCGCGCGGCCTGGTGCGGCTGGCGGTGCCGATGACGTTCGGCGTCAAGGTGATCGCGCCGCTGCTGCCGGAGTTCTTCGCCGCCTATCCGGACGTGTCGATCGACCTGCATCTGTCCGACGCGATGGTCGATCTGATCGGCGACGGCTTCGATGCCGGGGTCCGCATCGCCACGCTGCCGGATTCCTCGCTGGTGGCGCGGCGGCTGTGCGCGATGCCGCGCTACACGGTGGCGTCGAAATCCTATCTGCAGGCGCACGGCCGGCCGACGCATCCGATGCATCTCGCCCAACACCGCTGTCTCGGCTACGCCTATCTGTCGACGCCGAACACCTGGCATTACACCAACGATGCCGGCGATCAGGTCGCGGTGCGGCCGGGCGGGCCGCTGCGGGTCAACAACGGCGAGGCGCTGCTGCCGTCGGTGATCGCCGGGCTCGGCATCGCCGATCTGCCGGAGTTCATCGTCGGCGATGCGATCGCGGCCGGCGAAGTCGAAGTGATTCTGGATGGCTGGCACCAGCGCGAGAGCGCGGTGCATCTGGTGACGCCGCCAGGCGGGCCGCGGCCGGCGCGGGTCGAGGTACTGTCGGAATTCCTCGCCGATCAGCTCGGCCGTCTCGGCCGCAAGCGGCGGAGCGCGCGCTGATCCGCGCGTCCGCCTTATTCGAGCGTGACGTTGAACTCGTAGGCCTTGTCGGGACCGACCAGGGTGAACTTCAGCGCGGCGCCGGCGGCCTGGGCGCCCGACGGCAATCCATCGAGCGCGAAGCTGAAGCGCCGCAGGCCGGCCGGCGCGCCCTTGATTTCCTTCGGCACCGGCAGCGCCCATTCGGGCGTCGGGCCTTCGACGAACAGGCTGACCTTGGCGCCGGTCGGCGCCACGACATCGACTTCGACGTCCTTGTCGCCCTTGCGGACGACGTCGCGGATCGTCACCGGGTTGTTGTCGCCGACGCTCGCCGGCACCGGCACGGTGTCGAGCGCCGCGGCGAGCGCACCGTCCTGGGTCGAGGCGACGCTGGCAAATTCCAGCTCCGGGCTCGCCACCACCGGAATGCACAGCTTCTCACACACTGCGTAGTCAACAGTGAGACGCAGTGTCACCGGCTTGTCGGCATGTTTGGTCACGATGCGCAGCGGCAGTACGATCTGCTCCTTGTAGCCGAGCGAGGTGCCGCCGGCGCCGTCCGGAAACGCTTGCGGCGCCGGCCACAGGACCGTCACCGCCTCGACGTTCTCCGACTTGGAGAAGTCGAATCGCGGCGGCACGCCGGAATCGCCCGGCGTCCGCCAGTAGGTTTTCCAGCCAGGCTGCAACTGGAAAGCAATCCCACCCAGCAGCACGCCGCCGCTGCGCGAGCCGGCCAGCAGCCGGACGGCGGAATGTTGCTCGGTAACCCATGGCGACACGTCGTCGGCGCGCGCGCCGCAGGCGGAGGCCGCGAGCACGGCGGCGGCGAACAGAACGGCACGAGACGGAACGATTGCGGTCATCTGGCGTATCTAGAGTTTGCGCGAGGCTGGGGCCACTGAAATGGCGGTGAAACCGCGACTATTCGGTGTCCCGAGATTGATTGACAGGATCGGCACCCGATATCAGGATGATGGTGCAACGCGAGGATCCCCTGATGGAGACTGCATCCAAAAGGCCGAAGTCCGGCGCAGCCAAGAAGCCCGCCGCCACCAAGGCGCGCGGCGATGGGCCGAGCTATCTCGACGGCCAGCTCCTGATCGCGATGCCGGTGATGGAAGACGAGCGCTTTGCGCGCTCGGTGATCTACATTTGCGCGCATTCATCGGAAGGCGCCATGGGGATCATCGTCAATCGCCCCGCGGGCAGCATCGATTTCCCCGAACTGCTGGTGCAGCTCGACATCGTCGAGAAGGCCGAGCAGATCAAGCTTCCTGATCACGCCGAGTCCATGAAGGTGCTGAGGGGCGGACCGGTCGAGACCGGCCGCGGATTCGTGCTGCATTCGAGCGACTTCTTTATCAAGGACGCCACATTGCCGATCGATGACGGCATTTGTCTGACCGCCACCGTGGACATCCTCAAGGCGATCGCCGGCGGCACCGGGCCGAAGCACGCCATCCTGGCGCTCGGCTATGCCGGCTGGGCGCCCGGCCAGCTCGAAAACGAAATCCAGGAAAACGGCTGGCTGCACTGCGACGCGGATGCCGACCTGATCTTCGGCGACGACATCGAAGACAAATACGACCGCGCCCTGCACAAGCTCGGCATCGAGCCCGGGATGCTGTCCGCCGAGGCCGGGCACGCTTAAGAAGCTCGGCGCCCGCGCCACACGGGCGTCATTGCCCGCGAACGGCCCCGCATCCCGTACAACCGGCGTCATGCGCGGGCTTGACCCGCGCATCCATCGCGCGCGTCACGCGCTCTTTGAAGACTCTTTGCGAAGGATGATGGATTGCCGGGTCAAGCCCGGCAATGACGCCATACTGACTTTGCGATAGCGGCGTTTCTCAGCTCGCCGCTTCCAGGCGCTGTTCTTCGGTCAGCAGCTTCATCGCCGCGTCCGCATCCATCGGTTCGCCGAAGGCGAAGCCCTGGGCGTATTCGCAGCCGAGCTGATACAGCTCCACCGCATCCGAATCCGTTTCGGCGCCTTCCGCCACCACGTCCATGCCGAGGTCGTGCGCCAGAGCGATGATCGACTTCAGGATCACCGGGCGGGTGCCGCGGCTGGTGGTGCGGACGAACGACTGATCGATCTTGATGGTGTCGAACGGGAAGCGCTGCAGGTAGCTCAGCGACGAATGCCCGGTGCCGAAATCGTCGAGCGACAGCCCGATGCCGAGCTCGCGGATCCGCTGCAGCATCTGGGCTGCGTGCTCCGGATTTTCCATCACCAGAGATTCGGTGAGTTCGAGCTTCAGCGTGCCGCGCGCGACCGACGAGCGCGACGTCACGGTGCGGATGTCGTGCAGCAGATCGTGGCGCAGCAGCTGCCGCGACGACACATTGACCGAGGCGAAGATCGGCTCGCGGGCGCGCATCGCGCGCTGCCAGATCGAGAGCTGCTTGGCAGTCTGGTCGAGCACGAAGGTGCCGAGTTCGACGATCAGCCCGATCTCTTCGGCGATCGAGATGAACTCGCTCGGCGACATCCGGCCGAGCTTGGGATGATCCCAGCGCGCCAGCGCTTCGAAACCGGCGATCGAACGGTCTTCGAGCCGCACGATCGGCTGATACAGGATGGTGATTTCCTTGCGCTCGATCGCCCGGCGCAGTTCGGATTCCAGCGTCAGCCGGTCCGACTTCCGCGCCCGCATCGCCGGCTTGTAGACGTCGATGCGGTCGCCGCCGATCCGCTTGGAGTGATACATCGCCAGCTCGGCGTCCTTGATGATCTCGTCGGACAGCTGGGTTTGCGGGTCGGAGAGTGCGAGGCCGATCGAGGCGGTGAGGAAGATCTCGCGATCGTTGAACGCGATCGGCGCCTTGATGGTCTTGCGGATGGTCTCGGCGAAGGCGGTGATCTTGGCCGGGTCCTGCTCGGACAGCAGGATCAGGCCGAACTGATCGCCGGCGATCCGGGCCAGGGTGTCCTGCGGCTTGAGGATGCGGCTCAGCCGCCGCGCCAGCGTCAGCAGGATCGAGTCGCCGACCGCGATGCCGACGGAATCGTTGACCTGCTTGAACCGGTCGAGGTCGATCACCATCAGGGTCGGCCGCAGCGCCGGCATGGTCTTGGCGAAGTTCGCCACCGCACCGAGGCGGTCGATGAACAGCTTGCGGTTGGGAAGGCCGGTGAGATTGTCGTGCACGCTGTCGTGCAGCATCCGCTCTTCGGCGATCTTGATCTCGGTGACGTCGGTCAGGGTGCCGACCACGCGGGTGACTTCACCGTCGGTGCCGACCACCGGGCGCGCCTTCAGCGAGAACCACATGAAGTGGCCGTCCGGGGTGCGCAGCCGGAAGTCCTGGGTCAGCCGGCCGCGGCGCTGGTCGAGCACGCTGTCGAGCGCGGCGCGGAAACGGTCCTGGTCGAGCGGGTGCAGCACTTCGAGCCAGCTTGCGGCGGAGCCTTCCAGCGCGCCGCGCTTCAGGCCGAGCAGCGCTTCGGTCTCGGGGCTGGTGAACACCTTGTCGGCCGAGACGTCCCAGTCCCAGATCAGGTCGCCGGAGCCGATCAGCGCCAGCGCGCGTCGTTCGACGTCGGAGATCACCCCGCCGGTGGCGCCGCCGCCCGAGAACGCGTGCTGCATCACGGTGAAGCCAATCAGCATCACGATCAGCACCAAGCCGCCGAGCAGCGCCGGGCCGACGATGTCGTTGGTGACGGTGCCGGCCACCGCCATGCCGGAGGCCACCACCCACACCACCAGCAGGAACCAGGTCGGGATCAGCAGCACCGCGCGGTCGAAGCCGTGGGTCGACAGATAGACGATCAGCGCGAAGCCCGCGAAGGCGATCAGCACCAGCGAGATGCGTGCGATGCCGGACGCCACCGCAGGATCGAACAGCGCCAGCGCCACCAGCGAGCCGAGGAAGGCGAGCCATCCCAGCGTGATGTGCGAATAGCGGACGTGCCAGCGACTGAGATTGAGATAGGCGAACAGGAAGACGAGCAGCGTTGCCGCGAGGATCGCTTCGCCCGAAGCGCGCCACACCCGCTCGGCGCCCGACGACATGTCGAGCACCTTGCCCCAGAAGCCGAAATCAATGCCGATATAGACCAGCACCGCCCAGGCCAGCGCCGCCGCGGCCGGAAACATGATGCTGCCCTTGACGACGAACAGGATGGTCAGCACCAGCGCCAACAGGCCGGAAATGCCGATCACGATGCCTTGGTACAGCGTGAACGAGTTGACCTTGTCCTTGTAGGCTTCCGGCTCCCACAGATAGAGCTGCGGCAGCTTGTCGGTGCGCAGCTCGGCCACGAAGGTGATTACCGAGCCGGGATCGAGCGTGACGCGGAAGATGTCGGCGGTCGCGCTGTCCTGCCGCTCGGGGCGGTCGCCGGTCGACGGCGTGATGGTGGCGATGCGCGACATGCCGAGGTCGGGCCACAGCAGGCCCGATCCGACCATCCGATAATGCGGCGCCACGATCAAACGATCGAGCTGGTCGTCGGAGTTGTTGGCGAGCGCGAACACCACCCAGTTCTGGCCGCCCTCGCGGGCGCGCACCTCGACGCGGCGGACGATGCCGTCATTGCCGGGCGCGGTGGAAATCTGAACGCGATCATTATCGCTGTGCAGATGCTCCAGCACACCGGTGAGGTCGATCGCCGGCGCGTCGCTGCGGACGCTGACGGCATCGAGGGCGTGTGCCTGCGGGACAGCCGCAACCATCATCACGCCCAGCGCCAGCAGCGCGAGGCATCTGATCAGACGCAAGTCGGTTCTCCGCGTTCACACCAGTCCAAATGGCGCGGCCCCGCGCGCCACGAGCCCCGGATAGATGCCATGAAAGCGAGTGAAAACATAGACTCTCTCGCCGGCCCCCGGGGTAGCCCCACTCACACAGTCAACACAATTTTGCCAATATGTTGGCTGGTTTCCATCCGCCGGTGAGCATCGGCGGCGTCCCGCAGCGCGAAGGTGCCGTCGATCAGCGGCTTGATCCGGCCCTGCTCGAGCAGAGGTAGCACCTTGGTTTCGATCGCCGCGACCATCGCGGCCTTGTCGGCATTGGAGCGCGGCCGCAGCGTCGAGCCGGTGTGGTGCAGCCGCTTGGTCATCAGCTTGACGAAGTTGACGTTGGCCTTGGCACCGCCGAGGAACGCGATCTGCACGATCCGGCCGTCCATCGCGGCGGCGTCGTAATTGCGCTCGATGTAATCGCCGCCGACCATGTCGAGGATCACTTCAACACCCTTGCCGCCGGTGGCTTCTTTCACCGCCGCGACGAAGTCCTCGGTCTTGTAGTTGATGGCGCGGCTGGCGCCGAGCTTGAGGCAGGCGTCGGCTTTATCCTGCGAGCCGACGGTGGTGATCACTTTCGATCCGAGTGCGACCGCGAGCTGGATCGCCATCGTACCAATGCCGGACGAGCCGCCGTGCACCAGCAACGTTTCGCCGGGCTGCAAGCCGCCGCGCTCGAACACGTTGTGCCACACCGTCATCAGCGTCTCGGGTGTGGCGCCGGCTTCGATCATCGAATAGGCGGCCGGCACCTTCATCGCCTGCGCGTCCTGGGCGATGCAATATTCCGCGTAGCCGCCACCAGCTACCAGCGACATCACCTTGTCGCCGAGCTTGTGCCGGGAGGCGCCATCGCCGAGCGCCACCACTTCGCCGGCGATTTCGAGGCCCGGCAGGTCGCTGGCGCCGGGCGGCGGCGGGTAGCTGCCGGAGCGCTGTGCCACATCGGGACGGTTGACGCCGGCGGCCGCAACTTTGACCAGGATTTCCCCGGGGCCGGGCTTCGGCACGTCGCGCGTCTCGGGCAGCAGAACTTCGGGACCGCCGGGCTTGCTGATCCCAACCACGGTCATTTGCGAAGGGATCGGTTCCATGATTTTTCCTTGGCTGGCGAGGCGGGTGGGTGTCATCTGGCGGAGTAGGTTGTGATTAGACAGCCGGAGGGCGGCTGGCAACCGCAGCAGATCACGAACGGGCGAGGACGACATGGCGCTTGAAGAAGATGACAAGCCGAGGACCAAGACCAGCCACGACATCGGTCAGGATTTGTCGCTGCTGTCGGTCGAAGAACTCAGCGGGCGGATCGCTTTGCTGCAAGCCGAGATCGCCCGGCTCGAAACTGCGCTGACGATGAAGCGCGCCACCCGCGAAGCAGCGGATCGCATCTTCAAATCTTGAACGAAAAGTTGATAGCAGGGCGCGCCGCTGTCTCATGCTGGGACATTTGCTAGCGGCCGCGGTATGGCAAATCGACCGTAAACAAATTCACTCATTTACGCGCGATTAAGCTTTCCCGCCTATTACTGTGGATGTCCATCTTTGGACCGAGTGGCTCCTGTCCACTCTGTTTTGACGCCTCCCTGTTATCAACTTAAAAGCCGCCGGAAACGGCGGCTCTTTTTTGGCCTCGGTATCGTCCGCAGTGCCGGCGTCACGCTTTGGTCATTGACCGCCACAATGCTGTCTCTGAAGCTGCGTTAACCTTTGCGCGCGGGTCCGCTGGACTCCACGCATGGGCGGCGTAATGATTTGTTCATCATAAGCCGGTGCGCAGCTTCGCGAGCCGGTACAAGTATTCGGTAGTGTGAGGCGTTGACCATGTCTGATGTCGCGCAGGGCGAATCCGCCTTGGTGGTGCTCAGCGAACGGCTGACCAGTTCGGCAGCGTTCACGGCTCTATTTCGGGAGGGCATGGATCTGGTCGAAGAGACCGCCGCCTATCTCGACGGCTCCGGCCGCGCGGAGGCCAAGCTGCTCGATCGCGCCGTGAGCCTGACTTACGCCACCGAGAGCATGCGCCTGACCACCCGGCTGATGCAGCTCGCCTCCTGGCTGCTGCTGCACCGCGCCGTGAAGGAAGGCGAGATGACGCTGATCCAGGCCAACCGCGAAAAGACCAAGGTCAAGCTGTCAGCCGCCGATCCGGGCGCGCCTGATGTGCTGGAGCGCTTGCCGGAACAGCTGCAGTCGCTGATCGCGCGGTCGATGAGCCTGCAAAGCCGGATCCGCCGGCTCGACTCCACCATGCACACCCCGCCGGAGCCGCCGGCGCTCGGCAACCCGCTGGTGCCGCAGCTCAATATGCTGAAGGCCGCGTTCGAGAACTGAGCGCTCCGCCGCCGATCAGATTTAAAGTCGCAATGGCCGGGCTCGTCCCGGCCATTGGCATTTTGGGGGGACCGGCGGGTTATCCCCAGCGCCCCAAGGCCCGCAGCCATTTGATCCGCCAACGCAAAACGCCCCGCGCAAGCGGGGCGTTTGTCGTATGGGGTCTCGAAAGAAGCGGCGAGCAGCCGGCGAAAAGCCGGCGCCGGCTCAATCCTTCTTGAGGAAGCCCGAGAACTTCTTCTGGAAGCGCGACACGCGGCCGCCGCGGTCCAGCACCTGCTGGGTGCCGCCGGTCCACGCCGGATGCGACTTCGGGTCGATGTCGAGGTTCAGCTTGTCGCCCTCTTTGCCCCAGGTCGACCGCGTCTGGTACTCGGTCCCGTCAGTCATGACGACGGTAATGGTATGATAGTCCGGGTGAATTTCGGTCTTCATGGGTGATCCCTTGCGCTCGCCGGCGCCTGCATCGCGATGATTTCGGGCGAATTTGCCGGGCTCTATATCCCAGGCGCGCCGCATGCACAAGGCACAGCACACGATCCGGTGACCGGGTTGTCCCGGATTTGCCAGCCGCGGGCATTGCGGCCTATGTGGTGCCGGCTAAAGCGTTTTCATCGATTTGGCAGTTCCGAATGACGGCACCGAATAAACCGCAGAGCTCCAACTCCGACGCGTCGGCGATCAGTTTGTCGCTGGATGCGATCGCGGCGACCGAGAATGTCGGGCCGCGCACCGGCACCTTGCGGGCCGATGCCGATCCGAGCCAGGTCGAGGAGGTCGCGGCCGTCGCCAAGCGCAGCCGGCTGAAGCCGCTGCTCTCGCTGATGCCGTATGTGGCCCGCTACCGCGGCCGCGCCACGCTGGCGCTGATCGCCCTGATCGTTGCGGCTGCCACGACCCTGGTGGTTCCTGTCGCGGTGCGTCGGCTGATCGATTTCGGCTTCAGCGCCGAAGGTGTCGAGCTGATCAACGGCTATTTCAGCGTCATGCTCGGCGTCGTGGTGGTGCTCGCGGCCGCCAGTGCGGCTCGGTATTACTTGGTGATGACGATCGGCGAGCGGATCGTCGCCGACGTCCGGCGCGACGTGTTCCGGCATCTCACCGCGCTGTCACCGGCGTTCTTCGATTCCGCCCGCAGCGGCGAGCTGATCTCGCGGCTGACCGCCGACACCACCCAGATCAAATCCGCCGTCGGCGCCTCGGTGTCGATCGCGCTGCGCAACATGCTGCTGTTCGTCGGCGCGATCTCGATGATGGTGATCTCGAGCCCGCGGCTGTCCGGCTTCGTGCTGGCGGCGATTCCGCTGATCGTGATTCCGCTGGTGGCGTTCGGGCGCTGGGTGCGGCGGCTGTCGCGCAACGCGCAGGACACGCTGGCGGACGCGTCGGCCTATGCGGCCGAACTGGTCGGCGCGATCCGTACCGTGCAGGCTTACACCAACGAACGCGTCGCCAATGCCCGGTTCGGCGGCGCGGTCGAAGAGTCTTACGAGGCGGCGCGCAGCTCGACCGGGGCGCGGGCGCTGCTCACCGCGATCATCATTTTCATCGTGTTCGCCAGCGTGGTGGCGATCCTGTGGGTCGGCTCGCACGACGTCGCCATCGGCGCCATGTCGCCGGGCCGGCTCGGTCAGTTCATCCTGTACGCGGTGTTCGCAGCTTCCAGCCTCGGCCAGCTCAGCGAAGTCTGGGGTGAAGTGTCGGCCGCCTCCGGTGCTGCCGAACGGCTGTTCGAAATCCTGCGGGTCAAGCCGGAGATCGCGGCGCCGGCGCAGCCGAAGGCACTGCCGATGCCGGTGCGCGGCGACGTGGTGTTCGACAATGTCAGCTTCTCCTATCCGACCCGGCCGGACTTCCTGGCGCTCGACGGCCTGTCGCTGAGCATTCGCGCAGGCGAGAAAGTCGCGATCGTCGGCCCCTCCGGCGCCGGCAAGAGCACGCTGTTTCACCTGCTGCTGCGGTTCTACGATCCGACCTCCGGCACGGTCTCGCTCGACGGCGTCGCCATCAACGCCGCCGATCCGCAGGCGGTGCGCGAGCGGATCGCCCTGGTGCCGCAGGACTCGGTGGTGTTCGCCGCGACCGCGCGCGACAACATCCGGTTCGGCCGCGATGACGCCAGCGAGCTCGACGTCGAGCGCGCCGCGCAGCAGGCCCATGCGACCGAATTCATCTCGCGCCTGCCGGAGGGCTTCGACACCCGGCTCGGCGAACGCGGCGTGACACTATCCGGCGGTCAGCGCCAGCGCATCGCCATCGCCCGCGCGATCCTGCGCGACGCACCGCTGCTGCTGCTCGACGAAGCGACCTCGTCGCTCGACGCCGAAAGCGAAGTGCTGGTGCAGACCGCGCTGCAACAACTGATGCGCGACCGCACCACGTTGGTGATCGCCCACCGCCTCGCCACCGTGCTGTCCTGCGACCGCATCGTGGTGATGGAGCACGGCCGCATCGTCGAGCAGGGCACCCACGCCCAGCTCGTCGCCCGCGGCGGCCTCTACGCCCGCCTCGCCAAGCTGCAGTTCGAGGCGGCGTAATTCGCCTCATCAACGCCGTCATCGCCCGCGCAGGCGGGCGATCCAGTAGCCCGAGCCTTTCACTTCCAAAGCAACGCTTCGGAGTACTGGATCCTCCGCATTCGCGGAGGATGGCTATTGTGCTGGTTGAACTGACGACACGCTAAGCCGGCCGCCACAACATGTTCAGCACCGGCCGGCCGGAGCTATTGAGCTCCTCGCTGGTCACCGCGAAGCCGTTGCGGCGGTAGAACTTGATGGCGCGGTAGTTGTCGGCGTTGACCTTGAGGGTGACCTCGGTCGGCGAGCGGCGCTTGGCCTCGTCGACCAGCGCTTCGGCGACACCCCATCCCCAGTGTTCGGGTTCGACCACCAACTGGTCGAGATAACCGGCTGCGTCGATCGTGACGAAGCCGATCAGCGCGGCGCCCTGTTCGGCGACGATGATGGCGGCTTGCGGCACCAGCTCGCTGCGCCAGCGCTCGCGCCACCAATCGACCCGCTTGGTGAAGTCGATCGCCGGATAAGCGAGCTGCCAGGTCCGCAGCCACAGCGCGATCGCGGGATTTTCGTCGGCTTCGGTGTAGGGGCGGAGGGCGAAGGTCGGTGATGTCATCGCACGTACCATAAGCCGTCATCCCGGGGCGGGCGCAGCGCAGCTGCGCGCGAATCCGAAATCTGGCGCGCGCACCGATCGAGATTCCGAGTTCGCCGCTTCGCGGCGCCCCGGAATGACCAACGAGGGACCGACGACAACAACAACCTCACCGCTCCGTCAGCTTCAGTTCGATCCGGCGGTTGCGCTTGTAGGCATCGTCGGAGTCGGCGGTGTCGAGTGGCTGGAATTCGGCGAAGCCGGCGGCGACGAGGCGCTGCGCCGGGACGCCGAGCGACATCAGATATTGCACCACTGAGATGGCACGGGCGCTCGACAACTCCCAGTTCGACTTGAAGGCGCCGGTGATCGGCCGCTTGTCGGTGTGGCCGTCGACCCGCACCACCCAGGGCAGCTCGGCCGGGATCTTCTTGTCGAGCTCCTTCAGCGCTTCGGCGACCTTGTCGAGCTCGGCGCGGCCTTCCGGCAGCAACAGGGCCTGGCCGGTGTCGAAGAACACTTCGGACTGGAAGACGAAGCGGTCGCCGACGATGCGGATGTCGGGCCGGTCGCCCAGGATGGCGCGCAGGCGGCCGAAGAACTCCGAGCGGTAGCGCGACAGCTCCTGCACCCGCTGCGCCAGCGCGACGTTCAGCCGCTGGCCGAGATCGGCGATCTTGTTCTGAGATTCTTTGCCGCGCTTTTCGGATGCGTCGAGCGCTTCTTCCAGGGCGGCGAGCTGGCGGCGCAGCGCGGCGATCTGCTGGTTCAGCACCTCGACCTGCGCCAGCGCGCGGGCCGAGATCTGCTTTTCCGAATCCAGCGCCTTGCCCAGTTCGCCGGCGCGGCCGGCAGCGTCGTTGCCGGCGCCGGCGAGGCCGTCATACAGGCCCTTGACCCGGTCGCGCTCGCTCTCGGCGGCCGATAGCCCGGCGCGCATCTGCGCCAGCTGCTCCTCCAGATTGAGCTTGCCGAGCTTTTCCAGCGACAGGATGTCGTTGAGCTGGGCGATCTTCGCGTTCAGCTCGGCCAGCGCCTTGTCCTTGCCGGTGACCTCCTGCGACAGGAAGAACTGCACCACCAGGAATACGGTGAGCAGGAACACGATGCCGAGGATCAGCGTCGACAGCGCATCGACGAAGCCGGGCCAGTAATTGAAACCGGACTCCTGCCGGCGGCCGCGAGCCAGCGCCATCAGCTCTTCTCCGGCTCGCGCAGGCTCTTCTCCGGCCGTTGCACCAGGGCGGACAACAGCTCCTTGATCTCGCGGTTCTGTTCGCCCTGGGCATCGGCCCATTCGCGGATCATCTGCTGCTCGTTGCGCATGTGCGCGACCAGGCTCTGGATCGCATTGGCGAGGTTGGCCATCGCGGCGGTGGTGGCGCGGTTGGCGCCGCCGTCCTCCAGTGTCAGCCGTAGCCGCTCCAGCGCGGCCTGCAGGTCGGCGCTGCCGGCAAGCGCGCCATCGCCGGCCGAGCTGCGCACCGTCGAGGCCAGCCAGTCTTCGAGGTCGGTGTAGAACCGGTTCTGCGCCTGGCTGGACTGCAGATCGAGGAAGCCGAGGATCAGCGAGCCGGCGAGACCGAACAGCGACGACGAGAACGAAATCCCCATGCCGCCGAGCGGGGCGGCGAGGCCTTCCTTCAGCGTGTCGAACAGCGAGCCGGCGTCGCCGGTCACTTTCAGGCTGCCGATCACCCCGCCGATCGAGCCGACGGTCTCGATCAGGCCCCAGAACGTGCCGAGCAGGCCGAGGAAGACCAAGAGCCCGGTCATGTAGCGCGAGATGTCGCGCGCTTCGTCGAGCCTTGTGGCGATCGAGTCGAGCAGGTGGCGCATCGTCTGCGGCGAGATCGCGATCCGCCCGGAGCGTTCGCCGCCGAGGATCGCGGCCATCGGCGCCAGCAGGCTCGGCCGGCGGTCGAGCGCCAGCCCCGGATCGTTGATGCGGAAGTTATTGACCCAGGCGACCTCAGGATACAGCCGGATCACCTGGCGGAAGGCGAGCACGATGCCGATCACCAGCACCGCGCCGATCAGGCCGTTGAGGCCCGGATTGGCCATGAACGCGGCCAGCACTTGCTTGTACAGCACCACCACGATCAGCGCGCACAGCACCAGGAACACCAGCATCCGCACCAGGAAGATTCGCGGCGACGACAGCTTGTCGAGTTCGATCTCCATCGCGTGGCGCGGGGAAGGGCCTGAAGCCATCGTCGGTTTGGTCTCCGGTTTGCCGGAAGCGGCTGTTTCACCCAATATGGCACAGCACGGCGCGGAAGAAAGCTGTTGCGGCGGTTATCCGCCACCGCGTCGCGGGGGGAACTCGAATCGAAACTCCGACGTGGCGCAGAACGTATCTGCCGGCTCAGCATGGCAATCGAACGACGGGTGGATGATGACGGGTGTGTATCTCGGAGCGCTGGCGGGAATCGCGGTGGCGCTGGCGGTGCTGATGGCCGGCGCCTGGGTGGTGCAGCAGCGGACGGGCAACTCCGGCTGGGTCGATACCATCTGGACGTTTTCGCTTGGGCTGACCGGCGCGGTGTCGTCGCTGTGGCCGATCGATGGCGCGGCGCCGGATGCGCGGCAATGGCTGGTGGCGGTGCTGGTCGCGGCGTGGTCGCTGCGGCTCGGCTCGCACATCGCCGCCCGCACCCAGCACATCAGCGACGATCCGCGCTACGCCGCCTACGCGGCGGAGTGGGGCGCCGATGCGCCGAAGAAGATGTTCTTCTTCCTGCAGAACCAGGCCTACGCCACCATTCCGCTGGTGTTTGCGATCTTCGTCGCGGCGCATGCGCCGGCCGGCAGTTTGCGGCTGCAGGACTATCTCGGCGTGCTGATCCTGATCGTCGGCATCGCCGGCGAAGGGCTGGCCGACTCCCAGCTCAAGGCGTTCCGTGAAGATCCCGCCAACAAGGGCAAGGTGTGCGACGCCGGGCTGTGGCGGTGGTCGCGGCATCCGAACTACTTCTTCCAGTGGTTCGGCTGGCTGGCCTATCCGGTGATCGCGATCCCGTTCGCCGAGCCGCTGTCTTACCTCTGGGGCTATGCGGCGGTGGCAGCGCCGCTGTTCATGTACTGGATCCTGGTGTACGTCACCGGCATTCCGCCGCTCGAGGAGCAGATGCTGAAATCGCGCGGCGACCGCTATCGTGACTACCAGGCCAGGACCTCGATGTTCTTCCCGCTGCCGCCCCGGCGCTCCGCCACGCCATGAGCGGGCTCGCCTCGCTGATCGATATTGCCGAGCGGGTGCCGCTGCCGGACGCGGTGATCCGCGCCGGCATTCGCATGCTGTGCGGCCGCACCGCCGCCAAGATGGCGCTCGGCAATGAGGCCAGCGACGCGGCATTCGCGCACGCGATGGCGGCACGCGAGGTCGCCGAGCATCCCGACGCGGCGAACGCCCAACACTACGAGGTCCCGGCGGCGTTCTTCGGCAAGGTGCTCGGGCCGCACCGCAAATACTCGTCGTGTTTCTATCGCGATGCCGAGACCACGCTGGCGCAGGCCGAAGCGGAGGCGCTGCGGCTGACGATAGAGCACGCCGACCTGCGCGACGGTCAGGCGATCCTCGAACTCGGTTGCGGCTGGGGCTCGCTGTCGCTGGCGATGGCCGAGCGGTTTCCTTATGCGCGGGTCCTGTCGGTGTCGAACTCGGCGTCGCAGCGGCAGTACATCGAGGCTCAGGCCGCCGCGCGGCGGCTGATGAATCTGCGCGTCGTCACCTGCGACATGAATGCGTTCGAACCCCACGATAAATTCGACCGCGTGGTCTCGGTCGAGATGTTCGAGCACATGATGAACTGGCGCAAGCTGATGACTTGGATCCGCGGCTGGCTGAAGCCGGGCGGGTTGTTCTTCATGCACGTCTTCAGTCACCGCCGCGGCACTTACTTGTTCGACCGCACCGACCCTGCCGACTGGATCGCGCAGCATTTCTTCACCGGCGGAGTGATGCCGAGCCACCGGCTGATCCGGCAATACGCCGATCTGTTCGAAATCGACGAGCAGTGGCGTTGGAGCGGTCGTCACTACCAGCGCACGGCCGAAGACTGGCTGGTCAATTTCGATCGTCACCGCGACGAGATCGAAACCATCCTGCGCCCGGTCTATGGCGACGACACCGCGTTGTGGATGCGTCGTTGGCGCTGGTTCTTCCTCGCAACCTCCGGCCTGTTCGGCTATGCCGACGGCGACGAATGGGGCGTGAGTCACTACCGCCTGAAACCGGCCTGACTGCTCGCGCACGGGGGCGCGACGTGTTGTCGCTCTGCGTGTGCTGCAAAGCTCGACGATGCGCGCGCTCGTTGTGGCGCCGCTCTCGCGGCAAATTCACAACACAGTGAGCAGTAGTGTTTTCAAGCGGTTCTGGGCCCAAAAATCCCGCTTAATAAACAGCTAACTACATGGAACTAATCACTTCTTGGTTCCTGAACCGGGTCGGCAAAATTGATCCGGCGCAATGCGGGCAGCGGTACTTTCCCTAGTTTTGCCTTCGACGAAAGCAGGAGGTGTGACGTGTTTCTAGATTCTGTCGGATCGCTCGTGTTGTTCCTGACGTGCGCCGTCGGCCCTGCGTTGATTGCGTATCTCGTCGTCGACGATCTGTGGCGTAAGGCAACTCAGCGTGCGCAACCGCAGCCCCCGGCTCCGGTGGTGACCGCCAAGCAGGCACCCGAGCGGCGCTTCGGCTGGTTCGCGTGGGCGAACTGAGTTCGGTGAACTAAGCTACGAGTTCAAGACGGGCGCACCCGCCGTCGAGCTTCCAGGGTGCTCATCGCAAACAGTGAGGAAAGAGCCTTGACCATTGTTGCATTGATCGCAGCGATCTACGGGCTGGTCGGCCTGATCGGTCTGGTGGCCTTGATCATCGGCGGCCGTGAGGTCGTGGCGCAGAACGCGCACTGGAAGCGCTTCGACGACGCCCATTACTGGGACGAAGCGGCGGAAGACTGGCGGCCGCACGAACACGCCTCGCGGCCCGCGACGGCCTGATCGGACGTCGATCCGCCCGCGCCGATCGCGGCGCCAACTTGAAAATTTGAAGGCCGGCACCTGCGCCTCGCAGCTGCCGGCCTTTTCTTGTTCGGTGCTACTTGTCGTCGACGTATTCGAGAATGTCGCCGGGTTGACACTCCAGCACCGCGCAAATCCGTGACAGCGTCTCGAACCGAATGCCCTTCACCTTGCCGGATTTCAGCAGCGAGACGTTCTGCTCGGTGATGCCGATCTGCTCGGCAAGCTCCTTCGAGCGCATCTTGCGCCGCGCCAACATCACGTCGAGATTCACCACAATCGCCATCGCCTACACGAAGCTCGCATTCTCGTCGGCCAGCCGCGCCGCTTCGCGCATCACCGCCGCGACCGCCACCAGGACGCCGCCGACGATCACCGAAACATAGTCGTTGCTGGAGAACGTCAGCACCAGCAGACGTTGACCGGGAGGATTGCTCAGCGACAGCGCGAGTGCCAGAGCGGTCGCGGTAACGGGGCCAAGCAGGCCCTGCGCCAGCACGGCGATGCCGAAGCGCTGCAGGTGGGTGGCCGCTGCCGTGGTGAAGACCTGGCCTCGCGCGAATTCGGCGAACAGCGCTCGGACATTGAGCAGCCCCCACAGCATCACGGCAACCGGCACGGTGATGATGACAGCCGCGAGTGCCTGATTGCCGGCGTCGAGCGGCAGCCGTGTGCCGATCTCGCCGAGCTTGGTCAGCAGCAGATTGCGGGTCCAGCTCGGGACCAGGAAGACGGCGCCGATCAGCCCCACGATCAGTACGATCCCGATCGTGCTCATCCATTCCATCGCGCGCGACAGCCGGACCAGCTTGGTGGCCGCCGGACCGGTCAGTCCGATCGAGGTGCCGGATAGTCGTGCTTGCATTGCAAGGCTCCATCATCTATTTCGAGATGAAATTATCGTAAAACGATAATTTATCATCGTCAAGATAGGATGAGCGTCATGCGCTTCCCCGCCTCGTTCAGATTTGCTGCCGCCGCCATGGCGCTCGGTGGCCTGACCGCCTGCAGCTCCGTTCCGATCACCTCAATGGTCAAGCTGGTGCGTACCGATCTGGCTGCAACCGATCCGGCGGCGCTGCGCATTGCCGTGCGGTTGCCGCAAGGGCTGCGGCCGCGCCGGGTCACCCTGCGCGTCACCGTGGCGGTGGGCGCGGATAAAAGCGAGCAGGCGTTCGTGCTGGCCGATCTCGACGATCCCGGCGAACTGTTGTCGCTGAAGGACGAAGTGACGAACGACACCATGATCTACGCCTTCCGGATCGCACCCGAGGATGTGCCGCGGCTGCTCGCGGTCCGCGATCAAATGGCGGCTCACAAGGCAAAGGGCGAGCGCGGCTCGCTGACGATTGGGGTCGGCGCCGAAGCCTGCCGCACCGGCACGCTGCCGGCCAAGACTCTGGTCACGACCTATCTGAAGACCGAGCGCGCCGGCGACTTCTTCCCGCTGACGCGCGACGTCGACCTGCGCAAGGACGTGCCGAAAGAGGCTGTGCCCGAGCGCATTCCGCTGTGCACCTAAAGCGGGAAGTTCTTCAATTCTCCCTACGCGCGGGGAGAAGGAGCAGGCCGTGCAGCGAAGGAACGGCTCAGGGCTTCGGACAGGTCGGCGGGGTGTCGTCGGACCATTCTGGAGCTGACAACTCCAGATCGTTCAGGCCGAGCAAACCGATCGCGCGCAGTGCCATGTGGTCGACCATTTCCGAGATCGAGCGCGGCCGCTGATAGAACGCCGGCGACAGCGGCGCCACGATCGCGCCGATCTCGGTCGCCTGCGCCATGCTGCGGATATGGCCGAGATGCAGCGGGGTCTCACGCAGCATCAGCACCAGCCGGCGCCGCTCCTTGAGCTGCACGTCGGCGGAGCGCACCAGCAGATTGTCGAGATCGCCATGGGCGATCGCCGACAGGGTGCGGATCGAACACGGCGCCACGATCATGCCGGAGGTGCGGAACGAGCCCGAGGCGATACAGGCGCCGACGTCGTCGATCTTGTGAAAGCGATGCACTAGGTCGGCGGCGTGCTCGAGTGCGTTCGGTCCGACCTCGTAGGCGATGGTCCGCCTTGCGGCTTTCGACACCACCAGATGCACTTCGCAATCGACCGAGGCCAGCAGTTCGACCACCCGCAGCCCCACCGCGGCGCCCGAGGCGCCGCTGATGCCGACCACGATGCGGTGCTGCGTGCTCATCGGATCAGCCGGCGTTGCCCGGCCGCCGGCTGATGTTCCGGCGACAGTCCGAGGCTGGTCCACATCGCGTCGACCCGTGCGATCACGTCCTTGTCCATCTCCAGCACCTTACCCCACTCGCGCTCGGTCTCGGTGCCGATCTTGTTGGTGGCGTCAATGCCGAGCTTACCGCCGAGTCCGGATTTCGGCGAGGCGAAGTCGAGATAATCGATCGGGGTGTCGCTGATCGACACCATGTCGCGCGAGGTGTCGCAGCGTGTCGACACCGCCCACATCACGTCGGCCCAGTCGCGGACATCGACGTCGTCGTCGACGATGATGAGGAGCTTGGTGTAGCTGAACTGCGGCAGCATCGACCACAGCCCCATCATCAGCCGGCGCGCTTGGCCGGGATAGCGCTTCTTGATCGAGGCGACCGCGATCCGATAGGAGCACGCCTCCGGCGGCAGCCACAGATCGACGATCTCGGGGAATTGTCGCCGCGCGACCGGGAGAAACACGTCGTTGAACGCTTCGCCGAGCCGCGACGGTTCGTCCGGCGGCCGGCCCGTGTAGGTCGACAGATAAATCGGATGCCGGCGCATGGTGATGGCGGTGATCCGCATCACCGGGAATTCTTCGACCGCATTGTAATAGCCGGTGTGGTCGCCATACGGCCCCTCCGGTGCGGTCTCGGTCGGCGACACAAAGCCTTCGAGCACGATCTCGGCATCAGCCGGCACGCTGATCGGGATGGTTTGGCACGGCGTCAGGCTCGGCCGCTCGCCGCCGAGCAGGCCGGCGAATTTGATTTCAGAAACCGTCTCCGGCAGCGGCAGCACCGCCGAGAGAATCATCGACGGATCGGCGCCGATCACGATCGCCACCGGCATCTCGCGCTTGTCGGCTTTCCACTGGTGGTGGTGCTTGGCGCCGCCGCGATGCGCCAGCCAGCGCATGATCAGGCGATCCTTGCCCAGCACCTGCATCCGATAGACGCCGACATTGTCGGTGCCGTGCGCGCCGGGCGGCGGCTTGGTGAAGACGAGGCCCCAGGTGATTAGCGGCGCCGGCTCTCCCGGCCAGGGGATCTGCACTGGCAGCCGGCCGAGGTCGACTGCGTCGCCGGTCAGCACCACTTCCTGCACTGGTGCTGATTTGGCCATCTTCGGCCGCATCGCCAGCGCGGCCTTGGCCATCGGCAGCTTGCTCAAAGCGTCGGTCAGGCTCTGCGGCGGCGCCGGCTCGCGCATTTCGGCGAGCGCCTCGCCGAGCCGCGACAGGTTTTCCGGCAGGATGCCGAGGCCCCAGGCCACCCGTTCGACCGTGCCGAACAGATTGACCAGGATCGGCATCTCCGACGGCCTGCCGTCGGCCTTGATCGGGTTTTCGATCAGGAGTGCCGGGCCACCGGCATGCAGCACGCGGCGATGGATTTCGGTGAGGTCGTGGACCACCGACACCGGCTTGCGGATGCGGTGCAACTGTCCGCGTGATTCGAGATAGCCACTAAATGCACGCAGATCAGGGAAGGGCGGTTTGACGCGGCTCAGCATGGTGTCTCCCTGCGGACAACATTGGTCAGCACTTGCCATCGACCCTGTCTTTGATCAGGCGCAAAGAAGTACCGTCGGGGCCGGGCTACGCGAACTGTTCACGATAAGGTGGCCCATGTCGGTATCCAATTCGTCCGTCTCCAGGATGCCCGTGCCGCTTGCCCTTGCGACGCGGGTGTTGCCGCTGTTGCCGCTGCAGGTGTTGCTCGGAATCTGCTTGCGCGAAATTCGCGCGCGCCATCCCAGGATCTTCGATCGCCTCGGTCCGCACACCGGCAAGCGTTACGGCCTCGCGCCGACCGACCTGCCGATTGCGTTCGTGCTCGAGCCGCGTCGGATGAGTCCGCGGGTCACGGTGGTGCGTACGCTGCCCACCAACATCCACGCGCGGATCGCGGGGCCGCTGTCGGCGCTGATCGGCATGACCGACGGCTCCTATGACGGCGACGCGCTGTTCTTCTCGCGCGACATCGAAATCGACGGCGACATGGAAGCGGTGGTCGCGCTGCGTAATGCGATCGACGATTCCCGCGTCGACTTCCTGAAAGAGTCGGTGGCGTGGTTCGGCCCGCTGGCGGCGCCGATCGAACGGATCTTGCGCAGCCTGGTCGGCGCGCAGCCCGGCTATCGCGAAGAGCTGGGTGTCGGAGGCGGAGGTTAGAGCATGGAACTGATCTGTCCCGCTGGTACGCCGGCAGCGCTGCATGATGCCGTCGCCGCAGGCGCCGACGCGATCTATTGCGGCTTCAACGACGAAACCAACGCCCGCAACTTCCCGGGGCTGAACTTCAGCCGCGACGAGATGCGAGAGTCGATCGCGCACGCGCATCGCTACGGCACCAAGGTGCTGGTTGCGATCAACACCTTCGCGCGCGCCGGCAATGTCGAGCTGTGGCAGCGCGCGGTCGACGACGCGGTCGAAGCCGAGGCCGATGCGCTGATACTCGCCGACGTCGGTGTGATGGACTACTGCGCCAAGACTCATCCGGAGCAGCGGCTGCACGTCTCCGTGCAGGCGGCCGCCGCCAATCCGGATTCGATCCGGTTCTATGTCGACAGCTTCAACGCGCAGCGCGTGGTGCTGCCGCGCGTGCTCAGCGTGCAGGAAATCGCCGCGATCACCAAAGAGGTGAAGGTCGAGACCGAGGTCTTCATCTTCGGCGGCCTGTGCGTGATGGAAGAGGGCCGCTGCTCGCTGTCGTCCTACGCCACCGGGAAGTCGCCGAACATGGATGGCGTCTGTTCGCCGGCCGCCTCGATCCAGTATCGCGAGCAGAACGGCTCGCTGGTGTCGCGGCTCGGTGAGTTCACCATCAACAAATTCGCCAAGGGCGAGGCTGCGGCGTATCCGACGCTGTGCAAGGGCCGCTACCAGACCGACGAAGGCTGTGGCTATCTGTTCGAAGACCCGGCCAGTCTCGATGCCACCACGATGCTGCCGGACCTGCGCGCCGCCGGCGTTGCGGCGCTCAAGATCGAAGGCCGCCAGCGCGGCCGGGCCTATATCGAGCGGGTGGTGAAGACCTTCAAGGACGTGCTCGCCGCGCTCGACGACGGCCGGCCGCTTCCGGTCGACGCGCTGCGCGGCCTGACCGAAGGCCAGTCGACCACCACCGGCGCCTACAAGAAGACCTGGCGCTGACCGAATTCTCGCGCTGATGCGTCGGTGATCTCCGAGCGTCAGCGGCTTCTGCAAAGCGAGGCGACTCCCATGCAACTCACGCTTGGACCGGTGCTGTTCAACTGGAAGCCGGAAGAGTGGCGCGACTTCTATTTCCGCATCGCCGAGGAAGCGCCGGTCGACACCGTCGTGGTCGGCGAGGTGGTGTGCTCGAAGCGCCAGCCGTTCCTCGAGGAGCACATCCCGGCGGTGGTCGAGCGCCTCGCCGGCGCCGGCAAGAAAGTGCTGATGGGCTCGCTGGTGCTGATGTCGCTGCCGCGCGAGCGCAAAGCGATGGCCGAGCTCGCCGCCGACGACGGCTTCATGATGGAGGTCAACGACCTCTCCTGCCTCGGCATGCTCGGCGGGAAGGCCCACGCGATCGGTCCGTTCGTCAACATCTACAACGAGGCGACCGCTGCGTATTTCGCCTCGCGCGGCGCCAGCCGCATTTGCCTGCCGCCGGAGCTGCCGCTGTCGGCGATCCGCAGCATTGCGGGGTCGCTGCCCAATGTGTCGTTCGAGGTGTTCTCGTTCGGCCGGGTGCCGCTGGCGATCTCGGCGCGCTGCTATCACGCCCGGCTCAACAAGCTGGCGAAGGACAATTGCAAATTCGTCTGCGAGCAGGACCCGGACGGTCTCGCCGTGACGACGCTCGATGACGAGCCGTTCCTGGCGATGAACGGCGTGCAGACGCTGTCCTACACCTGCGCCAGCCTGCTCGGCGACATCGACAAGCTCAAGGACGCCGGCGTTTCCTCGATGCGCCTGTCACCGCAGCAGTGCGACATGGTGGCGGTCGCCAAGCTGTACCGCGACGTGATCGACGGCAAGACCGCGGTGGCCGAAGGTGCGCAGAAGCTCGACCAGCTTTATTCGCTGAAGAAGTCGAACGGCTTCCTGTTCTCCAAGCCGGGTGCGGCGTTCGTCACCGACTCCGGCGACGTGCGGCGGATCGTGCCGGCGGCATAAGCGCAGCGATTATTTGAAGTTCGGCGCCGTCTCCACACCACCAACCGTCATCCTCCGCGTATGCGGAGGATCCAGTACGGCGGTGCGCTGATTCTTGAAGCAAAGCTCTGGAATATTGGATCGCCCGCCTGCGCGGGCGATGACGGCCGAGGGGCGTTTGGTGTGGCACTGCGGACAATCACGCTGCCACGTCATGCTCGGGCTTGACCCGCCTGCGGGGCCGAAGCTCCTTCGGCGCGGCGAAGGCCCGCGCATCCATCCCGCGCGTGAGCGCGTGTTCAACAACATCAATTGAAGAAGATGGATCGCCGGGTCGAGCCCGGCGATGACGACTGTTTAGGAGGAGCCGTTTACGACCAGCGTCTGCTCAGCGCGTCAGGTCAGCGGCTTCAGGATCCGGGCGAGTTCGGCGTGGATGGTTTCGTTGCCGCAGACAATGTCGCCGGTCTTGAGAACGTCGCCGCCGTTGATGTCGCCGACGGTGCCGCCGGCTTCGCGGATCATCACGATGCCGGCCGCGATGTCCCACGGCGACAGATTGCGTTCCCAGAAGCCGTCGAAGCGGCCGGCCGCGACCGCACCGAGGTCGAGCGAGGCGGTGCCGAACCGGCGCAGGCCGGCGACCTTGGGCTGCAGCGCGGCCATCTCGCGCTGGTTCTGCGCGAAGTCGCCGCGGCCAAGATGCGGCAGGCCGCAGCCGATGACGCAGTCGTGGAGTTCACGGCGATTGGCGACGCGCAGCCGGGTGTCGTTGAGGAACGCACCCTTGCCGCGCTCGGCGATGTACAGCTCCTCATTGGCCGGATTGTAGATCACGCCGGCGATCATTGTGCCTTCGCGTTCGAGCCCGATCGAGATCGCGAAATGCGGGATGCCGTGCAGGAAGTTGGTGGTGCCGTCGAGCGGATCGACGATCCAGCGATGGGTCTTGTCGGCGCCTTCGCGGGTGCCGCCTTCCTCGCCGAGGAAGCCGTAGCCCGGGCGCGCCTTCGACAGGTCCTCGTACAGCATCTCTTCGGCGCGCTTATCGGCGCGGGACACGAAGTTGGCCGGCCCCTTCAGCGACACCTGGAGATTTTCGATCTCGCCGAAGTCGCGCTTGAGGCTGCGGCCGGCGCGGCGCGCCGCCTTGACCATGACGTTGATGAGAGCGGAATGGATCATGGTCTGGTCTCGTGACGACCTGCGAACGGTCTGGTCGGGAAAGGAATGTGTGGGGTTTGCGGCCGCAAGGGGTGCCCTGTGCGGCGGGCGGCGTCAACCCGGATCATTTGCCGCCGCCGATCCAGGTCCGCGCCGCCTCTTCGGCCTTGGCGCGATCCTCGGCCGACATCTGCGCCAGCGTCTGGTCGAGCTGCAGGTCGCCCTTGCCGGCGGTCTTGGCGACCAGATGCCATTTCATCGCTTCATTGATGTCGCGCGGCGCGCCCTGGCCGGAGACCAGCACGTGAGCGAGGCGATTCTGGGCGATCGGATTGTTGGCGCGCGCTGCCTTACGCAGCAGCGCCACGGCGGCCGGCTCGTTTTTCGGAGTGCCGGTGCCGTTGTAGAGCGCGATGGCGTATTCGACCTGGGCTGGGACGTTGCCGGCGAGCGCGGCGGCCTGCAGCAGCCGCACCGACTGCTCGATGTTCTTTGTTACCCCGGTACCTTCTTTGTAAAAGGTCGCCAGTGCGTATTGGGCCTCCGGGTTGCCGGCGTCGGCCGCCATCCGCAGCAGCTCGGCGGCGCGCTTGACGTCCTGCGGGAAGGTCTGGCCGTCGAGGTAGAGCAGCGCCAGGTTATAGGCAGCCTTCGGCTCGCCGAGCTTGGCGGCCTGCGCCAGCCATTTGGCGGCTTCCTCACGGTTCGGCGGGCCGCCGCGGCCGCCCATCCGGGCCATGGCGAGCGCAAACATCGCCTCGCGGTCGCCGAGGTCGGCAGCTTTTGAATACCACTCGACCGCCTTTTTGTAGTCGCGCTTGACGCCGAGGGCGTTGGCGTAAAGCTCGCCCAGCATGGTCATGGCTTTGGCGTCGTTATCGGCGGCGCGCTTCTGCGCCAGCTCGAACGCCGTCTTGTAGAAGCCGCGCTGATAGGCGCCGTACACCAGGTCGACGTTCGGATCTTCGGCCGCGGCCGCGCCGCCGCCCTCGGGGGCAGCCTTAGCGTCGGGTTTGTCGGCCGGCTTCTTGGCTTTGTCCTTGGCCTCGGTGGCGGGGGCCTTGGCCG